>DATHNI010000393.1:0-39228 GCA_035486135.1 Acetobacteraceae bacterium
CATCGCGGTGCGGCGGCAGAACTTCATTCCTGCTGACGCATTCCCATATCAAACACCGGTAGCGTTGCAATACGACAGCGGCAACTACCAGGTGACGCTGGATACCGCGCTGAAGGCCGCCAACTACGACAGCTTCGAAGCGCGGCGTGCGGCTGCGAAGGCGCGGGGCAAGCTGCTTGGTCTCGGCGTGTCCACCTATATCGAGGCATGCGGCATCGCGCCGTCCGCCGTGGTCGGTTCGCTCGGTGCGCGCGCCGGCTTATATGAGTGCGCCAACATCCGTGTGCATCCAACCGGCAGCGTCACCGTGTTCACCGGCGCGCACAGCCACGGCCAAGGGCATGAGACGACCTTTGCGCAGCTTGTCTCCGCGCAGCTCGGCGTGCCGATCGAGCAAGTGGAGGTAATCCATGGCGACACGGGGAAGATTCCGTTCGGCATGGGGACCTATGGCAGCCGCAGCCTGGCGGTTGGTGGATCGGCGATGGTGAAGGCCATGGATAAGGTCATCGCCAAGGGCAAGAAGATCGCCGCGCATCTGATGGAAGCGTCGGTGGACGACATCGAGTTCGCCGACGGAAAATTCACCGTTGCCGGCACGGACAAGTCGAAGGCGCTGGCGGAGATTTCGCTCGCCGCCTATGTGCCGCACAACTATCCGATCGAGGAACTCGAGCCGGGACTTGAGGAAACCGCGTTCTACGATCCGAAGAACTTTACCTTCCCCGCTGGCTGCCACGTCTGCGAGATAGAGGTGGACATGGATACCGGCGTTCCGGACGTGGTGAGCTTCGTCGCGGTGGACGACGTCGGCCGCGTGATCAACCCGATGATCGTCGAAGGCCAGGTGCAAGGCGGCGTCGCCCAGGGCGTCGGCCAGGCATTGCTCGAGAACGCGGTTTACAACGACGACGGTCAACTGCTGTCCGGCTCGTTCATGGACTACACCATGCCGCGTGCCGACAACGTGCCGAACATCAAGGTTGCGACTGAGGTTACGCTGTGCACGCACAACCCGCTTGGGGTGAAGGGGTGCGGCGAGGTGGGCGCGATCGGTTCGCCGCCGGCGGTGATCGGCGCTATCGTCGATGCGCTGCGCGATTACGGCGTGCGGCATATCAACATGCCGGCGACACCCGCAAAACTGTGGTCGATCATCCAAGCCGGCCGTCCCGCGATGGCGGCGGAATAAGAGGAACCAGGACGATGTATGATTTCTCCTATCAGAAGCCGGCCAGCGTCGACGACGCGGTGAAGTTGCTCGCGGCCGATCCCGAGGCGAAGGCGCTCGCCGGCGGAATGACCTACATTCCGGTGCTGAAGCAGCGGCTCGCCAAGCCAACGGTAATCGTCGACCTGGCCAAGGTTGGGCTAACCGGCATCAAGGTTGGCGCCAACAGCGTCACCATCGGCGCCATGACGACGCATGCGACGGTGACGAAAAGTGCCGAGCTGAACGCGAAAATCCCCGGCCTGGCCGCGCTTGCAGGCATGATTGGTGACGAGGCCGTGCGGCATCGCGGCACGATCGGCGGCAGCATCGCCAACAACGATCCGGCGGCGGATTATCCGGCGGCGGCGCTGGCGCTGGGCGCGACGATCAAGACCAACAAGCGCTCGATCAAGGCGGACGACTTCTTCACCGGCATGTTCTCGACCGCGCTGGAGCAGGATGAGTTGATAACGGAAGTTGAGTTTCCGGTGCCGGAGAAGGCGGGGTATGAGAAGTTCCGCAATCCGGCCTCGCGGTACGCGATCGTTGGGATATTTGTTGCGAAGTTTCCCGCCGGCGTGCGCGTCGCGGTGACCGGGGCGGGCCAGGGCGGCGTGTTCCGGCAGACGGCGATGGAACAGGCGCTGTCGGCGAACTTTTCTCCCGATGCGGTGGCGGGGATCAAGACGCCGGCCGACGGGATGAATGGCGATATCCATGCGAGCGCCGAATATCGTGCCCATCTTGTCGGGGTCATTGCGAAGCGTGCGGTCGCGAAGGCGGCCTGACCTGTCGGGGCTGGATCGGGGGATTGGGGCGGCCCGGGAGATCGCGTCCTGGCTTGGCCATAACGGCGGCCCGCCGCTCGATCCGGAGCCTGCCGAGCCGAGTGCATCCTGGCGCCTTTGGTGTTGGAAGCGCGCCGTGAAACGCGCGTGGAAAACGCCGCCGCGCGAGATCGCATTGCGGCGTCTGGCATGTGCCGAAGCGGCGGGCGTGACATATCGGGAATACACGCTCGAAATCCTGGAGCGCGGAGTGTTCCTTGCGCCGCGAGTCAAGCATGGTTCGTAGCTTTCTCCGCGTCGCGTGGCTCGTCGTGGCAGTCGGCGGTGCTGCCGCGGCGCATGCGGCGGATGCGCCGCAACCGCAGAAGGCCGTGACTCTCACAATCAATCCGGATGGGAGCGCGTCGTGGGATGGCGTGCCCCTGCCCAGTGAACCGGCGTTGCAGGACAAGATTGTCCGCCAGACGCAGCAGGCTCCCAAACTTGAACTCGATCTGCAGTTCCATTCAGTCGGCCAGTTGAGTGACAGCAACCGGCAGACCCTGATGGATATCATCGAGCTGACGGCGCGGTTCGGCTATGTGCACGTCGAGGCGACCGGCGACGGCGCAAGACTGACGGTGCTCGGGCCATCCGCGGCGGCTGCCGTGGCGCCGAAATAAGGCGTCGCGTTCATGCAAGACCCTGCCCCAGCGCATGCCGTTCGTAGCACCAGAGAAATCGGCCGATGACGGATCTGTCGCGCCTGGTGGATGCGCCCGGTGCGAACTCGCTGCCTTACCTCGACCCGGCATTTCCTGAACGTCCCCTGGTGCTGCACGCGGCGCGACCATCGCAATTCGCCGCGGATACGCCGGTGCTGTTCGTGCATCACGGCGTCGGCCGCAACGGGGAGGCATATCGCGACTACTGGCTGAAGCTGGCTGACGCGGCCGGCATCCTGGCGATCGCCATCGAATTCCCGGAGGCGTCGTTTCCGGAATACCTGTGGTACCACTTCGGTAATTTGCGCGACGAAGCCGGCACGCGGAACCCGCGCGCGCAATGGACCTATGGCATCGACGAGCGGCTGTTCGCGGCGTTGCAAACGCAGGGCGTGACGACCCGGCGGCGCTATGGATTGTTTGGTCATTCCGCTGGCGGGCAGTTCGTGCACCGCATGCTCTCGTTCGGATTCCGCGAGCATGTTGCGGTCGCCGTCAGCGCGAACGCGGGCACCTACGCGATGCCGGATCTGGATATCGCGTGGCCATTCGGCCTGGGCGAAACCGAACTCGATGCTGATGCGTTGGGCGCGCTGCTGCGTTTCCGCATCACGGTGATGACCGGCACGAATGATACCAAGACCACCGGCCGGTTTTTCCCCAAGGGTCCGCGTTCCATGCGCCAGGGCGCAACGCGGCACGAGCGTGCGCATAACTATCTCGCTGCCGGACGTGCGGCCGCTGCAACGTTGGGTACGCATTGCGCATGGACTGTCATCGACGTGCCGGGTGTCGGCCATGATGGCCAACGCATGTCGGTCGCGGCCGCGCCGATCGTTGCGGCGGCTTTGCATGCGTCGGAGACCTGAATGCACCGGCGCGGATTGTTGACGGCGGGGGTTGCCGGCGCCGCTGTACTGGCCGCGCCTCGCATCGCGCGTTCCGATGCCGCACGCATCTTGAAGTTCATTCCGCAATCCGACCTGGCAACGCTCGATCCGCACTTCACCACCGCCTCGGTGACACGCGAACACGGGTTGATGGTGTTCGACACTCTGTACGGCATGGACAACGCGTATCGGCCACAGCCGCAGATGGTGGAAGGCCACGTCGTCCACGATGGCGGCCGGCTGTGGGAACTGACGTTGCGTGACGGCCTGCAATTCCATGACGGCACGCCTGTCCTGGCGCGAGACGCCGTTGCCAGCATCCGGCGCTGGGGTCAACGCGATGCATTCGGTGCGGTGATGCTGGCACGTACCGATGAGATCTCTGCGCCTACCGACAAGCTGATCCGCTTGCGGATGAACAAGCCGTTCGCCCTGGTGCCCGACGCGCTGGCGGTGCTCATCAGCGTTCCGGTCATCATGCCGGAACGTCTGGCGATGACCGATCCGTTCAAGCAGGTGACGGAGATGGTCGGTAGCGGCCCGTATCGCTTTGTTGCCGATGAACGTGTGGTTGGGTCGCGCGTGGTCTATGAAAGATTCGCCGGCTATGTGCCGCGGAGCAGCGGCAAACCGGAATTCGCCGCCGGTCCAAAGATCGCCTGGTTCGATCGCATCGAGTGGACCGTGGTGCCTGACCCGGCAACTGCCGCGGCGGCATTGATATCGGGCGAGTTCGACTGGTGGGAAAACCCGCCGATCGATCTCGTGCCGACGTTGCGACGGAGCCCGGATGTCTCTGTCGTGGTGAAGGACCACGCGGCGCAGAACGCCATCATGCGCTTCAACGCGCTTTACCCGCCGTTCGATAATCCGGCGATCCGTCGGTTGGTCGTTTCGGCCATCGATCAGAGAAGCTTCATGCAGGCGATTGGCGGGGCGGTGCCCGATCTGCTGATCCAGCAGAAAGTCGGGCTGTTCGTGCCCGGCACGCCGATGGCGAGCGAGGTCGGCGTGGATGTGATGCAGGGCGCCGGCGAGCCGGACAGACTGCGGCAGCAACTGGCGGCGGCGGGTTATCGCGGTGAGAAGATCGTGGTGCTGGCTGCATCCGATTCGGCGAGCGCCAACGCGATAGGGCAGGTTGGCGCTGATCTGTTGCAGCGCATCGGCTTCAACGTCGATCTGCGGACGATGGACTGGGGCACCGTGCAGCAGCGGCGCGCCAGCAAGGCGCCGATCGACAAAGGCGGTTGGAGCATCTTCTTTACCTTGCAGACCAGCACGCAGAATATCACGCCCGCCGCGGCCGTGGCGCTGCGGGCCGACGGCAATGGCTGGTACGGCTGGCCAACCGATCCGGAGATGGAGCGACTGCGCGCGGCCTGGTTCGATGCGCCCGACCTGGGTGCACAGCAGTCGATCGCGCGCGATATGCAACTGCAATTCTGGCGTAACCCGTCCTATGCGCCGCTCGGCATGCTGTACCAGCCTACCGCTTTCCGCAACGACCTGACCGATATTCACGAGGGGTTGCCGCAGTTCTACGGCGTCCGCCGCGTGTGATTGCTGAAGCGGGCCGGATGGAGTAGAAGTTCGTATTATCGAGTTGGAGGACGCCAAAAAAATGCAGCGCCGGGAAGTTCTGAAGACGGCCCTTGCCGGGGTTACCGCGCTGGCCGCACCGCGCATCGTGCATGCGGAAGGGGCGAAGACGATCACCTTCACGCCGCACGCCGATTTGGTGTCGCTCGATCCCGTGTGGACCACCGCGGACATCACACGCAATTTCTCGCTCGCGGTTTATGACACGCTGTATGGCTATGACGCCGACTTCAACGTGCAGCCGCAGATGGTCGAAGGCTCGAAGACCGAAGACGACGGCAAGCTGTGGGAATTGACGCTGCGCGACGGCCTGGCGTTTCACGATGGCACGCCGGTGCTGGCCAAGGATTGCGCTGCGTCCATCGAGCGGTTTGCCAAGCGAGACCCATTCGGCGGCGCGCTGATGGCGCGGGTCGATGAGATCTCCGCGCCGTCCGACAAGGTGATTCGTTTCCGGCTCAAAAAGCCATTCGCATTGCTGCCGAACGCTTTGGCGCAGGTCTACTGCGCGATCATGCCGGAACGGTTGGCGATGACCGATCCGTTCAAGCAGGTCACCGAGGCCGTCGGCAGCGGACCGTTCAAGTTCGTCGCGTCAGAGCGTATTACGGGTCAGCGCGTCGTCTATGTGAAGAATGAAAAATACGTTCCGCGCAAGGACGGCAAGCCGAGCTTCAATGCCGGGCCGAAGATCGTCTATATCGATCGCGTGGTATGGAACTTCATTCCGGATCCGGCGACCGCGTCGGCGGCCCTGACGCAGGGCGAGATCGACTGGTGGGAGAACCCATCCATCGATCTGCTGCCACTATTGAAGCGCAGCCAGGACCTGACGCTGGCGGTGAAGGACCGTACCGGCGAAATCGGTTGCCTCCGCTTCAACCACCTGTTCCCGCCATTCGACAATGCGGCAATACGCCGCGTCGTGCTCGAGGCGATCGACCAGAAGGAGGTGATGGAGGCGGTGGCCGGCGCCGATCCGAGCCTGATCAAAACCGATGTCGGCATCTTCGTTCCCGGCACGCCGATGGCGAGCACGGTCGGTGTGGAAATCACCCGCGGTCCGAAAAATTACGACAAGCTCAAGCAGGATCTGATCGCCGCGGGATACAAGGGCGAGAAGGTTGTGATCCTCGCGGCGTCCACGATCGCGACCATTTGGGCGGAGGCCCAGGTCGCCTCTGACACGTTGAAAAAGATCGGCATGAATACCGATTTTCAGGCGCTGGAATGGGGCACGGTGGTGCAACGGCGTGCCAGCAAGGAGCCGAACGATAAGGGCGGCTGGAACATTTTCTATACGTTCCTTGGCGGGTTTGGGAACATCTCGCCAGCACCGGACATCGCGATCCAGAGCAGTGGGACGACTGGAAACTGGTTCGGTTGGCCGACCGATCCGAAGATGGAAGAGTTGCGCCAGGCTTGGTTCGATGCGCCCGACATTGCAGCGCAAAAGAAGATCGCCGGGCAAATGCAGGTAGAGTTCTGGCAGAGCCCGCCTTATGTGCCGCTTGGCATGTACGACCAGCCAACCGCGTTTCATAACTACCTGACCGACATTCGCGATGGTTGGCCGCAATTCTACGGCGTGAAGAAGAACGCGTAGCGGCAGACACCGATGGCGCAGCAGCATGTCGTGGTGATCGGCGCCGGCGTCGTTGGTGCGGCCACAGCGGTCGAGTTGCTGCGCGATGGGCATCGCGTGACGATCGTCGAACCTGGCGATCCGGGCGGCGAGCAAGCCGCCAGTTACGGCAATGGCACCCAGCTCAATCCGAGTTCGATCATTCCGATGTCCGCGCCCGGGATTTGGAAAAAGGTTCCGGGCTATCTGGCCGATCCGCTCGGCCCGTTGGCAATTCGCTGGTCGTATCTGCCACGTTTGTTGCCATGGCTCTGGCGCTTTGTGCGCGCCGGGGCGACCGAGGCGCGCGTCGCGGCCACTGCACGAGCGTTGCGGCCGTTATTGCTGGAAGCGCCGGAGCGCCATCGCAGGCTGGCAGAGGAGGCCGGCGTTGGCGATCTGATTGCGCGGCAGGGTGTGTTGTACGTCTTTCCCAGCCGCGCCGATTTCGAGGCCGAAGGGCTATCGTGGCGTTTGCGACGGGAGAATGGCGTGCGCTGGCTCGAACTGTCGGAGGAAGAGCTGCGCCAGCGCGAGCCGACACTCGACAGGCGCTATAAATTTGCGTTGCTGGTTGAAGAAAATGGTCAGTGCCGCGATCCCGGTGCATATGTGAATGCACTGGTCCACCACGCCTGCGCCTTGGGGGCGACACATCGTCGGGTCCGGGCAACTGGGTTGCGTATTGAATCGCGTCGCTTGCGCGCGGTGCGCACGGATGGCGGTGAAATCGCGTGCGACAAGGCGGTGATTGCGGCCGGAGCCTGGTCAAAGCTGTTAGCGGCTGAGGCGGGCGACCGAGTACCGTTGGAGACCGAACGGGGCTATCACGTACTGATCGAAAACCCCGGCATTGCGCCGCGTTATCCTCTCTCGCCGAGCGATGGCAAGATGGCTTGCGTGATGACACCGCAGGGCCTGCGCCTGGCGGGACAGGTTGAGTTGGCCGGTCTGGCGGCGGCACCGAACTGGAAAAGGGCAGATGTGCTGAGGGATTTTGCTCGCCGCGTGTTTCCAGAGCTGGCGGCGGATTTTCGGGTGAAGACCTGGATGGGACATCGGCCATCGATTGCGGATGGACTGCCTTGCATTGGTCCGGCATCAGGCTGTCCGGACGTGCTGCATGCGTTTGGCCACGGGCATGTTGGATTGACAGCGGGGCCGACGACGGCGCGTTTGATTGCAGACATGGTTAGTGGCAAGCCGCCGGCATTCGATACGACCCCGTATTCCGCTGCGCGGTTCCGATAGGGCGGATGACGCGTCACAAGTACACCTGTCGGGGCAGCATCCGTCGCTTCTGCAAATACGGGATCCCGCGATGCAGCAACGGGGCCAGCGCGCGCAATACCGTGGCGGTTAGCCTGAACAGGGGACGCCAGCCGCTTGCCGTGAAGCGCAGCTCATAATTGCTCTGCGTCAGTTCGCGATGCAGGCAGGCCTCGACGGTGAAACATTCAAACGCCGACAGGCGGTGGCGCCACACTGCAATCGCATCGCCCGAAAGCGGCTGCTGCAAACGCGCGTGCAGATGGCGATCGCGCGAGGCCACAAGGCCGGTTCTGTCCTGCCAGTCGAGCATCGCCGGTTCGAAAGCCTCACCCAAAAAAGCGCAGATACGCTGGGCCACATCTGCCGGTTGCCGCACAAGGTCTTCATAATGGATCTCAAGCATGCGGTCCGGATACGCGGCACGATCGCGATGCAGGTGCGCCATGGCCGCCGGCCATTCGAAGAGCGTTTCGTAGTAGCGCTGCCATCCGGCATCGATCCACGATATCGCTACGTCGCGCCCGTCGCGAACCAGATGGATGAACTTCGCACCCGGATACAGCGCCGCCAGTTCCGGAACTATGGAAAAATAATGCGGCGTCTTGTCCCCCAGCCGCTGTTTGTTGCTTGTTGCCAGCAGATGGCGATAGACGAGGTCGATCACGTCAACGAGCGTCGGCTGCGGCAGCGCGGCAGCCTGACGCCGCAGTTCCTCCTCGGCCATGTCCATATCGGGCCAGCGCTCGTCCCGAACCATCGTCTGGATCGCGCGTTCGACCTGAGGTTGCGTCAGGGCGCCGGACAGCGGAAAATCGTGCACCAGCGAACGCAGAAACCAGGTTTCGGGCGGAATATGCAGGCGCGAATGGCCAGCCAGAATCAGCCGCAGCAGCGTGGTGCCTGAGCGGCCGGCGCCGACGATGAAGAACGGGGCCTGCGCAACCATGACCAATCGACCTCAGCGGAGTGACGAAGCATGAGCGAACCACAGACATTCACCTTCGCCGATGACGGGGCAATCCCCAACTCCAAACTGCCGATGCTGGTATATCGTGGGGCGGTGCCGGCCGATCCGGCGGCGATCGAGACGCTGTTCGCCGCCAACCGCTGGCCACCGGCGTGGCGCGACAGCGTGCATCCGTTCCAGCATTTCCATAGCAATGCACACGAGGCTTTGGGTGTCGCGCGTGGCCGCGCCAAGGTGCAGTTCGGTGGGCCGGCCGGCGAAACGCTGGACGTGCAGGCAGGCGACGTGGTCGTGTTGCCGGCCGGTGTCGGCCATTGCAGGATCGAAAAGTCAGCGGATCTGCTGATCGTCGGAGCCTATCCAGACAACACGGCGCGGCCGGACCAGCATCGCGGCAATCCGGCCGAACACGATGACGCGGTGCGCAACATTGCCGCGGTGGCGGCCCCGAACGCCGATCCGGTGGTAGGCGGGCAGGGGCCGCTGGTGCGGCTGTGGTGCGAATAGCGCCTAGGCCGCCCCGCGCACGCGCAGGTCGTTGTTGGTGCGGTGGTCGCCGGCCACCCATCGTGCTAGCTCGGCATGCGCGTCGGCGCGGCGAATCGTGTCGATCTCTGCCGCGTTCGGCGGATCGACGGTGAATTCGACGATCAGCCCGTCGGGTGAAGTGCAATACATTGACCGGCAATAACCATGGTCGGTTTCGCGCACCGCCTCGCCGGCAGCCTTCACTCGCGCGATCAGTTCATCATAGATCGCGTCGTCCACCTTGAACGCCACATGATCAAAGCTGCCGATCTGTGCCGGCTTTTCCGCCTGCGTCTTCTGGTAGACCTCGTCGTCCGCGAACGAGAAGAATGCCAGCGCGCCGCCGTCGCCGAGCGCGTAGAACGTGTGGCAGAACGCTACGTCGCGCTTCACCCAGGGACTGAAATGCTGCTCGCACCATGTGGCGGCCAGAGGAATTCCCAGCACATCTTCAAAGAACTGGCGGTTCTTCTCCTGGTCCTTCACGACATAGGCATGATGGTGCAGGCGGTCGGGCAGGCGGGACAGCGGCTTGGCCATGGCTACGCTCCTCCAGATTGCCTTGGTTCTCCTGGAGAGCTTGCCCTTCGCCCGCGCAACCCGCAAGCTGCACCCGGGAGGGTGTAGAGACATGCGCATCGAGATCATCTGCACGGGCGATGAAGTTCTGACCGGCAAGATCGTCAACACCAATTTCAGCTACATGGCCCAAAAGCTCGAGGATGTCGGGCTGTCGGTCCATTGGGGTACCACGGTCGGCGACGACCGCGAAAGTTTGCTTCAGGCATTCCTGCACGCCGGCGGCCGCGCCGATGCGGTGATCGTCAATGGCGGCCTGGGTCCGACGGTCGATGACCTGTCGCAGGAAGTCGCGGCGCAGGCGGCCGGTGTGGCGCTGGAGTTGCATGAGGAATGGCTGGTGCGGATGGAGGAATTCTTTTCCCGCCGCGCGCGCAACATGCCACCGAACAATCGCAAGCAGGCGATGCTGCCGGCGGGCGCGGAAATGCTGGACAATCCGATCGGCACCGCGTGCGGCTTCGCGATGGATATCGGTCAAGCGCGTTTCTTCTTCACACCCGGTGTGCCGCGCGAGCTGCGGCGCATGTTAGAGGAACAGATCATTCCACGTTTGCTGGCGCGGAGCGGTGTGCCCACGTCGATCTTCCTCAAGCGGTTCCATTCGTACGGGCTGGGCGAGTCGCATGTCGATCAGTTGCTGACCGGCGTTGAGGAGATGGTGCCGGACGGTTCCGTGAAGCTGGGGTTCCGCGCGCATTATCCACAAATCGAGACGAAGCTGACCGTGCGCGGCACCGACGCCGATGACATTAGCCGCAAGCTGGAGCCGGTACAGGCGGAAGTGCGCAAGCGGCTCGGGAATTTCATTCTCGCCGAGGATGATCAGACACTAGAAGGTGTTGTGCTGAGCGCGCTGTTGGGACGCGAGGGAACGCTAGCGGTGGTGGAAACCTTCACCGGTGGCCAGATCGCGGTGCGCCTCGCGCCGTTGCCTAGTGCGGAACATGTGTTCCGGCGCGGTATCGTGGTGCGCGACGTGACGCAGTTGCATGGCGTGCTTGGTTTGGAAGGCGTACATCTCGCCGGTCCGCTGACCCAGGAAGCCACCGAAGCGGTTGCGCGCGCGGCGCGGGAACGTTGCGGTGCGACGCATGCGCTGGTGGTGCTGATCGAGCTGGACGACGGTCCCGACCGCATCGATTTCGGCGGGACGATATGGATCGGTATTGCAACGGCAGAGCACGTGGCGTTTCGCCGATCGCGCGTGCTGGGCGGGCGCGAATGGGTTCGCCTGGGTGCGGCCGAGCTGGCGCTGGACTGCCTGCGGCGCCTGTTGCAAGGGCTGCCGGTGGTAGAACGGATCGACTTCGAGAAGACATGACAACGCGGGGGACCATGTCAGACCATCTGTTTTCCGGCCTGAAGGTTATCGATTGCGCGAGCTGGATCGCCGGGCCGGCGGCGGCAACGATCATGTCCGATTTCGGCGCCGACGTAATCAAGATCGAGCCGCCTGGTGCAGGCGATCCGTGGCGTGGCCGCAGTGCCAATCAGCACGCGCCAACCGACCACTATTGGCAGTTGACGTCGCGCAACAAGCGCAGCCTGGCGCTGGATTTGAAACACGAGGCGGGGCGCTCGGTGCTGTACCAATTGGTTGCTGGCGCCGATGTGTTCGTCACGAACTTTCCGTTGCCGGTGCGCGATAGGTTGAAGCTGGCGCCGGCCGATTTGCTGCCGCTGAACCAGCGGCTGATCTATGCCTCGTTCACCGCCTATGGCGAATCGGGTGAGGAAGCGGCCAAGACGGGCTTCGATTCCACTGCCTATTGGGCGCGCACCGGGTTGATGGATGCGGTGCGCGCGGACGTTGATACGGTGCCGGCCCGTTCAGCGCCGGGCATGGGTGATCATCCCAGCGCCACCGGGCTGTACGCCGCGATCGTGACGGCGTTATATCGGCGGGAGAAGACGGGAACCGGCGGTGTCGTCAGCTCGTCGTTGCTGGCGAATGGGCTGTGGGCGAATGGCTGCTTCGTTCAAACCCGGCTGTTCGGCGAACCGATGCCGCACCGGCCGCCTCGCGAGAAGGCGCCGAACGCGCTGGCCAACCATTATCAGTGCCGGGATGGGCGGTGGTTCATCATGGCGCTGTTCAATGAGGAGCGGCAGTTGCGGCCGTTCCTCGCGGCGATCGGACGCGAGGAGTTGGCCGATGATCCTCGGTTCGCAACAAAGCAGGCGCGCCAGAAGAATGCCAGTGCTTTGGTGGAGGAACTCGACGCGGTATTTGCCACGCGGGACATGCCGGAGTGGCGGCGGATTCTCGATGCCGTTGGCGTTACGTTCGGCGTGGTGGGCAAGGTGGATGACGTGCCGGATGATGACCAGATGCGGGCGATCGGCGCGCTGGTGCCGTTCGCGGATGGCGAGGCGCTGACTGTTTCTAGCCCGTTCCAACTCGACGGCGAGGCAAAGGTGGCACCGCGCCGGGCGCCGTCGCTGGGGCAGCATAGTGAGGACGTGTTGCGCGAGGCGGGCTACGATCCGGACGAGATCGCGCGCCTGCGCAAGTTGGGCGTGCTGGCCGGCTAGTTCACCTCTCCCGCGCTGTGCGCGGGAGAGGTGAATTGGTCATCCGCAGGCGACGGAATAGACGTCCTTCACGCCTTGCGGCAGCGGCATGAACTGCCATGTCTCGCCGCCATCCAGCGTGCCGAAAATCTCGCCGTCATAGCGCGCGGCAAGATACACCTGCTTCGGATCGATCTGATGCGGCGCCACCGACATGATCGTGCCGTGCACCTGAACCTTATCGAAGCGCTGCCAGCTATTTCCCTTGTCCTGGCTGCGATAAACCGCGCCGTCCTTGCTCGCCGCCGCAACGCTCAGCGCCGAGTAAAGTGTGTTCGGATCGGCGCGTGAGACCTGGATGTCCCGGCCATAGGTGGTCGGCGAGAAGCGGCCAACCTCCATGTCCTGCCAGGTGTCCCCACCATCCGCGGTGCGGAACAATCCCATGCGTACCGCAACGATCACCGCGTCCGGATCGGCCGCGCTGATGGCGATCGCGTGGCCATCCAGCATGCCCTCATCGGACGTATCGCTGACGATCTTGCTCTTCAGGTGCGGTTGCTGCGCCAGGCGCACCAGGGCGTCGCTGCAATCCTTCCAGGTCTCGCCACCATCGGTGGTGCGCATCACGCCGCCCACTTCCAGCGCTGCGAAGATCGTGCCGGGCTTGCCGGGATGCTGCGCCATACGCATCACACGGCAGGCGAACGGCATCACGCAACGAGTCGGCATGTTGGGGTCGGGCAGCTTCCGCCACGTCTCGCCGCTATCCTCGCTGCGATACACCGCGACCGGTGAGCCGCCCGCATAGACCAGCTTCGGATCTCCGGCATCGACCAGGAACGACCAGATCTGCATGCCCTTGTCGGGGAAGTTCGCGCGCTTGAAGGTCCTGCCGCGATCGGTACTGCGATAGACACCGTCATGCGTGCCGGCAAACACGATGCTGGGATCGGTCGGATGCACATAGACGACGTTGCTGTCGTACTCCGAGATCACATGTTCCCACACCAAGCTGTCCGCATCGCGGCGAAACACGCCAACCGCGCCCTTATCTTTGTCGCTGCGACCGACTGTTCCGGCCACGCTGGCATAGACGTTTGACTGGCTCATGGTTTGCTCTACCTCCTGGGTCCCACTCCGCCGTCCAGGCTACGCCAGAACCGCCAGGGTTGACAGTCTCCGCCATCGCCGTCTTGCTCCCGGGCAGCCGGAAGGGGAGGGTGGAATGCCGAACGTGCAAGCCGAAAAACTGATGGAGATCGCCAAGGCGCTGCTGGAGAAGGCCGGCGCGTCGGCGGAGGAGGCGGCGACCATCGCGCGCTACAACATCGGTGCCAATCTTGTCGGCCACGATTCGCACGGCATCATCCTGATCCCGACCTATATCGACCGCGTCAAGGCTGGCCACATCGTGCCTGGTGCGCCGTTCGATGTAAAAGAACAATCGCCCACCACCATGGTGATAGATGGCAACTGGGGTTTTGGCTACGTCGTGACAGACCGCGCGATGCGGATGACGATCGACAAGGCAAAGCAGCAGAACGTCGCCGCGACAACGGTGTTCCGCCAGAGCCACATCGGGCGGCTGGCGTCGTACCCTCTGATGGCGGCGCGCGAGGGCATGATCGCGATGATCACCGCCGATTCCGGGCGCAGTGCGAAGGCGGTGGCACCGTTCGGTGGCGCGCAGGCGCGGCTGGGCACCAATCCGATCTGCTTCGCAATTCCATCGAATCTGGATGGGCCACTGTTCTTCGACATGGCGACGTCCGCGGCGGCCGCGGGCAAGATCAACGTCGCGACGGCTCGCGGCGAACAAGTGCCGGCCGGCTGGCTGATCGACAAGGATGGCAAGCCGAGCACCGATCCTCGGGTGTTGCGCCAGGGCGGCGCGCTGCTGCCGCTGGGTGGCGCCGAGGGTTACAAGGGTTACGGGCTCGCGGCGATTGTCGAGATTTTCTCGGGGCTGTTGACCGGTCTGGGGTTCGGCGTAGAGCCGACGGGACGGCATAACGACGGCTGTTTCATTGCGGTGTTCAACGTGGCAGCATTCCGGGACCTGGAGGTGTTCAAGCGCGAAGTGACCGAATTCGCGCAATACCTGAAAGCGACGCCGCCGGCAGAGGGATTTACCGAGGTGCTGTATCCCGGCGAAATAGAGTATCGGCGCGAACAGGAGCGCCGGAAGAACGGCATTTCGGTGGAGGACGCAACCTGGAACAAGCTGCGCGACCTCGCGCAAGGTTACGGGATTGCCGAAAAGTTGGGGTTCTGACATTGGGGAAGCGAGTGTGGCCGCCTGACATGTCGTTCCGGGGCCAATCGCTGCGCCGGCTGGAGGATTCGCGCTTCCTGACCGGCGGTGCGCGGTTCATCGAGGATATCGACATTCCAGGCCAGGCCTGGATGCATGTCGTGCGCTCGCCGCATGCTCACGCGACGATCGAGACTATCGATGCGGCGGCGGCGCGGGCGATGCCCGGTGTATTGGGCTTGTTCACTGCGGTGGATTTGCGCGATCTGGGGCCTCTGCCGTGCACGGTGCCGGTGGCGAGTGTGGCGCCAATGATCGTGCCGCCGCGTTTCGCCCTCGCGGACGACACGGTGCGGCATGTCGGCGATCCGGTGGCGTGCGTCGTTGCTGAGACCCGCGTGGCTGCGCGCGATGCGGCGGAGGCGGTCAGTGTGGGTTATTGCGTGTTGCCGTCCGTGGTCGATGCGACGGCGGCATTGTTGCGCGACGCTCCGACCGTCTGGGACCAGGCCCCGGGCAATCTGTCGTATCAGTTCCAGAAGGGTGATGCGGCTGCGGTGCGCGAAGCGATGCAGGCCGCGGCGCATGTCGTCGAATTGGAGTTGGTCAACAACCGTATCGTTATCTCGGCGATGGAGACGCGTGGAGCGATCGGGCAACACGATGCTGATGGGTATCACCTGACATTCTCTGGCGCCGGTGTGCATGCGCTGCGTTCGCAGCTCTCCGACAGCGTGTTTCGCGTGCCACATGCGCAGATGCGGGTGTCCTGCCCGGATGTCGGCGGTGGCTTCGGCGTGAAGAACGCGCTGTATCCCGAATGGGTCATGTTGCTGTGGGCGGCCCGCCAACTCGCCAGACCGGTGAAGTGGATCGGTGATCGCAGCGAGGATTTCGTCACGACCGCGCAGGGGCGCGACAACGTTACGCGCGCGCGGCTGGCGCTGGACGGCGATGGCCGGTTCCTTGCACTGGACGTGGCCACTGTTGCAAATCTCGGCGCGTATCTTTCGTCCGGTGGTCCTGGCAGTTCCACCAATGCGCCGGCGAACGCCATGGGTAGCGGCTATGTCATTCCTGCGATCTTCATGGATGTACAGGGAGTGTTCACCAACACCGTGCCGATCGACGCCTATCGCGGCGCGGGCAAGCCTGAAGTCAACTATATGATGGAGCGGCTGATCGATGCGGCCGTTCACCGCCACGGTTTCGATCCGATCGACCTGCGCCGGCGCAACCTGGTGACGGAATTCCCCTACCGCAAGGCACTCGGCACGGTGATCGATTGCGGGCGTTTTGCCGACAACATCGACGACGTGATCGTTGTTGCTGAACACAGCGATTTTCCGGCGCGCCGCGCGGCGTCCCGGCAGCGTGGCATGCTGCGCGGTATTGGCATCACCTGCTTCATGGAGACAGCCCGCGGGGCGCCGAACGAAGGCGCCGAACTGCGTTTCGAAACTGACGGCCGCGTGGCGCTGCTGGTCGGCACGCAATCCAACGGCATGGGCCACGAGACAGCGTATGCGCAGATCGCAGCAGACCTGCTTGGATTGCCGATCGAAACTTTCCGCTACGTCCAGGCCGACACCGCCGAGGTGCGTGCCGGCAACGGCCACGGTGGCGCGCGATCCATGCACATGGGCGGTGCGGCGCTGTGCAAAGCGATCGACACGATGCTTGCGAAGGGCGGCGTGATTGCGGCGCGGCTGCTTCAGGCCGCACCGGACGAAGTGATGTTCGCGGCCGGCCGGTTCACTGTCCGCGACGATCCAGCGCGCAACATCGACCTGTGCACGGTGGCGGACGCCGCGCGCGATCCTGCCAACCTGCCGGACGGAGCGGATCCCGGCCTCGATACCTACATCTGGAACATGCTCGACATCATCACCTTCCCGAATGGATGCCACATTGCCGAGGTAGAGGTGGATCCGGAAACCGGCGCTGTCGCGCTGCAACGCTACACCGCGGTGGACGATTTCGGCACCCTGATCAACCCGATGCTGACCATCGGTCAGGTGCAAGGCGGTGTCGCCCAAGGCATCGGCCAGGCGATGCTGGAGCACACCATATACGATCCGCAAAGTGGCCAGATGCTGAGCGGATCTTTCATGGACTATGCGTTGCCGCGCGCCGATGACCTGCCGGATTTCGACATCACCTTGACCGGCGTGCCGACCAGCGCGAATCCGCTTGGCGTGAAAGGTTCCGGTCAGGCTGGCGCGATGGCGGCACCTCAGGCGATCATCTGTGCGGTGCTGGACGCGTTGGCACCACTCGGCGTTGGGCATATCGACATGCCGGCGACATCAGAACGGGTGTGGCGTGCTATCCAGGCGGCACAGCGACAGGAGGTTACGCGATGACCACACAGACGCGCATTGCCGCGGAAGACTATCTTGAGGCTTTGGCGGCGCATGGCATCGACTACCTGTTCGCCAATCCCGGCACCGATTTCGCGCCGATCGTCGAGGCGTTCGCTCGCACCAGTCGCACCAATCGCAAGGTGCCGCGGCCGATCGTGGTGCCACACGAGAATGCCGCGGTTGCGATGGCACACGGCTACACCATGGTGACCGGGAAGCCGCAAGCAGTGATGCTGCACACCAACGTTGGTACCGCGAATTCGATCAACATGCTGATCGATGCCAGCCGGGACCGCGTGCCCATCCTGCTGACGTCTGGCCGCACGCCGTTCACCGAATCCGGCGTGGAAGGCTCGCGCAACGCCCATATCCATTGGGCGCAGGAGATGTTCGACCAGGCCGGCATGCTGCGCGAAGTGGTCAAGTGGGACTACGAAATGAAACGCGGTGACCAGGCAGCCACGGTGGTTGATCGCGCGCTGGAGATGGCTATGTCCTCGCCGAAGGGCCCAGTCTATCTCAGCCTGCCGCGCGAGGTGTTGGGTGAGGTGATGGAGGCCCCGCCTGCAACCAATCGCGATCATCGCGCCCGGCCGCGCGCGCCTGTGCCATCGCCGGCCGATATCGAACAGCTTGCGGATTGGATTGCCGCGGCGCGTGCGCCGGTGGTGATTACCGGCATGGTCGGTCAGGACCCGCGTGACGCCGTGGCGCTGTCGCGCCTGGCGGAGCAATGGGCGTTGCCGGTGGTGCCCTATAACACGCGGTATTTTGCGATCTCAGCCAATCATCCCATGTTCCAGGGTTCCGCGCCGGGACCGCTGCTGAAGGAAGCGGACCTGGTGATCGTCATCGAAGCCGACGTGCCATGGATTCCCAGCAAAGAACATCCGCCGACGGATGCGCGCGTTGTGCAGATTGGCGAGGACCCGCTGTATGCGCGCTATCCCATGCGCAGTTTTCCATCCGATTTGACGATCACCGCCAGCGCACTGTCGGCGCTGGAGGCGCTGCAGGACGCGCTGGCCGGACGCAGCGGAAAGCATGTGGAAGAGCGGCGGGCGCGCTTGACGAAGCGCTCGGCGGAACTGCATGCCGGGTGGGACGGCGAGGCGGTACAGGCCGGGCGGGGCAACACGAATACGCTGCCCTGGCTGAATCATTGCCTGCGCGAGGTGGTAGATCGGGACACGATCGTTATTTCAGAATACTCGTTCCGCCAGGAATACTGCCCGCTGCAAACGCCGGGCAGCCTGTTCGCGTTGAGTTCGGCGGGCGGATTGGGCTGGGGATTCGGCGCCTCGCTCGGCGCCCGGCTGGCATCGCCGGACAGGCTGGTGCTGTCCGTGCTGGGTGATGGCGCGTATATGTTCGCCAATCCGACGGCGTGCCACTACGTCGCGGAGACGCATAGCCTGCCGGTGCTGACGGTGATATACAACAACGCCCTGTATGGCGCGGTGCGGCGGGCGACGCTCGACATGTATGGCAAGGGCGTGGCTTCGGAAAACGACGGGCGATTGCTCGCGGATTTGCCGGCGCCGGCGTTCGAGAAGATCGTCCTCGCCCATAACGGCCATGGCGAGCGCGTCGAACGGCCGGGCGACCTGCCGGGGGCGTTGCAGCGTGCCGCGGCGGCGGTGCGCGGCGGCCAGCAGGCATTGGTCAACGTGATCTGCCCGCCCTGATGCAACGCTTGCGCTCACGCGTGTTGGTGGTAGGCGGCGGCCCGGTGGGCACCACGCTGGCAATGGATCTCGCTTGGCGCGGCGTTGATGTACTGGTGCTGGAGCAGCGGAGGCGCGACGAGCCACCGAGTGTGAAGTGTAATCACGTCGCCGCGCGATCGATGGAAGTGTTTCGCCGGCTCGGCGCGGTGCAGGCGGTGCGCGATGCGGGATTGCCGCACGACTTTCCCAACGATATTTCGTTCCGCACGACATTCGTCGGACCGGAGTTCGCACGCATTCCCATTCCCTGCCGGCGCGACCGCTACAGCGCGACGGAAGGTCCGGATACGTGGTGGCCAACGCCGGAGCCGCCGCATCGCATCAACCAGATCTTTCTTGAACCAGTGCTGGTGGATCACGCGATGACGATGCCAGGGCTGCGGTTCCGGCATCGCGTGAAGGTGCTGGGGTTCACGCAATCCGAGGACCGTGTGGTGACCGAGGCCGAGGATCTGGACACCGGCGAACGTTTACTGATCGACAGCGAGTACCTGATAGGTTGTGACGGCGGACATTCGGAAATCCGGCGGCTGATCGGGGCTCGGCTGACCGGTGACGCGGTGGTACAGCGCACGCAGTCGACCTATTTCCGCGCGCCGTCGCTGCTTGGGATGATGCAGGCGCGGCCGGCGTGGTCGAACCAGTCGATGAACCCTCGGCGCAGCGCCAACATCTTTGCCATCGACGGGCGCGAGACCTGGTTGCTGCATTGCTATCTGCGTCCGGACGAACCCGATTTCGAGTCGGTGGATCGCGACCAATGTCTTCGCTGGGTGGTCGGAGCGGGAGCGGATTTCCAATACGATGTCATCAGCAAGGAGGACTGGTACGGCCGGCGGCTGATCGCCGACAAGTTCCGTGATCGGCGCGTGTTCCTGTGTGGCGATGCGGCACATATCTGGGTGCCGTTTGCGGGCTACGGCATGAACGCGGGCACCGCCGATGCGATGAACCTGTCGTGGATGCTGGCCGGCGTGCTGCACGGCTGGGCGGACGCGGCGATCCTGAATGCGCATGAGGCGGAGCGGTGGCCGATCACGGAACAGGTCTCGCACTATGCAATGAACACGTCGGTGGCGATGGCGCGGGCTCGGGCGGACATTCCTGAAATGATCGAGGCTCCCGGACCGGATGGCGATGCGGTGCGGGCGACATTCGGGCGGCTGATGTGCGACATCAACGTGCCGCAATTCTGCTGCGGTGGACTGAACTTCGGGTATTTCTACGAACGCTCGCCGATCGTCGCGTACGATGGGGAAGCGGCGCCGCCATATACGATGTATGATTTCACGTCGTCCACCGTGCCGGGTTGCCGCGTGCCGCATGTATGGTTGCGCGACGGGCGCTCGTTGTACGATGCGCTGGGGCCGTGGTTCACGGTGTTGCGGTTTGATCGGTCGGTGCCGGTGACGCCGCTGGCCGAGGCGGCGGCGCAACGCGGCGTGCCGCTGACGGTGCTGGATGTGGACGCGGAAGGGGCCGACGCGCTGTATCCGCACAAGCTGCTGCTGGCGCGACCGGACCAGCACGTGGCGTGGCGCGGCGATGCGGTGCCGGATAACCCGCTGGCGTTGGTGGATCGGGTGCGAGGCGCGCCGGCGTAAACCTTTCCGCCGCGCGGGAGAGGTTTCTAGAACTCCGGTGCCACCTTGCCCATGAACAGGGTCAGGCTCTGCGCTGCATCGTCGAATGCCATTGGCCCAAGCCGGAACTGCATGATCACGCCGCCGACACCGATCGCCGCGACCTCGGCCAGCTTCTCCGCCACGGTCGCCGGGGAGCCATAGATCAGCGAATGCTCCACGATCATCCGCGCCGCCGGCGCGCTGCCCGGCGGCGGCATCGGCACGATCGACACGCCCTGTTCGCGATACACCTGCTCCCGCATCGCCGAGCGGTGCGCGTGCATCGCCTCGAACGCCGGCACGGCAATGCGTTCCGCCTCCGCATCCGTCTCGGCGACGAACACGTTACGCCATACCCAGCACTGATCGACGTTCTCCGCGATCGCCGCGTCATCCAGGCCGATCTCGTGCAGCGTGCGGCGATACAGGTCCATGCGCGCCCGCGTCACCTCGTTCGACTGTACATTCATCATGAACGGCCGGCCCTGGCGCGCGATCTCCAGCATGCCATGTTCTGACGAGGCGGAGCGGATCACGTAGGGATGCGGCTGCGTGAACGGCCGTGGGCGTAGCATCGGCAGCTTCAAATCCCAGAACCGGCCGTGGTGTTCGAACGACTCGCTGGTCCAGGCCTTGAACATGATGGCCTCGGCTTCCTCGAAGCGCGCCTGCGCTTCGGTGTGATCGATGCCGTAGCCCTGGTAGTCGTAGATGTTATAGGCGGTGCCTCGACCCAGCCCGACGATCAGCCGACCCTTGCTGATGTGGTCGATCATGGCCAGTTGCTCGGCCATGCGGATCGGATGGTGCAGCGACATCTGCGCCACCGCGAAGCCGATCTTCGCCCGCTGCGTCGCCACCGCCAGTGCCGCGGCGAAACTCACCGGATCGACATAAGCGCAGATACCGTCGAAATGATGCTCTGCCAGCCAGACGACATCGAAACCGAGTTCATCGGTAAGCCGTGCCTCGCGCAGGGTCTCGTCGATCACCCGGCCGTCGCCAGCCGGATCACGGCTTTCCGGGAACAGGAAGTTGCTGAATTTCACGGGCTAACTCTCCGATCGTGGGGCATGATTATCGGGCATCAGAAGTTGTGGATGGCGGGCTTTCGCCCGCCATGACGTGGGAGAACGCCGCTCGTCATGAGTGGGGCGGGCGTTCGTTCACCATGACGGGGTCGGGTCTCCACCCGCCATGACGGGGCCGGGCTTTCGCCCGCCAAGACGCGAGGAGCATGGCCGCATGAGCCCCGCGTCACACCTCCGGCGCAACGCCAACGTATTTGAACTGGTGGATCACGTCGCTGATCGGGAAGTTCGCATCGTACTGCACCTGGTAGATCGACACCGTCTTCGACGTCAGGTCGCCATTCTCGTCGAACGACACAGGTCCTTGCAGTGTGTCCAACCGCGTTGTCTGGATCGCATCGCGCACCGCCACGCGTGTCACCGGCTTGCCGGCTTTCGCCACACGCCCGATCGCATCCAGGATGACCATCGTCGCATCGTAATAGGTGATCGTGTAGTCCGCCGGCTGCTTTCCCGTCTTGGCGACAAAGCGCTCCACCCACGGCTTGACCTTCGCATTGTCCAGCACGTGTGCTGCGGCCGAGGTCGCATACCAGCCCTGGATCGCCGGCATCGCACCGCCGGTCAGCATGTCCGGCGTGTGCACGCCGTCGCCGCCGCCCTTCACTGCATCCGGAATGATCTCGTAGGACTGCTTTACCAGCTTGGTGCCCGCCAACGGGTCGCCACCGTAATAAAGCGCTTGCGTCGCGAGGCTCTTCGCCCGGGTCAGGATCGCGCTGTAATCGGCATTCAGCGGATCGAGCCGGTCGCGGATCACCACCGTCATGCCCTTCTTCACCGCCTGCGCCGCGAACGCGTCGGCCATGCCCACGCCGTAAGCGCCGCCATCGTCCAACACCACCACCTTTTGGATGTGCTTTTCCTCCGCCAGGAAATTCGCGAAGTTCGGTCCCTGGTAGGCATCGGTGGTCACGGTCCGGAAGAAGATCGGCGGCCCGGCCGGGCGATACACCTGGGCGAATTTCGGACTGCTGAGATCGGGATTGGTCGCACTGCCGCTGATCGTCGCCATCCCGCCCTGCGACAGCACCGGCGACACCGCCTTGGCCGAGCCGCTGTTCAGCGGCCCCACGGCGGCAATGACCGACGCGTCCTGCAACATCTTGCGCGCATTGGTCGCGGCCATCGCGGGGTCGTATTGCCCTGTCGTCGTGGATGCATCGTCCAGCACCAAAGCACGCAGCTTGTAGCCGGCAACACCGCCTTTTTCATTCGCCTCGTCGATCGCGTAGACTGCGGCGTCGCGCGCCATGCCAGCTTGCAACGCCAGCGAGCCGGTCAGCGGGAAGCTCATGCCGATCGCCAGCACCTTGTCGTCGCCACGCGCCGCGCGGCCGCCCGCCATCGCGGCAAGCGCGCTTGCGGAAACCAGCCGGACCGTGTCCCGACGATGCAGATCGCGCATGATGATTGCCCCCTGTTGCCCGCAGCATGCCCGGCCTGACCACTGCTTTGCAAGGAAACCCCCGCATGGTGTACTCCCGGTCGACACGGTGGGAGCCAACGGATGAGTGAGATCAACACCAGCGGGCTGAAGGCGCGCGTGATCGAGGCGGTGAACGAACACGCCAAGCTGGCGCAGGTGATTAACGACAGTCTTTTCTCGTTCGGCGAGCTCGGCTTCCACGAATACGAGACGTCGAAATACCTCACCGCGACGCTGGAACAGCACGGGTTCACCGTGGAACGCGGCATCGCCGGCATGCCCACCGGCTGGTCGGCGCGCTGGGGCTCCGGCGGTCCCGTCATCGCCATCGGCAGCGATACCGATGCGCTGCCGAATGTGTCGCAGAAGCCGGGCGTCGCGTACCACGAACCGATGGTGGAGGGCGGACCGGGCCACGGCGAAGGGCACAATTCCGGCCAGGCAGTGAACATCGCGGCCGCGTTGGCGCTAAAGGAAACCATGCAGCGCGAGGGCATTCCCGGCACGCTGTTGCTTTGGCCGGGCATCGCCGAGGAATTGCTCGCCGGCAAGGCGTTCCAGGTGCGCGACGGGTTGTTCGAAGGCGTGGATGCGGTGATCTTTACCCATGTCGGCTTCAACATGGAAACCGGCTGGGGCGAGGTGCGCGGCGCCGGCGGCCTGATCTCCGCCGAGTACACGTTCCACGGCGCGTCGGCACATGCCGCGGCGGCGCCGTGGCGCGGACGCAGCGCGCTCGATGCGGTGGAGCTGATGAACGCCGGCTGGAACATGCGGCGCGAGCATTTGCGGCCGGAACAACGCTCGCACTACATTATCACCTATGGCGGTGAGCAACCGAACGTGGTGCCAGCACTGGCGAAGGTCTGGTACTATGTACGCGAGACCGACGTCGAGAACGTGCGGAAGAACTTCGATATCCTGAATCGCATCGCCGACGCGGCTGCTGCGATGACGGATACGCAAGTCACGCGGCGCATGCTCGGCGCGTCCTGGCCGCGGCATTACAACAAGGTGCTGGCGGAGACGTTGCAGACGAACATAGAACAAGTCGGCCTTCCGCAATGGACCGAGGAAGACGACCGGTTCGCGAGGGCGGTGCAGCGCGCGGCGGGTGGTGAACCGACCGGACTGCGCACCCAGCCAGCGAAGATCACCGTCAATCCGTTCAGCCCGGGCACTGACGATATCGGCGACGTGTCGTGGGTGGTGCCGACGGTGCAGCTCCGCTATCCCGCCAACCTCGCGAATCTGCCAGGCCATCATTGGGCGAACGCGATGACCATGGCGACGCCGATCGCGCACAAGGGTGTGGTGGCGGGGGCCAAGGTGGTGGCGGCGACCGTGCTCGACCTGCTGCTGAAGCCGGAACTGATCGCCGAAACCCGCCGGTACTTCGCGGAGCAAACCCAGACCCAGAAATACGAACCCTTCATCGGCGCGGAGGACAAGCCGCCGATTGATCTTAACCAGACGGTGATGGACAAGTTCCGCCCGTTGATGCAGCCCTTCTACTATGACGCCAAACGCTACGACACGTATCTGGAGCAGCTTGGCGTCGTCTATCCGACACTGGAGCGTCCGACATGAGCTATGAACCGCAGCGATTCGATTTTTCCGTCCCGGTCCGCGTTAACCTGTATTCCGACACGCAGACCAAGCCGTCGCTCGGCATGAAGCAGGCGATGCTCGACGCCGAGGTCGGTGATGAGCAGGCGGGCTCCGATCCCAGCGTCTGGGCGCTATGCGATCGGGTGGCGGCGCTGTTGGGCAAGGAAGCGGCGGTGTTCCTGCCGTCGGGCACGATGTGCAACCAGGTGGCGATCGCCACGCATTGCCGTCCCGGGGACGAGATCCTTGCGCACGAATCGGCGCACATCATCACCAGCGAGGCCGGCGCTCCCGGCGCGATCGCCGGCGTCTCGATCAAGGGCCTGCAAGGCGACCGCGGCCAGTTCACCGCAGCCGCGGTGGAGGAAGCGATCCGCCCGCGCAATCGCAACAACCCGCCGCAGACGCTGCTGGAGGTCGAGCAAACCGCCAACCGCGGCGGCGGGGCGTGCTGGAGTGTGGAGGGCCTGCGCGCGGTGACCGCGGCCGCGCACAAGCATGGCATCGCGACGCACATGGATGGCGCACGGCTGCTGAATGCCGCGGTGGCGCTGGGGGTGAACGCCAGCGAAATGACCGCGGGGTGCGACACGGTGTGGCTCGATTTTACCAAGGGACTGGCTGCGCCTTTGGGCGCCGTACTCGCGGGGCCGAAGGATTTCATCGGCGAGGCGTGGCGCTGGAAACAGCGGCTGGGCGGGTCGATGCGGCAGGGCGGCATCTGCGCCGCGGCGTGTCTCTATGCGCTGGACCACAATGTCGAGCGGTTGGCCGAAGACCACGCCAACGCAAAGGCGCTGGCGCGCGGCATGGCACAGATCCCCGGCATCGAGGTGGAACAACCGGAGACTAACCTGGTGTTCTTCGATACCAAGGGCACCGGCATGACAGCCGCGGCCTTCGCCGGCAAGCTGCGCCACCATGGCGTGCTGGTATCGACGTCGGACACATATCGGGCCCGCGCCTGCCTCCACCTGGACGTCACGTCCACCCAGGTGGAGGAGGCATTGTCGGTCATGCGTCAGGCAGTGAATGCCTGAAGGCGCGCTTGTGGCATGGCCGGGTCTGGTGGCCCGGCCATGGCGCGGATGTGTTGCCGCCTGCGTTAGTGGTTGCCGGTGCCGCCGGGGGTGTCGTTCGGGGCACCCGTGGCGTTGTTGGTGTTGTTGTTAGCCCCCTGGTTGACCGGCGCAGGCGTATTGGGGGGCATCTGGTTATTGTTGCTGGAATAGTTGTTGCCGGTCGTGTGGGGCGGGTTGGTGCTGTAGTTCTGGTTGCCGGTCGGCTGGTTGGCGGCGTTGTTAGTGCTGTTGGTCTGGCCAGACTGGTTGTTGGCCTGGCTGTCGGCCGAGATATTCATCGACTGCAGCGTCGCCATGTCGATCTCGCCGCTGGTGTTCAGGTTATGCTGCTGTTGCCAGATGCGTACGCCAGCCTCGGTCGCCGGTCCCCAGACGCCGTCTATCCGGCCCTTGTAATCGCCATTCTGTTGCAGGGTGGTCTGCACGTTGCGGATCATGCCGGGCGAGACAGGCGCGACGGTGCCGCTGGTGCCGGTCGCGTTGGTGGCGGTGGCGGTGCCGTAGCTGGCGGGCGGAGTAGCGGTGGTGCTCTGGGTGTATTGGCTGCTGCCACTGTTACTGCTGCCTCCGCCGAACATGGAACATGCGGGCAGGGCGGTCAGTGCGCCGAGCGCCAGCATGGCGCCAAGATTTCGGGCCTTCATTATGGATGTCTCCTTTTGCTGCAGTCAGGGCAGGCGTGCAGCCGAAAGGGGCGGGGTGACGGTCCGGTTTCAAAAAGCAACGGCATTTGATCGGCTCATGGGCGTGGAGGTGAAGCCCGTTTCGCCAAGGATTACTCGTTTTGTCCGTGCGGGCTGCTCCGCCGCAATGTCTCACCAAGCTCAGGAATGCGAGCAAAGGCTTCGCAAAGATATCGGTGCCCGCCACGGATCGAGGCGGTCCACTACGGCTGCCTCGCCCACCGATGTTATCTGCGTTGCACTTGCGGTTCAAATTCCTTGCCGGCTCGCGGTCTATGGTGCCGCCCGGAACAGACAGCAAGAGATTGGTGCCGCCGACGCACGCGGATACATACAGATGGACCGTGCCGCGCGAAACGCCCATGGCAGCAATGGCGGGGTTCGGCCGGCCTCCCGATTGAATCGGCCAGCCCTCACCGCTATCACTGGCTCCGCCCCCCACGCTCCACCCAACGGGACAGACGCATGGACTGGGACGCGCCCGCGATCGTGCTGGATGCGCGGCCCTTCAACGAGGGCGACGCGATCGCCACGGTCATGACCGAGGAACACGGCCTGCACCGGGGCCTCGCCCGCGGCGGGACCTCGCGCGCGCAGGTAGGGCTGTGGCAGGCCGGCAACCTGGTGCAGGTGCGCTGGGTGGCGCGGCTGTCCGACCAGCTCGGCAGTTTCAGCGCCGAGATGATCCACGCCGGCGCCGCCTTCGTCATGGATGATCCGCTGGCGCTGGCCATGCTGTCCTCCCTCTGCGCTGTTGCGGAGGGTGCACTGCCGGAACGCGAGCCCCACCCGCGCGTTTTCCACGGCCTGGTGCACCTGGTGGCGCGCCTGCCGCGCGGTGCCGTGATGCTGAACGACCTGATCCTGTGGGAGACGGCGCTGCTGGCTGAACTCGGTTACGGCCTCGACCTCACATCCTGCGCGCTGACCGGCGAGACCACCGGCCTGGCCTTCGTCTCGCCGCGCACCGGCCGGGCGGTGACCGAGGCCGCCGCTGGCATCTGGAAGTCCCGCCTGTTGCGGCTACCTGACTTCCTGGCCGGCGGCATCACCGACGACACGGCGGACGCCAGCGCGCCCGATGCCAGCGCGCCCGATGCCGGCGCGCCCGATGCCTGCGCGGCAGGCTGGCGTGACGGCCTGGCGTTGACCGGTCACTTCCTGGCGCGCGACGTCTTCGGCGCCCAGCACCGGCCGCTGCCCCGCGCGCGCCAGATGCTATACGACCGCGTCGCCGCGCTGGCGGGCGAATCGAGCACGACCGAACCGACTACGACTGGGGGCAGCAATGCCGGATGACACGACCGGACACATCGAGGATACGCAGCTCAGGGAGGCGCTGTCCGAGCGCTACCTGGCGTACGCGATGTCCACCATTATGTCGCGTTCGCTGCCCGATGTGCGGGACGGGCTGAAGCCGGTGCACCGGAGGCTGATCTACGCGATGCAGCTTCTGCGACTCGATCCCGGCGCAGGCTTCAAGAAATGCGCCCGTGTCGTCGGCGACGTGATGGGCAAGTTTCATCCGCATGGCGACGCCTCGATCTACGACGCCATGGTGCGCATGGCGCAGGAGTTCGCCGCGCGCTATCCGCTGGTTGAAGGCCAGGGCAATTTCGGCAACGTGGACGGCGATAACCCCGCCGCCATGCGTTACACCGAGGCGCGGCTGACCGAAGTCGCGGCCGCGATGCTGGCTGGTATCGGCGAGGACACCGTCGATTTCCGCCCCACTTACGACGGCGAGGAATCCGAACCCGTCGTGCTGCCCGGCGCGTTTCCCAACCTGCTGGCGAACGGTGCGGCCGGCATCGCGGTCGGCATGGCGACGTCGATCCCGCCGCACAACGCCGGCGAGATCTGCGCCGCCGCGATCCATTTGATTCGTAACCCGCAGGCCACGACTGCCGACTTGCTGCGCCACATGCCCGGCCCGGATTTTCCCACCGGCGGCGTGCTGGCGGAAGATGCCGCGGCGATCCTGACCGCCTACGAAACCGGGCGCGGCGGCTTCCGCCTGCGCGCCAGGTGGGAGGTGGAGCGGGGCAAGCACGGCACCTGGAACATCGTCGTCACGCAAATTCCCTACCAGGTGCAGAAGGCCAAGCTCATCGAACAAATCGCGCAACTTCTGGAGGAGAAGAAGCTGCCGCTGCTGGGCGACGTGCGCGACGAGAGCGACGAGAAGATCCGCCTGGTGCTGGAACCGCGCACCCGGGGCGTCGAACCGGAAGTGCTGATGGAAACGGTGTTCCGCGCCACCGCACTGGAAACACGCTTCCCGCTCAACATGAACGTGCTGGATGCCACCCGCACGCCGCGCGTGATGTCGCTGTCGGACGTGCTGCGCGCCTGGCTGGATCACCGGCACGAGGTGCTGGTCCGCCGCAGCAACCATCGCCTGGCGGCGATCGACCGGCGCATCGAGGTGCTGAACGGCTACCTGCTGGTCTATCTCAACCTCGATGAGGTGATCCGCATCATCCGCAGCGAGGACGAGCCAAAGCCGGCGCTGATGGCGCGATTCGACCTGACCGACACGCAGGCCGACGCGATCCTCAATATGCGCCTGCGCGCGTTGCGCCGGTTGGAGGAAATGGAACTCAAGAAGGAACACGCCGCCCTGACCAAGGAGCGCAAGCAGATCGCCGCGCTGCTGAAGGACCCGGCGCTGCGCTGGGCCCGCATCACCGAGGAACTCGAGGCGACGCGCACAAAATTCGGCTCGGGTCCGCTTGGCGACCGGCGTACCGAACTCGGGACCGCGCCGATCACCGTGGACGTGACGAGCGAGGCGCTGGTGGAGCGCGAGGCGATCACCGTCATCCTGTCCGACAAGGGCTGGATCCGGGCTGTGCGCGGCGTGGTCGCCGATCCGGCCGAGTTGAAATTCAAGGAGGGCGACAAGGTGAAGCGGCTACTGCCCTGCTTCACCACCGACCGGCTGACGCTATTTGCCACCAACGGCCGCGCCTACACGCTGAAGGCTGGCGATTTGCCGCGCGGCCGAGGCGACGGCCAGCCGGTGCGTTTGCTCGCGGAACTCACCAACGAGGACGACGTCGTCGCGTTGTTCGTCGCCACCGAGGGCGCGAAATACCTGGTGGCATCGAACACCGGTCGAGGCTTCGTTGTCGCCGGCGCGGAGCTTGCGGCGGAAAAGCGTACCGGCAAGCAAATCCTGAATTTGAAGCCGGGTGAGGAAGCCGCACTCTGCACACTCGCAGAAGGCGATCACGTTGCGGTGATTGGATCGAACAGGAAATTGCTGGTGTTTCCGCTCGACCAGGTGCCGGAACTGGCGCGCGGTGCCGGCGTGATCCTGCAACGCTACAAGGAAGGCGGCATGGCCGACCTGAAAGTGTTCCGGCTGGCTGAAGGCCTGACCTGGAAACTCGGCGACAAGATCCGCACCGAAACGAACCTGCGGGACTGGCTGGGCGAACGCGCACAAGCGGGCCGCATGCCGCCGAACGGTTTCCCAAAGTCCAACCAGTTCGGCTGACCATCCCGCGTGGATCGCCGCCGCGCCGCATGACATAACCGCCCGGCGCCGCGAAACGACCGGCCCCTCTGCGCCGCGCCTGTGCGCCTCCCCAGGGCAAGCGCGAGGCCGCAGCTTGCCCTACCATCCGCGTTGCCGGACGGAGCCTTCACAGCGTCGCCCTCGATATAACGGCGGCCGGTCGTGGACTGGCAGTGATTTTTCGGGTATATTTCGTGTCCCGAAACAAGAATTCTATGCAGGGGGATGTCCATGCGTCTGTCACGCCGTACACTGCTTTCAAGCGCCGCCGCGCTCACCGCAGCGCCGATCGTCCGCGCCCGTGCGCAAACCAAACCGGTCATCCGGCTGGGTGTGCTGACCGACCTGTCGGGCACCTACCGTGACAACACCGGACCGACCTCGGTCGCCGCTGCGCAACTCGCGATCGAGGAAATGCGTCCCCATCTCGGCTTCGACGTCGAGCTGATCAGCGCCGACCACCAGAACAAGCCGGACATCGCCGCATCCATCGCGCGGCAGTGGTTCGATGACAAGGGCATCGACGCGGTGATCGACGTGCCGACCTCGTCCGTGGCGCTGGCAGTCGCGGAGGTGGCGAAGGAGAAGGACAAGATCATGCTCAACGCGTCCGCCACAGTGGCGGCGTTGACCTGGCAGCAATGCAGTCCGAACACCATCGTTTGGAGTTTCGACACCTGGGAGAATGCGCATTCTACCGGCGGCGCGCTGATGGCGGCCGGCAACAAGTCCTGGTTCTTCATCACCGCAAACTATGCGTTCGGCCAGTCACTGGCGGACCTGACCAAGGAGGTGGTGCTGGCGGGTGGCGGCGAGGTGAAGGGCGACGTGCGTTATCCGTTCCCCGACACCACCGACTTCTCCTCCTACCTGACCCAGGCGCAGGCGTCGGGAGCGAAGGTGCTGGGTCTGGCCAATGCCGGCCTGGACACGCAGAACTGCATCAAGGGCGCGCACGAATTCGGCCTGGACAAAACGATGAAAATCGCGCCCATGCTGATGTTCATCACCGACGTGCATTCGCTCGGTCTGGAAACCTGCGCTGGCCTGACGACGACCGAAACCTTCTATTGGGACCACGACGATCGCACGCGCGCCTTTACCAAGCGGCTGATTGTCAAGTCGCCGAACAACTATCCGAACCAGGCGCACGCCAGCTCGTACGCGATCACCCTGCACTACCTGAAGACAGCGCAGGCGATGGGCGCTGCCGAGGCGAAGAAGGGCGGCCGGGCAACGGTGGCCAGGATGAAGTCGATTCCGACCGACGACGACGCGTTTGGCAAGGGCCGCATCCGCGCCGACGGACGTGGCGAATTCCCCGCCTATTTGTTCCAGGTAAAGGCGCAAAGCGAGAGCAAGGGGCCGTGGGACCTGTACAAGCTGGTGCATACCTCGCCGCCGGCTGACGTGCTGCATCCGCTCGACGACAAGTGCAAATTCCCAACGACGTAAGGAAGGCCGGGGGCTCTGCCCCCGGGTGAGGAAGGCCAGGGGCAAAGCCCCTGGGCCTTACTCCGCGGCAACGAGATGCGGGGTAGCGGGACGGCGCTCTGACGCGCCGTACCTCTCCACCCATTCACGGCCCAGTCGTGCCGCTTCCTGCGGCGTCAGCCACGACCATTCCGCACCGCGGGCGCGAATCGCGACCCAGACAGTGTCTCCATGCACGTGTTCCTCAACCGAGAACGCGCCAGACTGCGACATGGGCAAATCCACTTCCGAAATCAGATTGGCTGTACACGCTCCCACAGCCCGCGCCGGGCAATGGTCCTTTCGCCACGACAACGCAAAACCCTAGGGCGGGACTGTCAGGTTCACCGGGTTGTGAAGCGTGCCTGAGAGCTATTTGAGGCTTCGCCCGAGTCACCGCAACCAAAAAATCCTTAATGCCGCCGCAAAAAAGCCATCGTGGGTCAGGCGGCGCGACGGCGTGTGCTTTCAGCCACAGCCTCAGCCCACGAATGCTCCGCCATTCACGTCCAGGATCGCGCCTGACAAATAACTCGCGGCAGGGGAGCAAAGGAAGGCAATTGGCCATGCCAGTTCCTCCGGCTTGCCCAACCGTCCCAGCGGCAGCGCGCCCGTGGCGTCAAACCCGCGTGTCATCGGCGTCTCCACCGGGCCAGGAGCCACTGCGTTGACCAGCACGCCGCGCCTGATGCCCTGGCGCGACAACCATTTCACCAGCGTATGCACCGCGCCCTTCGAGGCCGCATAATCGGGCGGCGTGTTCACCGACGTGCCGCCGGTGCGCCCGGCAACGGACCCGACCAGCACCAGCGCGCCGCCGCCGTGCTGCGCCATGTGGTCGATGCAGGCCGCTCCGAGCGCCAGCGGAACGCGAACATTGATGTCCATCACCCGATGAAATCGATCCTGCCAAGCTGGGTCCTCGCGCCACGGTTTGCTCTCCAACACGGCCGCGCAATGCGCCGCGGCGTGCAGACGTGCGCCGGACAGCAGACCGCCGAGGAAGCCGTCGTCCGCAAGGTCGCCCTCGGCCGTTTCGCATGGCACCTGGTAGCGATCGACCTCGCCCCGCGTGGCGGTCAGCGGCGCGCGGTCGGCCAGCAGCAGCGTGGCGCCGAGTTGCGCCAGGGCGATCGCCGTCGCGCGGCCGATGCCGCTGGCGGCGCCGGTCACCAGCACGCGCCGGCCGCGCATGTCCAGCGCCGCGGGAAGAGGGGTCGTTTCGCTCATGGTGTTTCCTCCGTGTGTGATTCGTTTGGTTCAGCCGGGCCGAACAACGCCAAGCGATCCTCGCGCACGCTGCGAGCGTCACCGGCCCGCACGGTAAAGCCGGCGCGGTCGAAGTATTCCAAAACCTGAATCGCCACCTTGCGCCCATTGTCCAGCCGGTCGCGGAACGCAGCAGCTGTCAGTTGCCGCATCGGATCGTCCTTGGCGAGCGCGACGGCGACGCCGGCCATCTCCGCAACGGTCTCGCGCAGGAAGAAATGGTCCGGTGCCAGTTCGAGCAACCATCCCACGCGTTGCAGGCGCTTCAACACCCCGCGCATCACCGTCTCCGGCATCGCCAGCGCCTGCGCAAGATCGCGGGTGCGCGGCGGACGGAAGCGCTCGGCGTGCAACGCCGCGCGGATTTGCGGCCAGATGCGCTCATCGCGGGCCGACAGCCGGATCTGATGTGTGCTGAGTCGCAGCCACGCGCCGTCCTGCCGCACCGTGCCGCGGCGCAGCAACGCGTCGATGAGGGCGCGAAACGCCGCCGGCGGCGGGCGCGACGCCAGTTGCAAGCGCAGCCGTTCCGGTTGGAGACCAGGCTGGTCCGGCGCGCCCGCGTGCCAGGCCGCCAGCGTCTGCAACAACTCCTGCTGCAACGCCTCGCGCATCGACGGCGCCATCAGAAGATCGGCGACCGGAACGGCAGGGGCGGCCCGCTGCACTGTCTCCGCAACTGCCGTGGGCAGGTTGCGCGCGCGGACAAAGCGAGCGCGATCGGTCCAGCCGGGCGGCAATGCGAGCAATTGGCGCAACGCGACATGCGGTTCCGTCGCCTCCAGCGCGCCGAGTTGCGCCAGGCGCGCAGGCGTGCGGCGGCCACGTGCGGGAGGGAACGGGTCGATGACCGTGCCGCCGCCGATGGTGCGGCTGGCGCCGGCGTCGCGCAGTACCAGCCGGTCGCCCGCCAGCGCACCGATCGGCCGGTCGAGCGTCAGCCGCACGAACGCCTCGCCGCCCGGCCGGATTTGCTCCGCGTCCAGCGCATGCAGGCGCGCCATCACGTGCGCCGCGCCAAGATGCAGATGCACCGGCGTGTCGGCGCGCAGCGGTGCCGGTTCGTCCGACAGCACGCGCAGCCGCGCATCCAGTGCCGCGGTCGGCGCGTGCACGTCGGGGTGCAGGACCCAGTCACCGCGGGTTACCGCGTCTTTCGACAGCCGCGGGCCAGTGATGTTAAGCGCCACGCGCTGCCCGGCCTCCGCCGCGGTCGCGGTGCGGTTCTGCGCATGCAGGCCGCGCACGCGCAACTCCAGTCCGGGCGGCGAGAGCATCAGCCGGTCGTCCACCGCGATGCGCCCGGCGACCAACGTGCCGGTAACCACAAGCCCAGCGCCCGACAGCGTGAAAACGCGATCGACGGCGAGGCGTGGATGCCCCGTCGTGTCACGCAGTTTCGGTCCGAGCAAGCGCAGCGCGTCAGTCAGCGCGGCGATACCGTCGCCGGTGATGGCCGACACCGGCACGATCGGGGCGTCGCAAAGGCCGGTCGCCACCAGCAACGCGCGTACTTCATCGGTGACCAGCGGAATGTTGTCGCCGGCGATGTCGGACTTGGTCAGCGCGACGATGCCGCGATCGATGCCAAGCAGATCGAGGATCGCGGCGTGTTCGCGGGTTTGCGGCATGACACCGTCATCGAGCGCTACCACCAGTAGCGCCGCGTCGATTCCGGTGGCGCCGGCCAGCATGGTGTGTACGAAACGCTCGTGGCCAGGCACATCCACGAAGCCGAACGTCCCCGCCGGCGTGTCGGTGTACGCGAAGCCCAGATCGATCGTGATGCCGCGGCGCTTTTCCTCCGCGAGCCGATCGGCGTCGATGCCGGTGAGCGCCTTCACCAGCGCGGTCTTGCCGTGGTCGATATGACCCGCGGTGCCGATGATCATGGACGGCCGTCACGCGGCACGGGCGGTCTCCCTACAGTGTTGCACGCGCGGAGCCACACGGCGCCCGGTCGTACTCCGGAGTCCGGATACAACGCGGGTTCCGTGGCCGCACGCAAGCGCAGGGCAACCGGGCGAACGAACGAAGGCCACTCCCCGGCCCGGCTTCGATCATCCGATTGCTCGCCTTGACCCGTGCCTCGAGGCCAGCGCACTTACGTGCCCAGTACTGCTCTGACCGCCGGGTCGATTCTCGCCGACATGATTCGTAAGCCAGCCACCTTGCAATACGGCGTGGACGACATACCGCCTGGCCCGGTCATCCTCGTCAACGCCTTGCAGCACGTCGCCGTGCTCGCCGGCTTCCTGGTGTTCCCGCTCATCATGACGCGCGAGGCGCATGTCGCCCCGGCCATCGCCGACAGCGTGCTGAGCTGGTCGATGATCATCATGGGAATCGGCACCATCCTGCAGGCATTGCCGAAAGGCCCTGTCGGCAGCGGTTATCTTGCCCCCAGCGTGATGACGGCGGTGTATGTCGGCCCGTCGCTCGATGCCGTCCGCATCGGCGGGCTGGCCCTGATGGCCGGCATGACCTTGTTCGGCGGCGTGGTCGAGGCGGTCGTGTCGCGCTCTATGCACTGGATGCGCTCGCTGCTGCCACCTGAACTGGCCGGCGCGGTGATCGTTCTCGTGGCGATCGGCAACGGCATGCTCGGCTATCATTATTTGCTCGCGCCAGGGCCGGCCGAGGCGGCGGATCCGCGGCATTGGGCGGTGGCCGCGATCACCTTGCTGGTCACCATCGCCTTGAGCGTCTGGGGTGGAGGTATCTTCCGCGCTTCCTGCGTGTTGATCGGCATGATCGTCGGCTATGCCGCCGCTGTTCCGGCCGGTTTGCTGCCGCGCGGCGAACTGGCCCAGCTTGCCGGATTGCCGCTGTTGCAGTTGCCGCGCGTGTCTTATTTCGCCTGGTCGTTCGACACCCTGCTGATCGCACCGTTCGTGATCGCGGCGCTGGCCAATATGCTGAAGGCCGTGGCGCTGCTGACCGCCGCGGAACGCATTGCCGACGCCGACTGGGTGCGCCCTGACCTGCGGCGCATCGGCGGCGGCGTGCTGGCCGATGGGATCACCACGGCGCTGTCGGGTGCGTTCTGCGTCTTCGGGGCCAATGTCAGCGCGCCCTCGATCGGGCTCAACGAGGCCACCGGCGTCGCCTCGCGCGTCGTCGGCTATGCCATCGGCGGCATCTTCATTGTCGTAGCCTTCATCCCCGGCCTGATGCGCTTTTTCACGCTGATGCCGGCGGCCGTGGTCGGCGGGATTTTCATCTTCACCTCCTGCGCCATCATCAAAGGCGGGATCGAGACGATCGCATCACGCATGCTGGATGCACGGCGCACGATGGTGGTCGGCTTGGCAATTCTCACCGGCCTGGCAGTCGTTGCGTTTCCCGATGCCTTCCAGGCCATGCCGCTCCAGGTGCAACCCCTGGTCGGATCCCCGCTGGTGCTCGGCACGGTCGTTGGTTTTGCACTGAACGCAGTATTCCGGCTCGGCACACGCCGCCGCGCCGTATTGGCCATCGAACCGCCGGAGATTGATTTCGATGCGATCCACGGCTTCATGGAAAGCCTCGGCGGACTGTGGGGTGCGCGACGCGACGTCATCACCCGCGCAAGCTATGCGGCGCAGCAAATGGTCGAGGTGATCGTGGAGAACTGCGAGCCGGCCGGACCGATCGTCCTGTCCGGCAGTTTCGACGAATTCAATCTGGCGGTCGAGGCACGCTATACCGGTCATCTGCTGGAGTTGCCGGAACGCCGGCCCAGCGATGCGGAGATCCGCGAAAGTGAAGACGGCGCGCGGTTGCTCGCGGGTTTCCTGCTGCGGCACAATGCGGATCGCGCCGCCGCCACACGACGGGGAGAAGCCAGTGTCGTGCGATTCCAGTTCCACCACTGACCATGCAAGCGCGATCCCTGTGAACCGGTTCATTGTCTTGCCGGTCGCGGTGCCACTATCGCCAGGCACAATGCAACGTGCGCGGGAGCAATCAGTGGCATGGAATTGAGCGAGGAAGTCGCGGATACGGTTACCATCATCGCGGTTGTCGGTCGCCTGGATGGCGCGGCGACGAGGGAATTCGATGCGCGACTGGCCGCGCTGATCGATGGCGGCAGGACCAGCCTGCTGATCGACATGTCGCGGCTGAACTATATCGGCAGCCTGGGGCTGCGCGCATTGTGCGTCGCCTCGGGGCGTGCTGCGGAGAAGCGGGGCCGGCTTGCCTTGTCCAGCCTGACTGCGCCGGTGCACCACGTGATGGAACTTGGCGGCTTCGGCAGCATGTTCGAGCGATACGCCTCACGCGAGGAGGCCCTCGCGGCAATGCTAGGCGGGTGATGCTGGCTCCCCGGTGGCATGGCCGGCAAGGACCGGCCACGACACCGGGGAGCGGGTTGGCGGTTTACGCCGTCAGGCGGCGTCGGCCGTCGGCATGTGCAGGTTGAGGCGATAGCCGCCATGTTCCGTCAGCAGCAGGGCCGGGTTCGCGGGATTGGTCTCCAGCTTTTGCCGCAGGCGATAGATGTGGGTTTCCAGCGTGTGCGTGGTCACCGCCGGGTTATAGCCCCACACTTCGTGCAGCAGGATCTCGCGCCCCACCGGACGCGCATCCGAACGATAGAGGAATTTGAGGATCGCCGATTCCTTGTCGGTCAGCCGTATGCGGCGGTTCCTCGCCGGGTCCTGCAACAGCTTCTTGGCAGGCCGGAACGTGTAGGGCCCCACTGAGAACACCGCTTCCTCGCTGCCGTCGAACAGGCGCAACTGGGCGCGTAGGCGGGCGAGCAATTCATTCGAGCGGAACGGTTTAGCAATGTAGTCATTGGCGCCGGAGTCCAGGCCGCGCACGACGTCGGCCTCGGCATCCGATCCGGTCAGCATGATGACGGGCATTTTGTGCCCCTGCCGGCGCAACCTGGCGCAATAGTCGCGCCCGTCGCCGTCCGGCAGTCCGATATCGAGGATCACCGCATCGAAGCGAGCGTCCTTGTCGTTGATGGCCTTGTCGGCCTCTTCCAAAGTGGCAGCGGTGGCGACGGTGAAACCATTTCCGTCGGCGAGGTTCTCTGCCAGGATCTCCCGCAGGGTCTCGTCATCTTCCACGATCAGGATCGGTCGCTGCGCAGTCATATGTGCACTCCCCCGTTTGATGTGGCATCGCTTGACGGTATGTCATTCGATTACGTGACGCGGACGATCGAGGCGAATAGTGGCCAAAATTGGCCGATTCCGCTTCTCTTTTTCGTGAGTCTACACGAAAGTGCGGCACGCTGCTGATAACAGGTCGTTGAGCAATACAAATCCGTTGGGGCGATCGCACGTGGTCTCGATGGCCGCCGGCTTGCGGGTTGCTGATGGTGCGGTACAGTGCGGCATCCTCATCCTCTGGATTCCGCACCATGTCCCAGTCCGTCGTCTCCGAGCTTGCACCGCACGGCGTACTGCGCGCGGCCATCAACATGGGCAATTTCCTGCTGGTCACCGGCCGCACGCCGTCGGGCGATCCAGCGGGCGTGTCGCCCGACATGGCGGCCGCCATCGCCGAGCGTCTGGGTGTGCCGGTGAAATACGTGCCGTATGGCAAGCCCGGCGAGTTGGCGGATGCCGCGGGTGCCGATGCCTGGGACATCGGCCTGATCGGGGCGGAGCCGGCGCGCGCGGAGAAGATCGCGTTCACCGCGGCCTATGTGGAGATCGAGGCGACCTATCTCGTGCCGGCGGGTTCACCGCTGCAAACGATCGCCGAGGTGGATCGTCCCGGCATACGCATCGCCGTGTCGGCGCGCAGTGCCTACGACCTCTGGCTGGAGCGCAACATCAAGCACGCCACGCTGGTGCGGTCCGACGGGTTGAACAGTGCGGTCGAATTGTTCGTGCGCGACAAGCTGGATGCGCTGGCCGGGTTGCGGCCGGGATTGCTGGGCGACATTCAGAAGATACCGGGGGCGCGCATTCTCGATGGCCAGTTCACCGCGGTGCAGCAGGCGATCGGCACGGCGAAGCGCAATGCGGCCGGCGCGGCGTTCCTGAGTGCGTTCGTGGAGGAGGCGAAGAAGTCCGGGCTGGTCGCGAAGCTGATCGAGAAGCACGGTGTGGTCGGAAGGCTGTCGGTGGCGCCCTTGGCATAACCTCTTCCGCGCTGCGCGCGGGAGAGGTCGAGACGCAGCGTCGAGGGTGAGGGTGATCGGGTCGGCACCCCTTTCGTCATGGCCGGGCTTGACCCGGCCATCTATCGCGGCACCTGCGCTGCATAGATGGCCGGGTCAAGCCCAGCCATGACGAATGGGTGCCGGCCGCACGCGCATCGACCTCTCACGCCGCAGTTGGGAGAGGTTTCCGCCCTCTCAATGTCCCCTTAGAATCTGGCTTAGAAACAGCTTCAGCCGATCCGTCTGCGGGTTCTCGAACATGCGGGCCGGCGTGCCGGTCTCGACGATCTCGC
>DATHNI010000394.1:0-15366 GCA_035486135.1 Acetobacteraceae bacterium
CTGCCGCTCTGGGTGCCGGCAGTAAGCGCGGCACCGCCGTAGACCGTGAAGGTGGCCGAGCCGGAGAGGAACGGGGTGCCGGAGGCGTTGGCCCAGGCGGTGCCGGACTGGATGAACGCGGCGTTGGTCTGCGCGGCGGTGGCGCCGAGCAGCAGCGCGCCGGACGCGGTCAGGCGGAGGTCGTTGAAGTAGACCGCCGAGGCCGCGGTCGCGTCCAGCGTGCTGCCGGAGATGATCGTTTCGACGCCGCCGTAGATGCCGGAGGTCAGGGTGAAGGTGGGCCCGGAGGTTGCTCCGGCGGGGGCACCGAACTGGAGGACGCCCGACGAGCCGGTCGCCAGGGAGAACGCGTTGGAACTGCCGCCGCCGTTGAGGGAGAGCGTGCCGAGGGTCGCGACGACGTTGCCGGTGTTGTTGAGGGCTGCGTCGATGTTCGCGGTGCCGAGCCCACCGGTCACCGTGATGCTGCCGGCGTTGGCCACCGACGCAGTGCCCATGCCGGTGGTGGTGAGGCGCTGGCCATTGGGAGTGATCGTCAGGGCCGCGGTGTTCAGCAGCATCGCCGTGCCGCCGGTGCCGCTGTTCAGGATCAGTGAGCCGCCGGACCACGACATGAGCGAGTTGTTGGTCAACGTCGTGGCGGTGAACGTGCCGCCGGACATGACGAAATCGCCGGCCGTGTTTGTCAGGCTGGTGACCGCGTCGTTGCCGGATGAATGCAGCACCTGCGGATCGTCGGCGAAGTCGATGACGACCTCGTTGCTGGCGATGGGCACGACGCCGTCGGTCCAACGTGTCGGGTCGTCATAATTGCCCGAGGCGTCCGTGAGCCACGCCCGGCCGGCCACCTGAAAGCCGCTACCGCTCAGCTCGAACAGCGTGCCGTCGCCGTCCGGTCCGTCACCCGCCGCGGTGCCGAACAGATCCCCGGCGGCATTGGCGATCAGGCCGTTCGGCGCCGAGCCGTCGATGCCGTTGAAACTGAAGACGGTGAGCAGGGTGGTGGCATAGGTGCCGCCGGTGTTGGCGATCTCGAACACAGTGCCGAGGTTGCTCGCGCCGCCGGACTGCGTCGTGCCGAACAGATTGCCCGCGGCATCGAGGATCAGACCGTTCTTGGGATACGCTCCGTCCGAGCCATCGAAAGTGACCAGGGTGGTCGGCGTGCTGGCGTAGGTGCCGTTGGTCTTCACGATCTCGAACACCGTGCCGTCGCCGTTCGCGCCACCTCCCTGCGTCGTGCCGAACAGGTCTCCGGCGGCGTCGGCGATCAGGCCGGCATACGGATCTTGCCCGTCGGCGCTGTTGAAGGTGACGAGCGTGGTCGCGGTGTTGGCATAGGTGCCGTTGTTGCAGGCAATCTCGAACACCGTGCCGTCGTTGTCGGTCCCGCCGCCGATCGTGGTGCCGAACAGGTCCCCCGCGGCGTCGGTGACCAGGCCGGCGTAGGGATACGCTCCGTTCGTGCTGTTGAAACTGACCAGCGTGATCGGCGTGCTGGCATAAGTGCCGTTGGCGTAAACAATCTCGAACACCGTGCCGTAGCTGGTGGTCCCGCCCCCCACCGTCGTGCCGAAGAGATCGCCGGCGGCATTGGCAACCAGACCGGCGTTCGGGCCACCACCGTTCGTGCCATTGAAGGCAACCACTGTGGTCGGCGTGCTGGCGTAGCCGGTGGCAGTGTTGGCGATCTCGAATACCGTGCCGTCGCCGTCCGCCCCGCCGTTTGCCGTCGTGCCGAACAGATCTCCGGCGGCGTCGGCGACCAGGCCTGCGCGGGGATTATAGCCGGTGGCGTCGTTGAAGCTGGTCAGTAGGGTCGGCGTGCTGGCGTAGCCCGTGCTGGTGTTGGCGAGTTCGAATACCTCGCCAATGACGAACGCCCCACCATAGTCGGTTGTGCCGAACAGGTCGCCGGCGGCATCGGCCGTCAACACGGCCTGCGAGGTGGATCCATCGTTGTCGTCGAAGTCGACGAGCGTTGTGAGGGTCGCATCGCCGGCCGTGATCGTGCCGTCCAATAAATAATCGCCGGCCAAACCGAGACCGGAAACAATAGAGCTTCCCATGACTTTTTCCTGGGGCTGATGTGAAAACCGCGGATTGCGAAACCGGTCTTACGGAGAAATGATGACTAATTCCTAAACGCCCTGGCGGGGACACGGGTATCCAGCAGCCGCCCTTAACCCTTCATCAACCCCACTCCCCTATGCCTCCCGGCATGGAGCTCACCGTCTGCATCTGCACCCACAACCGCCCGCGCTACATGCACGACTGCCTCGCCGGCCTGGCGCGCCAGACAGCCGGCCAGGACGCGTTCGCCGTGGTGGTGGTGGACAGCGGCTCCACCGGCGACGCCCCGGCCGAGATAGCATCGCTCGTGGCGGCAACCCCGAATGCGAGCCTCATCCGGGTGGACCGGACCGGGGTGTCGCTGGCGCGCAACGCCGGTGCCTGGGCCTGCCACACGCCCTACATCGCGTATATCGACGACGACGCGATCCCGGCAGACGACTGGGTGGCGCGCATCCTGGCGGCGCTCGCCGAGACGACGTCACCGCCCGCGGTGCTCGGCGGACGGGTGCTGCCGCTATGGGAAGCGCCGCTGCCGGACTGGTGGCCGTCCTGCCTGCGCGGCGTGCTGTCGATCATCGAGACCGAGGGGAAAGGCGAGTACGGCGACCCCAGCCTGCCCGCCGATCTCGCGCCCTACACCGTCAACATGGTGGTGAACGTGGTGTCCTTGCTTGCGGTGGGAGGCTTCGGCTGCGGGGCTGGCCGGTACGGCAGCTCGTTGCTGTCCGATGAGGACGTGCAGCTCGCCTGGCGGCTGCGGCAGACGGGGCAGTCGGTGCGGTATGATTCCCGGATCGTCGTGCACCACCAGATCCAGGCGACCCGGCTGACACCGGCATGGCTGCTGTCGCGCCTGTACTGGCAGGGCGCCTCCACCGTGCTGACCAGGCGATTGCTCAAGCGGAACGCGGAAGTCTGGCACGAATTGCCGCGCCGCATCGCGGTCGCCGCCTTGTACGCCCCGCTTGGCCTGCTGCCGCGCGGGTCGGCGCGGCTGATCGACGCACGCTGGCGGCTCGCCTACGCGCTGGGGTTCATCCTGGCGGCGTTCGGCTGGCATGCCGACGCGACGGCCAGGACAATGGGGTGAGCAGCAGGAAGGCGGGGGCAGGCTCTGGCCTTCCTTCTGCTCATCCGATCGCACTTGCACCCGCGCCGGGATTTCGCCTACCACCCAAGGCTCGCCTGCGCGTCTGGCGTAACGATCGCGGGGCTCTCCGCCCATCCTCCTGATAGAGCATTCCCTGCCCATGCCGGATCCCACCGACCTGCCCAACCCCGACCTTCTGGAGCGGATCCCGCTCACCGCCCGCGTGGTGCTGGACGTCGGCTGCGGCACCGCGGCACTCAGCGCCGCCTATCGCCGGCGCAACCCCCGCGCGCGATTGCTCGGCATCGACAAGAACGCAGCCCTCGCCACCATCGCCGCCGAGCGGCTCGACGAACTTGCCACCGTCGATGTCGAGGACGACCCGATGCCGTTCGACGTGTCCGAGGGCATCGACTGCATCGTCTACGGCGACATCCTGGAGCATTTGCGCGATCCCTGGGCCGTGCTGCAACGCCAGGCCGAAGCGCTGACGCCGGACGGCATCATCCTGATCTGCATTCCCAACCTGGAACACTGGAGCTTCGCCGAGAAGCTGCTGCGAGGCACCTGGGACTACCAGCCGATCGGCCTGCTGGACGAGACGCACCTGCGCTGGTTCAGCCTGCGCAGCATGCGCGAGGGGCTGGTGAAGCACGGCTTCGTGCCATGCGACGTCACCACGCGCGTGTTTGACCGCGACCAGGCCGCCCAGTTCGCCAAAGTGATCACGCCCGCGCTGACTGCACTCGGCATCGACGCGGACGACTACGCCAGGCGCGCCGCGCCGCTGCAATATGTGTGGCGCGTGCGCAAAAGCCCGCAGCAGCGCATGACGATCGCGGCCAATATGCTGAAGCCGGTCGGCGGGGTTTCGCATGTGCGGATTGTGCATCCGCTGCGGGCGATGGCCACCGATCCCTCGGTGGCGACCATGCTCACCTCCTCGGTCGATGCCAAGGCGCCGGACGACGACACGCCGCGCATTTTCATCCTGCACCGCCCCGCGCTGTCCGGCGAATCCGGGCGCACCATGCTCCGCGCCTTCCTCGACCGCGGCTGGCTGCTGGTCACCGAGTTCGACGACCATCCCGACTTCTTCCAGATCATGCAGGATGCGGAGCAATTGACCTTCCGCGGCGTGCACGCGGTGCAGACCAGCACTCGGTCTCTGGCGGCGGTGCTGCGCCAGCGCAACCCGGAGGTGGCGACGTTCCCCAACGCCCTGGTCGCCCTGCCGGACATCCGCAACTTCACCGATCCCAACGCCCTGACGGTGTTCTTCGGCGCGCTGAACCGCGAACAGGACTGGCAGCCGCTGATTGGCGCGATCAACGCGGTGGCGAAGGCGGCGGGAGACCGCCTGCGGTTCCAGGTGGTGCACGACCGCGGCTTCTTCGATGCGCTGGAAACCCCGCACAAGCGGTTCACCGCGATGTGCGAATACGAGACCTACATGGAGCTGCTGGGCGCGTGCGAAATATCCTTGATGCCGCTGGAGGATAACGGCTTCAACCGCGCCAAGTCGGACCTCAAGTTCATCGAGGCCGGCGCCTGCCGGGTCGCGGCGCTCGCCAGCGACGTGGTGTACGGCGAGACGATCGAGGATGGCCGCACGGGCCTGGTATTCCGCGACGCCGACGAGCTGGGGGCGAAGCTGATGCGCCTTGTGGCGATGCCGGACATGGCGCGGGACCTGGGCGACGCGGCGCGCGACTACGTGGCGCAGCACCGCATGCTGGCCTACCAGATCGCGCCGCGCATCGCCTGGTATCGCTCGCTGTGGGCGCGCCGCGACGCGCTGAACGCGGCGTTGCGCGAGCGGCTGGCGGCGGTGCCCGAACCGGCTATGTGAAGCGGCGTGGGTGGATGTTAGCTTCCCCATCGCCCCGCCTGTCACTTAAGCATTCTTGAGTCCTGCACGAAATGTCCGCTGTGGGTGGGCCCGAAGCAACGCGGACGTTTGCCAGCCGCCGTTCCGGGATTTGAGCCATCATGGTGGTTACGCAGATCGCCGATCATCGTATTTTTACCGAATCTGCATAGCCGTGACGCTTGCCCGTGCCTAATGATGATCGGTGTGGCGGGACAGTATTCTGGAAGCCAAGCGTCACAGAGCCAGGCCCGTAGCCGCTATGCGGGATCACACGACGTCCGAGCGCGCGGCGGAGTCCGATAGGTCCGCGTCGTGCCTTTGGGCGCGCGATTGCACGCACAACCGCCAGGCCGCGTGTTAGCGACGGGCGACAATGACTACGACGACTCACATCAGCTTTCGCTCCGGCATTCCGACGGGTAGTTCCCCCAACATCCTGAATCGGTCATTCACGATTACCGCCGAGGTCGATGTCCCAAAGGGTGGCGGCGACGGAATGATCGTTACCGAGGGCGGCTGGTCCGGTGGATATGGGCTGTACCTGCTCAAAGGCAAACCAGTGTTCACCTACAACCTGCTCCAGCTTTTGCAACCCCGTTGGGCGGGTGAGCAACCTCTGACACAGGGTAAGCACACGATTATTTTCGAATTCACGTATGACGGCCCAGGCATTGCGAAGAGTGGTACCGGCGTCCTGAAAGTGGACGGGCAGAACGTCGCCACGCTTAAAATTCCGAAGACAATCCCATTCCTGATTCCGGCCGACGAGACCTTCGACATAGGGATCGACACCCGCACTGGCGTCAACGATGTGGACTACAAGGTACCCTTCCGCTGCAACGGCAAGATAGACAAACTGACCTTCAAGCTTGGGCCGGCCCAACTGGCCGCGGATGATCACATGAAGATGCAGAGAGCGGTCGCGGTTGCGAATGACTAGGGAAGTTGACAGGCCTGCCCGACGGCCAAGCGCTACCTGACACCCGGAGATTGATCGCTATGCCAGGGAAACACGCGAGATGACGAGGAGTACGGCATGAGCAAATCGGCCAGAATGGCAACCTTGGGTGCAACCTTGATCGTGGTCGGCGTGACAGCCGCTTATGCGCAGGGTATGCTTTTGGACTACGCGGCCGATAGGGTGATTCAGAAGTGCCAAACCTCAACCTGCGAGCAGTTGAAAGCGCGAAGGGCCGAACCGAAATCGGAGAAAGAATTGGCGGCTCTGCGTTTCCTACACGACGATTCCCAGGCGCGGATGAGCTTCATCGACCGGATTGCTGCGCCCGTCGCCAACAAGATGTTTGAGTGTGACATGTTTCCTTAGCATCTGGTACGGGATCTTCCTACCCGGCATGCATGCGGTGACATGGCGATCCTCATGGAAGGTCGCCCGAACTTCCGATGTCGGGCGGCGCGTCAGGCGATTTGATGGGTAAACCGAACGACGGAGGTCATCTGATGAGCCAGTCCCACTTTACACTCAGCTTTCCCTTGAAGGCGCCCGCGAACACTCAGGCTCTTGCGGATCAACTGTCACCACTGATGCCGGCACTGTTTCGGGCGGCGGACACGATCGGCACGATCCATTATTCGCGTTTCACGGTGTTGAGCGAGAAGACCCTGCTGTTCTTGGGTGACTTCGATGGCGAATTCACTGTGTTGATGGACGGGCTGGCCCGCCTTGCCGGGCCGGTGTTCGACACGGTGTTCAGGCACGTCGATGATCCTCCCCCCACGCCGGTGGCCGACCATTCAGCGGCTTTCGTCGAATGGGTGGCGGACCATCTTGTCCACCCGCTGAACGTCTACACTGCCTATCCCGAGGTGACGGCCCAGGAGATCAAGACGCTGGCCGCCGCAGCGGAAGTCACCGGCGCCGGCGTACTAAACCCGTTTCTGGTGATCCTGCCGATCAAGTCGAGAGTCGCCTTTATCGAGGTGGGACTGCTGCTGCGCGCTCGGTCGCGTGGGACAACGAGAGATCTGGATACGGTTGGCACGCCGCACTTCGCGCAATTCGTGCCACTGGAGGACAATCAGATCGGGTTTTTCACCGTTTACGACGGCTCCTTTGACAAGTACATTGCGGATTTTACAAAGAATATCGGCCACGTATTCGACTTGATTTTCAAATTCACCAAGAACCCCCCGCCCTCTCCGTGCAGTAAGCACCTGCAGGAGTTCATTGATTTCGCAATGGGTGCCAACCGAACGCCTATTGGATTCTATCAGGCTTATCCGGGGCTGAGTGTGCAGGACATCCACGCTCTGGTTGCCGACAGCAAGCAGGCATCCGGGACGTCTGGTTAGACGGGAGGTTCTTAGACGGGAGGTTCATGGTGAGCCACAGCGACAGCGCAGGCAGACGATTTCTTGGCGGACTGCTCGGGAGGAGCCAGCATCGCGCGGAGCGGCCGGGTCAACAGTCGAGCGGGCCAGCGCTCCTCAACCTGGAAGACATCCAGGGCTTCATCCTGCGAGGCTACCGGATGCCGATGGTCCGGCATTTCCTTCTGACCGTCGGAAATCCAAGTGCCGCGCGCCGGTTGCTCGGCCGCCTTGTCAGCGGCGACGAAAGCGACGCGCCGCAGATTACGACTGCCCAGGACTGGCATGTCGGGTTCGAGCCTGGACCGGGCGACAATCCCGCAGACATCCCGCGACGCAAACCCGATTACTGCCTCAACCTGGGCATTACCTGGCCAGGTATGATCGCTCTGGAACTGAAAGACCGCGTGCCCACCCTGTCGTTCAAATCTTTCGGCGCCTATTTGGCAGGGGCAGCCGAGCGTGCGGCGCTGGTGGGGGACACCGGACCGAGTGCGCCGGCGAACTGGGTCGGCGGTTTTGGCACCAACGCTGACCACGTACTGCTCACGCTGCACGCGATCAGCATTGATGCAATGAGCACATACAGCGACCGGCTGGCTGCATTGTTTTCGGAAGACGGGGCATTCCGGGAGATCTGGCGCAAAGATGGCATGGCCCTGATTGAGATGGTGGACGGCAAGCCGGTTCCCACGTCAAAGGTCCATTTCGGTTACACGGACGGGATCAGCCAGACAACGATCCGCGGGGGACCCGAGCGCTATCCGCGCGACCACCAGATCGCTTGCGAGCCGTGGCTGTTCGTCCTTTCAAACGACGCAGAAAACTATTTCGTGCCAGAGCCGCACGAACTTGGCCTCAACGGCAGCTTCGCCGTGTTCAAGATGGCCGAAACGGACGTCGTCGGATTCGAGAATTTCCTGCAATCGAACAAGGATAAGATCGATCCCGAGTTGTTGGCGGCGAAGATGTGCGGACGGTGGCGCAACGGCGTGCCGCTGATGCTGTCGCCGGACACCGATAGCCCTCCGGGCGGCATCGCGCCCGAGCAATTGAACGACTTCGACTACGTGAACGCCGACGGCACGGGCGACCCGAAAGGCATCCGATGCCCGGTCGGCGCGCACATGCGCCGCATCAACCCGCGAGGCCAGCCGGTCACGGGCCAAGGTCGCCCGGGCGGCAGCAATAACACCCATCGGCTGATCCGCCGGGGGATGCCCTATGGGCCGGTCTACGATCCAGCGCAGCCGCATGACGGCATTGAACGCGGCCTGTTGGGTTATTTCATCAACTCGAACATCGAGAACCAATATGAGTTTGTGCTGAGCCAGTGGGTGAACGACAGCGAGTTCGCCGGCGCGGTTCGTCTGCCCCCCAAGTCGAAGGATCCAATGATCGGCACACAGGATCCGGCGGAAAGCATTTTCGTGATCCCACAGCCGAACGGTGCGCCGTCGATCAAGCTGACCGGATTGACCACCTTCGTGACCACAAAAGCCGCCGCATACTGTTTCTTACCCAGTATTACTGCAATCAAATTCATTGCTGATCTGGAGTAGTGCTCGTGTTTTTCCTGACGAAGCTGTTCGGTGTTACCACGAGCGACGCCGAGCGATACCTCGATATGGAAGGCAAGTACGCCGAGGAGATCGTCGGTCACGTCCTGGCGATGCAGGCCAAGACTGCCACCGGGCAGCTTCGGCCGCTTTGCCGCGGGACCCACGCGAAGGGCGTATGTGTCCGGGCGCAGTTCGAAGTTCTGGACGTGACGGCCGGGCGCGATCCGGCGCTCGGGGCGCGCCTCGCCAGGGGCATTTTTACCAAGCCCGGCTGCTACCCCGCAACCGTCCGCTTCGGCAATTCGGACCCGCAGGTGAACTCCGACCAGAAACCGGATGTTCGCTCTATGTCGTTTCACGTCGATCTGACAAGGGATGGCTCGGAAATCCCGGCAGATGGCGTAGCGCGTCAGGATTTTTCATTGCAGAATGCGCCGACCCTTCCGATCAACGACGCACGGGCATTCCTTGCGACGATGAAGGTGCTGACCGCCGCCAACCCGGTCAAAGGACTGGCCTCACTGACGTTTCGCGACCAGTTGCGCGTAGTGCGAGCGATCGCATTGGCAAAATTCCAGTCAAAGCCGCCACGCAAGGCATATCAGCAACTTCGCTACTGGAGCACGGTTCCATTCCGCCACGGGCCAGCAGACGCGGTGAAACAGTGTGCGACTCCGACCCCCGGAAACGTGGCGCACCCGCCGCAACGCCGCGATCCGGATGCCCTGCGGAATGAGTTGATCCGGCACATCGAAAATGACAGCGCGATGAGCAGCTTCGATATTGGGCTGCAATTTCTCGACCCCTCGACGATGACGTACGCGGGTCGACATCACGACGAGAGCTTTTGGATCGAGAACGCGAGCATCGAGTGGAGCGAACAGCAAGCACCGTTCCACACGGTTGCACGGCTTACCCTTTTGCCAAAGTCGCAACTCAGCGCTCAGGAGAGCGCCGCAACTTATTTCGACGTGACCGGAAACGCGACACCCGACAGCACCCCCCTCGGCAGCATCAATCGCGCTCGTTGGCGCGCGGAGGCGGCTAGCCGTTACGCTCGCGCGGCGGCGTCTGCCGATTGACCTAGGCAGCCATCAAGCAGGTGCTCGCGACGATGGCACGCCGCGTATGCGCGGAATGTCACACGCGCGAAGGTCCGCTCCCCACCCAAAACCTCGGTCGCTGGCCGGCAGCGGCTGCACCCTGAATCGAACCAATCAACAGGACGCGCTACCGAGGCTGAGTATCCCTTCGCGACCGGCCACGAAAACTTCTCGCCTCCCACTGATCGCTCGCGCCATTGTATGCTGCGCCGCAACAGGAACGCAGCCATGGCGAAACGACCGGCCTCCAGGACAACACAGCCGACGCCCACCGTCGGAACGACACAGGCGACGCCCACCGTCGCGCTCATGCTGCAGGGCGGCGGGGCGCTCGGCGCCTACCATATCGGCGCCTACCAGGCGCTCGCGGAGCATCACCTGCATCCGGACTGGGTCGCCGGCATCTCGATCGGCGCGATCAACGCCGCGGTGATCGCCGGGAACCCGCCGGATGAGCGGGTGGACCGCCTGGACGCGCTGTGGGAGGCGATCTCCTGGCCCGACCTGCCGCCGCCGGTCACGCTGAAGCTCTGGCAGACGCTGCACAACATCGCCAGCAACTCCGAGGCGTTGCTGTTCGGCCAGCCCAATTTCTTCACGCCCCGGCCGGTGAACCCGTACCTGCGGCCTCCCCTGCCGCCGCAGGAGGTCAGCTTCTACGACACCTCGCCGCTGATGCTCACGCTGCGGCGGTTCGCGGATTTTGCGCTGATCAATCGCCGCGGCGTGCGGCTCAGCCTGGGCGCGACCAATCTTGCCACCGGCGCCATCGAGTTTTTCGACAACCACCGGCAGGCGATCGGGCCAGCGCATGTGCTGGCGAGTTGCTCGCTGCCGCCGGGGTTCCCCGCCACGCTGGTGGACGGCACGCCGTACTGGGACGGCGGCTGCGTTTCCAACTCGCCGCTGGACGCCGTGGTGGATGAGCCCGCGCCTCCGCCGCACATGGTCGCGTTCGTGATCGACCTGTGGGACGCCGCGGGGCCGCCGCCGGAAACGATGAACGACGTGCTGTGGCGCGCCAAGCAGATCCAGTATGCGAGCCGCTCGGCTCACCATGTCGATGCGGTGGCGACCAAGGTGAACCTGCGCCACGCGCTGCGGCTGCTGAAGGCGGCGCAGGTGCCACAGGTCGCTTCGGTGCCTGCCGCTGCGGTGCCGGCCACGTCGCGGCTGGACATCGTGCACATCGTGTATCGGCCGGAAGCGGGGCAGATTGCCAACAGCGATGCGGAGTTCTCGCGCAGCTCGATCGCCGAGCGCCGGGCGGCGGGCTATCGCGACATGCAGGCTGCTCTGGCGGCCAAGCCGTGGCGCCAGCAGGAGATGCCGGCGCATCTCGGCGCGCTGGTGCACCGGGTGGAGCAGGAGAGGGTCGTAACGTATCCGGAACCGAATTTAAGGACGCTGAGCGATCGGACTGCGTGATGAAGCATGTTGAGCCGGGTTGCAGCTGGTTGTTCGGGGGGAACCTCGATCGTTCGTGCCAGCCGCGGCCGGGGAAATGTCTCACAAGGATCAGGCAAGTTGAGCCAAGGATTCACAAGGAAGGTTTCCTGATCCGCGGACGAAGTCGGACACCGCTGCGGATTGCAGGCGGTCCTCGGATCAGGAATGCTTCTTTGTGAATCCTTGGCTCGACTTACCTGAACTTTGTTAGACCCTTGCGAACCAGGCACGCCGCACAAACGGTGCACCAGCCGGCATGTCCCCTCGACGGCTTCTTGTTTCTCCAGGACAGGGTAGTATCCGCCCGACAAGGATCCGCCCGCCATGACCACACACCCGGAAGACTACGCCGCCATCGAGGGAGCCAGCGCGCCCGCCTTCACCAGCGATGGACGTTCGCTGCTGTTCCTGCGCGGCTCCGGCCTGTCGCAGATCTGCCTGCTGGCGCTCGACAGCGGCGCCCAACGGCACCTGACCCGGCACGACGAGAAGGTCGCGCTGCTGCGGCGCTGCCCGGTGAGCGATCAGGTCATCTACGGCATCGACCGAGGCGGCGACGAATGCCAGCAACTCTGGTTGCTCGACGCGAGCGAGATCGATCCGGCGCCACGTGCGCTGACCCACAATGCCGCGGCGATCCACGACTGGGGCGGCTGGGCGCCGGACGGTGCGCGGTTCGCCTACGCTGCGAATGAGCGCGACGAGGCGAACTTCGACGTCATCGTGCAGGACATGGCCACCGGCCTGCGGCGCTGCGTGTTCCAGGGCAGCGGCATGGTCAGCGTCTCCGGCTTTCGTCCCGACGGCGCGGCCCTCGCGCTGCTGCACGACCGCGGCTACGGCGACATGTCGCTGCTGGTGCTGGACCTCGCGTCCGGCGAGGCGCGGCCGTTCCCGCAGCCGCGCGGCTGCAACTACCAGTCGGTGCGCTGGGCCAGCGACGGGTGCTCTTTGCTGGCGCTGACCGACCATGGCGACAGCGATTTCCTGCGACTGTGCCGGCTGGATCCGGATAGCGGCGCGGTCACCGTGGTGTATGCAGCGCCCGGGCGCGACGTCGAGGCCTGGGCGCTGTCGCCCGATGGCGGCACGCTCGCGACGGTGGAGAACGATCGAGGCTACGCCATCCTCCGCGTTGGTGCGTTCGATCCGTCCGGCACATTCGATGCGGCCGGCGTGGGGCGCGAGCAGGTGGCCGGCGTGGGGCGCGAGCAGGTGGCCGGCTTGCCTCGCGGCATGGTCGCCGAGCCGGCGTTCTCGCCCGACGGAACTCGCTTGGCGTTCACCGTCTCGGCGCCGGCGGTGCCCGCCTCGCTCTGGCTCTGGCAGGACGGCGCGGCAAAGCCGGTGTGGCAGCCTGAACCGTTGGTCGATCCCGCCAGCTTCGTCGATTGCGAGCTGGTGGAATGGCCGAGCTTCGACGGCACGCACATCCAGGGCTGGCTGGCGCTGCCACCCGGCGCGCCGCCACCGGGAGGCCGTCCCGCGGTGGTGTGGGTGCATGGCGGGCCGGTGGCGCAGACCCGGGCGAATTTCCGGCCCGACATGCAGATGCTGCTGGCATGCGGCGTCGCTGTGCTGATGCCGAACGTGCGTGGCAGCTCGGGCTACGGGCGCGCCTTCGCGGAGAGCGACGATGGTGCGAAGCGCCTCGACAGCGTGGCCGACCTCGCGGCCGGGCAGCGGTTCCTGGCGGCGCATCCGGCGATCGATCCGCAGCGCATCGGCATCATGGGCCAGTCGTACGGCGGCTTCATGGTGCTGTCCGCGATCACCGAATATCCGGACCTCTGGCGCGCCGCGGTGGATTATTACGGCATCGCCGATTTCGTCACCACGCTCGCCGGCACCGGCACGTGGCGCGCCAGCCACCGCGCCGCGGAATACGGCGATCCGCAACGCGACACCGCAGTGTTCGAGCGTATCTCGCCGATCCATCGCATCGACCGCGTGCGTGTGCCGCTGCTGGTGGCGCACGGCTGCCGCGACCCTCGGGTGCCGATCGGCGAGAGCGAGCAGGTCGTCGCGGCCTTGCGGGATCGGCAGCAGCCGGTGACGTACCTGACCTTCGACTATGCCGGGCACGGCTTCATCCAGCCCGGCGACCGGCGCCGCATCTTCACCGCGGTGGCCGACTTCTTCCGCGCGCATCTCTAGCGCATCGGCGCCCCGTCATCGTCCCCCCTGTCGTCGTCCCCCCTCGTCATCGCCCCCCCTGTCATTGCGAGAAGCGCAGCGACGAAGCAATCTCCTGCCTTATGAGCCGCGCGTGGCTCGTCAGGCGGGGGATTGCTTCGTCGCTCCGCTCCTCGCAATGACTATGGGTTGACGATTCCAATCGCTTTAGAAGGCACCCTCACGATGTATCTCCCTGCCCGCTGTCGCCGCACGCTGATCATGGGCCGCAATGGCGCGGTTGGCGCCAACCACCCCGTGGCGACCCAGGCGGGGCTCGACACGCTGCGCTCCGGTGGCAACGCGGTGGACGCGGCGGTGGCGATCTCGCTGGCGCTCGGCGTAGTGGAGCCGATGATGTCCGGCCTCGGTGGCGACGGCTTCTATCAGGTGCACTCGGCGAAGACCGGCGAGACACGCTGCTGGAACGCCACCGGCGCGGCCCCCTTCGCCGCGACCCCGGAACGCTTCGCCGCGCACGGCATGGCGGTGCGCGGGCCGCTGAGTGTCTCGACGCCGGGCGGGCTGGCCGGCGTGGCGGCGATGCATGCGGCGCTGGGCTCGCAGCCCTGGCGGCAGTTATTCGGCCCGGCGATCGCCGCGGCGCGCGACGGCTTCGCAGCGACGCGCGGCTATTGCCACTACGCCGCCGAGGGCCTGCCGGTGCTGGCGCCCGACGCACGCAGCGGGGCAGTGTTCCTGGCGGGACACAACGACGGCCGGCTGCCCTTGGCGCAGTTGATCCGCCAGCCGGACCTCGCGCGCACCCTGGAGGAAATCGCGCAGGACGGCGCCGAAACGTTCTATCGCGGCCGGCTGGCGCGGCGCCTGGTGGCCGGCATGCGCGAAGCCGGCGTGCTGGTGGACGAGCGCGACCTGGCCGAGTGCCAGCCGCAAATCCAGGACCCCATCGGCATTTCCTACCGCGGCTTCCACGTGTCGCAGACGCCGCCGAACTCCACCGGCTTTACGAATTTGCAGATGCTGAAGATCGTCGAACGTTTCGATATCGCCGCGCTCGATCCAGTGCGGCGCATCCACGTGCTGGTGGAAGCGAAGAAGCGCGCGTTCCTCGATCGCGAGCGCTACGGCACCGATCCGCGATTCGGCGACGTCCCGCTGGACCGGCTGCTGTCGGATGCCTACGCCGATGAATGCGCCGCCTCGATCGACCTGTCCCGCGCGGCGGAGATCGCGCTGGCCGAGCCCGCCTCGGCCGGCGACACGACGTATTTCTGCGTGGTGGATGCCGAGGGCAACGCGGTGTCGGGCATCCAGAGCCTGAACTCTATGTTCGGGTCCGGGGTCACCGCGGGCGACACCGGCGTGCTGCTGAACAATCGGATGGCGTATTGGCACCTGGCGCCGGGCCACGCCAACCGGTTGGCGCCGGGCAAGCGGGTGCGGCACACGATGAACGCACCGATGGTGTTCCGCGACGGGAAGCTTTGGGCGGTGGAGGGCACGCCGGGGGCGGACAACCAGGTGCAGGTCAATCTTCAGGTGCTGACCGCGATGATGGACCTCGGCGCCGATCCGCAGACCGCGCTGGAGGCGCCGCGCTGGACGTCGTCCCAGCCTGGCCAGGGGGCGAACTGGCCGCACGAGGGCGATGGGCGGCTGACGATCGAACCGGAGTTCGGCGAGGATGTGCTGCGCGGGCTGGAGGCGCTGGGCCATCGGCTGTGCCGCGTCGGACCGCTGGAG
>DATHNI010000395.1:0-32206 GCA_035486135.1 Acetobacteraceae bacterium
CAAACGGCATTGCTCTGACCTCCCGCGATGTGCCCCAGTATGTGGACCATTTGAGGCATATGATTTGCGTTGCTTTTTGCTGCGAAGGCGCAGCACCGTCGGGGTCTTCGTCGTGCGGACCTATGCCCGCTCCAACAGTCCAGTTAGGAAGCGCGCACGGAATGTCGCCCCCTACGTTGGTATTAACCGCTTAAACGGCTGTCGCCTGACCAAGGGTACCGCGAACCGTGGCACCCAACGCGATCGGACGCTCCCAAGGTCTGGCACGCCACGCAAGCGAAGGCGGCAACTGCGCCCGGCTCAAGACTTCAGCGAAAACGCGCACAAGTATTGAGGTCCAGGGGCTCGGCCCCTGGCGGGGTTTGGGGCAGCGCCCCAACCTTGCTTGCTGCATTGAGCGGAGAGCCGACCTTTAGGCGCCCGGCCGTGCCACGAAGCAGAGGCGGTTATCCATCACCGTTGGCTTATCCCGGGCTCACTCATACCGGTGACGGATCAAACCCCAACTCGCGCAGCAGGCACTGCCCGGTTTCGCCGCGCAGCAAATCCACGAACCGCCGCACCGCCGGCCGGTCCGCGCGTGAGGCGGGAATGACAAAGTCATAGCGCTCGGTCTGCACCGGAAGAAAGCCGAGCCCATATTGCCTCGCCACCGTATCGATCGCCATACCCCAATCGGCGCGGTCCTGGGCCACCGCCACGGCGACCGCGTTATGCGACTTCGCCTGGTGCATATATCCCGCCGGCCTCGCCCCACCCAGGAGCCGATCAATCAGGACGCGCGTGCCGCTACCGGCGTTGCGGTTCACCATCAGGCAATCCGGGTCCGCGGCCGCTGCGCTCATCGCCTCGGCGACCGATTGGCAGTGCTGGAATCGCGGATTGTCACGGCGGAACACCACGCCCTGCATCCGCCCATAGCCTGGCAGCAAGGTCAGCCCCTCGGTCAAATAGGGCGTATTGTAAACCCCACTCGCCGGATCCATCAGATGGATGCCCGCCAGATCGCATTCGCCGCGTTTGGCCGCCACCAACCCACCGGCGCTGCCCACCGCGAGCGATTTCACGCGCACGCCCTCCTGCTCCAGCAACCCGATGAGCCGGTCCAGTCCAACGCAATGACTTCCGATCACCACGAGGTCGGCGGGCTCCAGTCCGGCGCCGATCAACCGCACCGTCACCTCGGTGCCGGCGGGGACCGTCTCGGTGTTAGCGGGAACCGCGAAGAACCCATCCGCCTGGGCGAACGCCGTCACCGCGCCGGACCCCTTCGCCGTGGGGTAGGCAGCGATTCTGTCGTCCTCCATCCGCATCAGCGACGCGAGCACGTACTCGGTGCGTCCCCGCTCGGAACCGATGCGCATCGGCAGTGTCGCCCGCACGGTTTCATGACGGGTCGCGGGATAACCCGCCATCGCGCGCAGCACAGGGGCGACGAACTCGTGAAAGGTGAAAATCGCGGAAGTCGGGAAGCCTGGAAGGATGGCGACGGGCTTGCCTGCACTCACCGCCAGGCACAGCGGCTTGCCAGGTTTCAGGGCCACACCGTGCACGACAACGCCTGGATCGCGCAGCCTTCCGACCACGCCAGATGCCAGGTCGCCCGCGCCTTTCGACGTGCCACCCGACAGCAGAACCGCGTCGCCCTCGGCCAGAGCGCGATGCAGCGTCACCTCGAGTTGCTCGGCGTTATCGGGCACGATCCCGAGCAGTAGGGGGGTACATCCCAGTTCCTCGACCGCCGCCGCGAGCACTGCCGCGTTGCTGTCGTAAACCTGACCCGGCCGGATCGGCCCGCCCGGCGGCACGATCTCATCGCCGGTGGAAAAGATCGCCACACGTGGCTGGCGCCACACCGCGACCTCGCCCAGTCCGACGGCGGCGAGCATGCCGATTTCGCGCGAGGTAAGGGCGTGGCCGCGGCGTAACACCGTCTCGCCGCGCGCGATGTCTGAGCCAGACGCGGCGACGAACTGGCCAGGGACGACGGCGCGGCGGATCTCCACCATGACGTCGAGGCCGGCGGAGGCGCCTTCCGTGACATCGGTGTGTTCGACCATGATCACCGCGTCCGCCCCGCGCGGAACCATGCCCCCAGTCGCGATCAGCGTCGCTGTGCCCACCCTGACGGAATGCACCGGCTGCGTTCCGGGCGTAAGCATCTCCGGATTGAGGCGTAGCAGGCGTGGCGCATGGTCCGTCGCGCCGACGGTATCCTCGGCCCGCACCGCGAAGCCGTCCACGCTGGCGCGATCGAAGCCGGGGACGTCCACCGGCGCGAGCACGTCGCGCGCCAGCACACGGCCTCGGGCCCGGGCCAGGATCACGATCTCCTCGCCAAGGGGCTCGAGGTGGAGATGCGCGTGGAAGCGCTGCTCCGCCTCGTCTCGTGTCACGACATCGAGAAATTGTTCTTGGCGCGCCGCGCCCCGCAGGGCCTCGATCGTGACCTGGCTGTTCATGATTCGATCTCCCGCGCCGTCGCCGTCTGCTTCGAATCGTAGAGATGAACGCGGACGCGGCCACCGGGCAGGTAGCCCTCGCTGGTGTCCGGCACAATCACGAAGCCGTCCGCCCGGATCGCCCCGGCGAGACCACCGTCAACGCCCATCGGCAAGGCCCGGCCGCCGTCGAGCCGCACCGGAACGACCTCGACCATGCCGATTGCCGAAACGATCTTGCGAGCAAGTTCGAATTCGGCGGTGCGATAAGCCGACAACCTCTTGGCGCCGGCCAGGCGCCGTACAAGGCGCGAAGCAACGATGTCGTAGGCGACAAGGCAGGCGAGCGGTTCGCCAGGCAGCAGCACGACCGGAATTGCATCGGTCCCGGGCAGGGTTCCCAAGCCGGTCGCACCCCCCGGATGCAGCGCGAACCCATGGTGGGTCAGGGTTCCCCCGGCCGCTTGCAGCGCCAGCGACGCCACATCGTCCGGACCCGTTCCCGCGCGCCCGGCGATCAGCACGAGCGCGCAAGCCTCGATGCGACCGCCGGCGAGCGTTGTCGTCAATGCGGCCTCGCTGGAGCCGTCAACAACGATCGGTTCGGCCAGCGCTCCGTCACGGGCGAGTAGTGCCCGCAGCATCGGCGTCAGGGCATCAGGACCGGATTTCGCGCCTGGCACAACGAGGGCGACGCGCGGCCGGCATAACACCGCCACGCGTTCGATGCCCATCGCGGCGACGCAGCCAACGTCCGGCGGTCCGATGCATTGCCCGCGCTCCAGCAGGGCGATCCCGGCTGGCGAGGGTCGGTCGATCCCCGTTCCCGGCGCCACGGGGGCCAGAACTTCCAGCGACCGCGGGCTGACCGGTTGCGCCGCCTCGAACGGCAACACCGCGTCCGCGCCGGACGGCAGCGCCAGGCCGCTGGCGATCAGGCACGCGCAACCGGAGGCGAGTTCGCCCGTGCCTGGCTCCAGCAATGACAGCAGGAGCGGATTGTACGCGTTGGCACCATCGCAATCAGCGGAACGCACGGCATAGCCGTTCTCGGCCGCACGCGGGCGGGCGGGCGGATCGAATTTCGCAGTGATCGAGTCCGCCAGGACGCGTCCCATCGCCTCGGCCAGGGGCACGATCTCCGCCGAGGATGGGACGGGCCACGCGTCGAGCCAGGCCCAGGCGGTCGAGAGGAGTGCGCGGTCGCTGAAACCCGACAGGCGAACATCGCGCGCGGCGTTCGAACCCGGCATTGCCACGACGATCCCGCGATCCTTCCATACTGGGTGGTTGCGTGAAAACCTCAGTAGCGTGATCCAGCGGGGCGCGGCGTTCGATGTCAAGCGGGGTTGGGCTTTCGCGCAGGGCAATCGGGTGAGAGGCTTGTCAGGGGTCAAGAAGCATACTCAACCGTCGGCAAGTTCGGCGGCATGCAAATCGTGTGTCATGGCCGGCGAAGGCCGGCCACCCACGACTTTGCAGTGTGGCACGAAGAAAAGACGTGGGTGGCCGGCCTTCGCCGGCCATGACACAATTCAACATGTCGCCTAACCTGCTGAATGTCGCCTAACTTGCTGACCCGTGTGTAACACCATGCCGCGGACGAGAGGAAAATCATGTCCCAGTACGAACCCTTCAGGGATTCGACCGACCATCTGAACGACGGGGACACCCTGCGGGCCCGACTGGCTGAGGACGGTTATCTGTTCCTGCGCGGCCTGTTGCCAAGAGAGGCGATCCTTGATGTGCGGGCCAGGCTGCTGAACAAGGCGATGGAGGGCGGGTGGCTGACCCGGGACGCGCCCGTCGCGGCCGGTGCCGCCAATCCCGCCGCGGCCTGCAAGGACCCAGAGCAACGCTATATGTCCGTGTTCCGCGGCCTCTGGTCGGACGAGGCGTTGCATCGCCTGCGTATCCATCCTCGGGCGATTGCGTTGTTCGACCGGATCTTCGGTGAGCGCGCCCTGGCGCATCCGATGTTTGTCCAGCGCAATATTTTTCCTCAGTCGGATGTGTTCGACTTCACCACAGGCGTGCATCAGGATCGCGTCCACATCGGCGGAGCGACCAGCTACGCGATGTGGATGCCCTTGGGAGACTGCCCTCGCGAGATGGGCACCCTGGCGGTCGCGGCGGGGTCCCACAGCACGGGTATCCTGCCGACCAAGGTCGGCTCGGGCGCGGGAGGCATGGATATCGCGGTGCCGATCCCTGGCACCTGGGTCACCGGCGACTTCGAGGCGGGCGATGCCCTGATCTTCCAGGATGTGACCGTGCACAAGGCGCTCCCGAACCGCACCCGGTCGATCCGGATGTCGTTCGACGCGCGGTATCAGAAGCTCAGCGAGCCGATCGCGGATGTGAACCTTATACCGTACGCCGGCTGCGGCTCATGGGACGAGGTCTACGCCGGTTGGTCGAGCCGTCAGGGCCAGTATTACTGGAAGGATCTGCCGATCACGACCGTTCCGCTCGATCGGTCACATTACGAGCGACGTGACGCAATGGCGTTTGAGATGGCTGAAGCCGGGGATGGCAGCGCGAGGGATGCGATCCTGCGAATCATCCAGCGCGATCCACTGCCCGAGAAACGGGAACGCGCAAAGGATCTGTTGGCACGGCTGGACGCAGGCTGATGACAAGGTGCCGTGGGAGAACGCCTGATGTTCGCATGCAGGATCTGTTATACCAATCGGCGGAATGCTGACGTACTGGCGACGTGGCACGTGCCTTCTGTGTCATGGCCGGCGAAGGCCGGCCACCCACGACTTTGCAGTGAGCAACAAGGGAAAGCCGTGGGTCGCCGGCCTTCGCCGGCCATGACCCAGAAGGCACGTGCCACGTCACCGGGAGTTAATCTCCAGGGCGTTGGTATTAGACTACGGCGTGGCCATGGAAGGCCCGCGCCGATAGACCAACTGGAAACTCGGCAATAAGGGAGAGAGTGTCATGAAGGTTGTCACGTTGAAGAACATCCCCGAAGTCCCCGCGCCTGGCGCGGCCGAACCGACGGATGGATATGCCGGGCCCGTGCATCGCACCCGCCAGACCATCATCGAGCCGGGCGAGTCGGCGAATTTCAATTGCAGCATCGTGAACTTCAGCGAGGGATGCAACACCGGCTGGCATGTTCACGATTGCGATCAGATCCTGATCGTCACCTCGGGCAGCGGGTGGGTCGCCACCGAAACCGAGCGACTTGAGATCAAGGTCGGTGACGTCGCTCACGTCAAAGCAGGTGAGCGCCACTGGCACGGAGCCAAAGCCGATACCACGATGGGCCACATCACCATCACTCTGGCGAGCGGCAAGGCCACCTGGGGCTGATCCCGGCCCCCGCGGGGTATTCGGCGGTCAACCGCGTGCGGATACCCCGCTGACCGTATTCGATTACCGCTTCCGCGGATGGCGGATGGCGGACGCCCTCCGATTATTCCGACCCGGGCTCCGCCTTCAGCGGCCGAGATACCAGCCCGCTTCGGTGGCGAACCGTTCGTAGAACTCCGGTTCATAGGCGTGGTCTGGGTCCTCTCGCACCATGCGGTCGATGGTGTGCGCGTCGGGGCCGACCAGGATGCGGAGCCGGTCGGCCCTGACCCCGTCCAGGATGATCTTCGCCGCCTCGGCCGCACTGGTCGGCGCGTCGGTGACGAAGCGGCGGGCGCGCTCGGCGTGCATGCGTTCGATGTCGGCGTCGGACTGTTTCGTAGCGTCCCGGCCCATCGAGGTGAGCCGCGCGCGGATCTGCGCGATCTGCGCGGCGTTCAGTCCATCCGCGTCGCTATGGGTTTGCACCTTGAGCGAGTTCTCGCGAATGCCCGTGCCGATATGTCCCGGCATGACGACGGACACCCTGATGTGCGGCGCGTTCATCCGGAAGTCGGCGATCAGCGCCTCCGAAAAACCCTTCACCGCGAACTTCGCCGCGGAATAGGCGGTATGCGGCGTATCGGGTCCGACCGAGGCCCAGAAACCGTTCATGCTGCTGGTGTTGACGATGTGCGCCTCGTCCGCGGCGCGCAGCATTGGCAGGAAGGCGCGCGTGTTCAGATAGACGCCACCCCAGCAGATGTTGAAGGTGCGCTCCCATTCCGCGCGCTCGTTGACGATCATGCTGCCGCCGCCACTGATACCGGCGTTGTTGAACAGCAGGTGAATGCGATCGGTCGCGTGCTGGGCCGCAACCTCGTCACGGAAACGCAGAACGTCGGCTTCATCGGAGACGTCGGCGACGTGCGACGTGACGCGCAGACCCTGGGGCAGGCCGGCCGCCTCGCACAGACGCTGGGTCTCCGCCATGCCGCGGGCAGACACATCGCACATCGCGATGGCGCAGCCCTCGGCCACCAGTTGACGCACGAGTTCGCGGCCCATCCCAGAGCCGCCGCCGGTCACCACGGCGATCCTGCCGGAGAACTCTTTCATTGGATTTCCTCCCTCTCGGTCGCGCCGCCAGAGACCAGGTCCGGCGGGTCGATTCCTGCCGTGTACTGCCCCCGATGGGCCGATCGGCATGTCCCGTTCGGCCGCGGAGCCGCTACGGATTCTGATCCCAGTCAGGGTCAACGCTGGGGATCAACGGGTTGTCCCGTGCAACCAGCAAACCCTTGCCCGGAATGAAATTCACCTCCAGCCGGATGCCATCGGGATCCTCGAAGACAAAGTAGTAATAGCCAGGCGCGGCGTCGCCCTCCTTGGGTCCGCGATCGATAGTGCCGCCGATCGCACGCACCTTGTCCGCCGCGGCGTCAACATCCTCGCGTGACCGGGCCCGCAGGCAAAGATGGTGCAGGCCCACACGGTTCTGGACAAATCGCTCGTTCAGATGCTCTGGCGCACAACGCTGGATCCCGATCGCGGTGCGTCCGCCCACGTGATAGAGAAAATTGTTGCCGTCGTAGACCTTCGTCATGCCCAGGAAGGGCAGCAATTCGGCATAGAACGCACGCGCCTTTTCCCATTGGCTGACCGTCAGGATCACGTGCGCCATGCCGTTGACTTCAATCATGGATCATCGGCCTCCCAACATCGTTCACCTTGGCACGCGGCGACGCCATCCGGGGCGTGAGTGGCGGTCAGGAATTCCGGCCGGCAAACGCGTGACGTACACCGAAACGCCTGCGGGAGCGAACTCGATCATCTCCGGTTCCACCGTTGGATTGCCCGGTGGCACCAGAAACCCGACCCGAGCCCGCCATCCAGTCATTCCAGAGCACTCCCCGGCGATCACCAATCTTCTATGCTACGCCAAATACCTGCGCGTTCACACCGCACGTCGCGGAGCGTGGCCATCGCTTGACCTGGACGCTCGGCCCGTGGGTAATCCACCGGGACCGCGCTTTCGCGGAGCAGGAGATAGATCATGCCCATTGTCCATCCGCAGGTCCAGAAGGCTCGCGATCTCATGCCGCTGATCGCGGCGGCCGCGGCGGAAAACGACGAAATTCGGGAACTCACCAAACCGGTTGTCAAAGCCCTGATCGATGGCGGGTTCTTCACCATGCTGAAGACGAAGTCCGTTGGCGGGATGGAGTTGAAACCCTCGATCTTCGCCCAGGTGACCGAGGCGATCGCCAGCGCGGATGGATCGACCGGGTGGGTGGTGTGTCAAAGCAATGGGTGCTCCACCACCAGCGCTTATCTCGATTCCAACATTGCCCAGGAGATTTTCGGAAGGCCGGACGGGATCGTCGCCTGGGGGCCACCGGGTTCGCCATACGAGGCCATACCGGTCGAGGGCGGCTACCGCATCACCGGCCAATGGCGCTTCATGAGCGGCAGCCAGAACGCCACCTGGCTGGGTGCGCATCTTCGGGTCGCGGGCACCAGGGAAACCAAGACTTTCCTGTATCCCAAATCGAGCGCCACGTTCCACGATATCTGGCACACGCTGGGCCTGCGCGGCACGGCCAGCAACGAGTATTCCGTCGACAATTTGTTCATTCCGCACGAGCACGCGATCTACCGCGACGCTCCGCGCGACCGCCGGACCAAGTCGCCATTATATCGCTTTAGCAGTAATCAGCTTTATTCGATCGGATTTGGTGGCGTCGCTCTTGGCATCGCGCGGGGCACAATGGACGCGTTCCTGTCGCTGCCACGGGAAAAGACCCGCCGCGGCGCGGGCAAGCCGATGATAGAGAACAACGTCGTCCAGTCGCACGTGGCGCAGTCCGAGGCGCGCTGGCGTTCCGCCCGCTATTTCCTGCATGCCGCGGCGGACGAGGCCCTGGAAACGATCGAGGAATGCGGCGAAATGGAAGCGGATCAGCGCGCCCGCCTGCGCCTCGCCTCCACCTGGGCCATTCAATCGTCGCGCGAGATCGTCAACACTTTGTATCATGACTGTGGCTCGATGGCGGTGTTCGAGGAAAATCCGTTCGAACGCCGTCTGCGCGACATCCATACGGTCGCGCAACAGGGTCAGGGGCGGATACTGCACTACGAGACGGTCGGTCAGATCCTGCTTGGCCTGTCGCCGGAGAACATCTACTGACGGTGGACACCCCATTTCCGTGGCGTGCGTCAATGCGGCGCCAGAAACCTTGCGATGCAAGACCCGGGCTAACCCAGCGCGGAGAACCTTGGAGCGCGACGGGTCGTAGACAATTGTGGGGCGGGAGAGTCGCGGCCAGGGCAGTTGGCGCCGCAGTGGTGTGGGGTGTCCTCCCTCGTCGCGTCCCGCTCCGCTGCGCACGCCCTTGACGGGCGGCTTGGCGTGTCACAGTGTTCGGCTAATCCACTGCGTGGTTTGACGCGCCCGCTGGCCGGTGCTGCCAGAGACATCCGGGACCGGGGAACTTCAAAGCCGCGCAGGTTAACTGATGTCGTCGGCACGTGCCGTCGGCTGGTCGTTCAAGAATGTCTGCAAAGCCAGGAAGCGCATCATGTGTGCTGGCCTGAAGTTGCTAGGGCCAACGCTTAACGATGACGGGTTGCGGCGATGTAACGCGTTGCTCGCGCAAACACGCCCTCTGATCCTGTCAAGCGCGTCAACCGTTGCGTCGAGCAAACCGGGGCCCCTGGCTCACGGCCATCCGCGTCTGAATCACAAGTGCAACGCAGGAGACGAATACCGATAACGATTCGAAATCAATCGATCACCGTAGGAGGAGACTGGAGTATGGCAAACCAACAAGACATCGCTCTGATCGCTCACTTGATGCGGCGTGCGGGCTTCGGAGCGACCCGTGACGAACTCGAGGCGCGTGCGGCCAAGGGCTACGAGGCGACGGTCGAGGAATTGCTGAACCCCGACACGCAGCCACCGGTCGATCCGTATGTGCTGCTGCGTCATCAGCCGGCGGCGCTGCTGCCCGGCGGGCAGCCCCCCATGGGCAACGTCAACTACATGTACTACCTGGTGAACACGAAGCGCCCGCTGGAAGAAAAGATGGCGCTGTTCTGGCACAGCGTGTTCGCCACCGGCAACTCGAAGGTCGACAACTACGATCAATTGCTAGAGCAAATCGACCTGTTCCGTAAGCGCGGGATGGGCAACTACCGTGATCTTTTGCTGACGATCGCAAAGAACCCGACGATGCTGTTCTGGCTGGACAACAACCAGAACCACGGTACCGCCGTCAACGAGAACTGGGGCCGCGAGTTGCTGGAACTGTTCAGCCTCGGCGCCGGCAACTACACCGAGAAGGATGTGCGCGAGGCATCGCGTGCCTTCACCGGCTGGACGTTCGAGACCAAGCTGCCGCGCCTCCCCTATGGCCGGTTCCCGTGGAAGTTCGAATATCGCGCTGAGGACCATGACGACGGCGAGAAGGAGTTCCTCGGCCACAAGGGCAACCTGAACGGCGAGGACATCATCAACATCGTCGTGCAGCAGCCGGCATGCGCGAAGTTCATCTGCCGGCACCTGTACAACTTCTTCGTCGCCGACGAACCGCAGGTGCCTGCCTGGCCGATCGAGGCGCCGCGCGATCCGCAGGCGATGGAAGTTCTGATGAAGGCGTTCCGTGATTCGAAGTGCGAGATGAAGCCCGTCCTGCGCGCGCTGTTCATGTCGGACTTCTTCAAGAACGCCCGCTACCAGCACCTCAAGTCGCCGGCCGAGGTGGTCGTCGGCACGCTGCGCATCGTCGGCGGCTACGAACTGCCGAAGCCGGGCTACGGCGAGCTGTCGATGCAGCCCGCCTACATGGGCCAGGATTTGCTCAATCCGCCGTCGGTCGAGGGCTGGCACACCGGCAAGGAGTGGATCAACAGCGGCTCGTTGATGTCACGCATCAACTTCGTCGCCTCGCAGATCGGCAATCCCGACCTGCCGGGCGTGCAGGCGATCATCAACCGCCTGAAGGCGCAAAATACGAAGACACCAGAGCAATTGGTGGACAACTGCCTCGACCTGCTCGGCCCCGTCGAGGTTGGCCCCGACACCAAGAAGGAACTGACCGACCAGGCGAAGCAGTGGGGCGAGATCCGCTGGGAAAATGCCGCGGATCGCCAGAACGCTGCACAGCGTGCCGCCGAGATGCTGCAGCTCATCGCGGCAACGCGCGAATTCCAGTTTGGTTGAACGCAAAAGAAGACAGGAGGAATTTAGAATGTCTGCAACACAGGCAACGCAGAAGGATCCGGTCCTGGTCGTGCTGCAGCTTACCGGCGGCAACGACTACCTCAACACCGTGATCCCGTACAACAACGGGCTGTACAAGGACAACCGCAAAGCCGTCGGCATCGCCGACAGCGACATGCTCCACCTCGACCAGGCGCACGCCATCCCGAAATACATGGCGCCGCTGAAGAAGTTCTGGGACGATGACAAGCTCGCCATCATGCACGGCGTCGGCTATCTCGACTCGCCCCGCTCGCATTTCCGGTCGATGGACATCTGGCACACCTGCGAGGCCGAGAAGGTCGGCACCGAAGGTTGGCTGGGCCGCGTCGTGCGCGAGTTCGACCCGAAGAAGGAGAACGTGGTCACCGCCGTCAGCTTCGGTCCGTGCCTGTTCCGCGCGCTGGCGGTGCCCAACGTCCCAGTCGCCTGCGTGGCCGGTCCGCTGGAGCAATACGGCTTCCTGCCCAGCATCCGCGATCAGGCGCAACGGCTGAAGGTGCTGGAAACCTTCTCGCACATGTATCAGCCGATCGAAGGCAGCGGCGTGATGGAGTACCTTGGCACCACCGGTCTCGATGGCCTGAAGGGTGCCGACATCCTGAAAGTTGCGCCGAGCCGCTACCAGTCGACGGTGAAATATCCGAACTCCACGATCGCGCAGAAGCTGAAGGGCGTTGCGCAGGTGCATCTCGCCGGTCTCGGCACGCGGATATTCTACTGCGACCATGGCAGCTTCGACTCGCATGCGGGGCAGGCACCGTTGCATGCCGGTTTGTGGTCGCAGGTCACCGAAGGGCTCGAGGCCTTCATGGCCGACCTGAAGGAGCACAATGCGTCCGACAATGTCATTGTGCTGATGTTCTCCGAGTTCGGCCGCCGTGTGCGTGACAACGGATCCGGCACCGATCACGGCGCCGCCGGCGCGACCTTCGTGCTCGGCGACAAGGTGAAGGGCGGCCACTACGGCGAATATCCGTCGTTGGACGCTAGCAAACTGGTGCAGGGCGACCTGAACCCGAGCATGGACTTCCGCAGCATCTACTCGACCATCCTCGACAAGTGGCTGCACGTGAACCCCGCGCCGATCGTGAACGGCACGTACGAGAAGCCGGCCTTCCTGCATTAGGCCCGGCGGACTCAAAGCTGCCCTCGTTCCCCGCAACGCGTGCCGGGAACGAGGGCGGGTGTTGCTTCGAAGCGATCAAAGGAGGGGACTATGGCGCTAACAACAGTGGTCCGCGGCAGGGCCTATGACTGGAGCCATGCCATCGGGCGCGGCGCGGCTACCGGCACCGGCTTCAACTACGTCCAGACGATGTGCCTGGGCAGGGACAACGACATCTACACCGCCAACCGCGGCAACGAGAACAACTTCGGCCTGCGGGTGAACCGCATCCGGCTTGGCGGTGCGGGCGATGAGGAACTGGTCGCCGAGTTCTTTCAGCATGGCGAGGGTGACGGCAAGGCCACCTGGCCGTTCGGCGTCGCGGTCGGCAACGACGGCCGCGTGTATTGCTCCGACGAATGGACCAACACGATCTCGGTGTTCGACCAGAACGGCAAGTTCCAGTACAAGTTCGGCTCGACCGGCAGCGGCGACGGCGAACTCATGCGCCCCGCCGGAATGGTGTGCGAGAAGAACGGCAACCTCATCGTCGTGGACAGCGGCAACAATCGGCTGCAGGTGTTCTCGCCGGAAGGCAAGCTTGTCGCCACGTGCGGCAAGGCCGGATCGGGCCAGGGCGAGTTCAACCAGCCCTGGGGTATCACACTTGACCAGGCCGGGAATATCTACGTGGCGGACTGGAAGAACCATCGCATCCAGAAGCTGTCGCCGCAGGGCCACTTCATCATGAGTATCGGCAGCTACGGCGCGGTTCCCGCGGATCCGAACGCATACGCCGTCACCTATCTGGGGCCGTTCGTTTCCAGCCTGCCAGTCTCCAATTATCCGAAGGCGGGATTGCTCAACCACCCGACCGACGTCGCGGTGGATCCGGAAGGCGACATTTATGTCACCGACTGGGCCAACCACCGGGTCTGCATCTTCGAAGCCGACGGCACGCCACTGACCAACCTGTATGGCGATGCGCAGGTGATGTCCAAGTGGGGCCAGCAGAGCGTGGACGCCAACCCGGACATGATGAAGGCGTATCGGCGGGTGCGTAATCTGGAGCCGCTGTGGCGCTTCTGCTTCCCCACGGCAGTGGAGTTCAATCCGGCCACCAGCGAGATCATCGTGGCCGACAGCCAGCGCAACCGCCTGCAGGTCTACCGCAAGGTTCGCGACTACGTCGATTTCCAGGCGAACCTGTAGGAGTGTAGCGGGCGCCTGACGCGGACGCGTCACGCGCCCGATACGAACGATTGCCGTACCCTCCTGTCTTCCTCTTAAGCAGAGGAGGCCGGGAGGGTGATGGCATGCCCGGGTCTATGAATCGTGCACGAGCCCTACGTCCCAAACCCCAAACTGCCCCGCTCCTTCGGAGTTTCGAGCGCACGCTGAAACCGTCCGGCAAGCGAGCGGCCATCCTTGGCCAACGTCTCGAACCAGTCGGCGATATCGCCGAGCCCCTCGTTACGGGCAGTACGGGCCATGCCCGCATACAAGGCGTTGTGCTCGAGTTGTTCGCCGGCGATAGCAGCGCGGAGATTATCGCTCGCAGCACCGGTCAAGCGGCCCGTCGGGGCATCTTCAAGGCTGGCCAGCATGTTCAGATGCTCTTCGGCATGACTGGCCCTCCGCTGGGCAACATGACGGAGCACAACGGCCGCGTGCTGCTGACCTTCCTCTTCGAACCTTGCCGCGAAAGCCAGGTAGCGACGGCTGGCAAGCGTCTCACAGGCAAACGCACGTAGTAGATTCGCCTCGGTCTGACTGACCGGGATTGCGGCCATGACCTCCTCCCTTCCGCTTGACGCTGCGGATTTGTTGGTTCTGCCGGCGGCGTGCTCGCGACCTATGCGAGTTGCCGCGTCCACGCACCGGCGCATGATAACCGAAACGCGCAGTAGACCCAAACGGATACCGCAAGCATTCAGGAATCGGCTGAAGCTGCCTTCATGTTGGCCAGCAGGGCGGCAACGAACGAGTCAATGGCGACAGGTTGCTAGATCGTCCCTGCCGCTGCGCCTGTCGCGAAACCGTGCAGGCGTGCGGCGATGACCTTGCCCACGGCTTCCAACGCGGCACGCCGCGGAAAACGGGCGCGCCAGGCGATCCGTATCGTCCGTCCGACCTGCGCCGCCAGCGGCCGCAGCACGATCCCCGTATCCTGCGCCGCCCCGGCTGCGAGCGCCGGGATCAGGGTCGTCCCGTAGCCGGCGGCCACCATGTTGAGCAACGTCGAGAGGCTGGTCGCGCGCAGCGTGCCGTTGAGCGCCCCGTTCCGCCCGCAGGCTTCCAGCGCCTGGTCGCGCAGACAATGCCCGTCCGCCAGGACCAGGATGTCCTGCGCCAGGTCCGCCTCCGCCACCACGGCGCGCGCAGCAAGCGGGTGCTCCGGCGGCAGCGCGGCGAGAAAGGGCTCGGCGAACAACGGCCGGCTTTCGAGGTCCGGCCCGATCACCTCGGTCCCCAGCAAAGCGGCGTCCAGCTCATGCGCGTGCAGCCGCTTGAGCAACGCGGCGGTCTGGTCTTCCCACGGCTCCACCTCAAGCGCGGGCAGCGCCTCGCGTAGCGGCGCGAACACCAGCGGCAGCAGGTAGGGTGCCAGCGTAGGGATGATGCCGAGCCGAATGCGCCCGGCGAGCGGGTCGCGCAGGTTGTGCGCCACGGCGAGGATCGCGTCCGCCTCTGCCACCGCGGCGCGGACATGGCCGATGAGTTGCTCGCAGGCGGGCGTCGGCGTCACCGTCTTGCTGGTGCGCTCGAACAGCGTGACGCCGAGCAATTCCTCGAGCTTGCGGATCTGCACGGAAAGCGTTGGCTGCCTGATCTCGCAGGCCTCGGCCGCGCGACCGAAATGCCCATGCTCGACCACGGCCAGCAGGTAGCGAAGGTCCCGGACGTTCATTAGGTCAGCTTTACTGTCGTTATAGCCTGCGCCTATCGAACCCATTGAGCAGCGGGGCTTGCCCCTATCATCGTGATTCAGGTAACGAAGCGCAAGTCCAGCCGCCGGAGCGAGCAAAGCAGGGACCCAGCGCCTGAGGATCAGCCCGGCGCGGTTGTCGCCGACAATCGGTACGGGCTTGCCGCCAACCTGCGCGATCCAGGCCTTTTGAGTGCCTTGCGCATACTGCATCGCGCCGACCCAGCAGCAGGGTCGGTGCGATCCGGCGTCTCGGACTGAATCGACCAAGCGGGAGAGAACGATGGACGCGAAGACTGACACGAACGTGGGCCAGTGCCCTGTCATCCACTCGGGCGGGCGAGCCAATCGGGACTGGTGGCCAAACCAACTGAACCTCCAGCTCCTGCATCAGCACTCCGCGCTGTCCGATCCGTTGGGCGAGGCGTTCGACTACGCCAAGGAATTCAAAAGCCTTGACCTGAACGCTGTCGTCAAAGACCTGCATGCCCTGATGACGAACTCACAGGACTGGTGGCCGGCCGATTTTGGTCACTATGGCGGCCTGATGATCCGCATGGCTTGGCACGCCGCGGGGACCTACCGCATCGCCGACGGGCGCGGCGGCGCCGGCTCTGGCCAGCAGCGTTTCGCGCCGCTCGGTAGCTGGCCGGACAACGCGAACCTCGACAAGGCACGGCGGCTGCTGTGGCCGGTCAAGCAGAAATACGGCCAGAAAATTTCCTGGGCCGATCTGATGATTCTCGCCGGCAACGTTGCCCTCGAATCGATGGGCTTCAAAACCTTTGGCTTCGGCGGCGGGCGCAAGGATGTTTGGGAGCCGGAAGAGCTCTACTGGGGGCCCGAGGGGACCTGGCTCGGCGACGAACGCTACAGCGGCGAGCGCGAGTTGCAAAATCCGCTCGGCGCCGTGCAAATGGGCCTGATCTACGTCAATCCGGAAGGGCCGAACGGCAAGCCGGATCCGGTCGCGGCAGCCAAGGACATCCGCGAAACGTTCTTGCGCATGGCGATGAACGACGAAGAGACCGTCGCGCTCATCGCCGGCGGCCACACCTTCGGCAAAACCCACGGCGCCGGCGATCCGTCACTGGTCGGCCCGGAGCCGGAAGGCGCCGCCATCGAGCAGCAAGGCCTCGGCTGGAAGAGCAAGCATGGCACGGGATTGGGAGCCGACGCCATCACCGGCGGACCGGAAGTCATCTGGTCGCAGACACCCACAAAGTGGAGCAACTACTTCTTCGACAACCTGTTCAAGTACGAATGGGAGCTGGTGAAGAGCCCAGGCGGGGCCTGGCAGTTCCAGGCCAAGGACGCGCCTGCCACGATCCCGGATCCGTTCGATCCGTCGAAGAAGCGGGTGCCGACCATGCTGGTCACGGATCTCTCGCTGCGGCTCGACCCTGCTTACGAGAAGATTTCCCGCCGCTTCCATCAACATCCCGATCAGTTCGCGGACGCGTTCGCCCGGGCGTGGTTCAAGCTGACGCATCGCGACATGGGGCCGGTCATCCGTTACCTCGGCCCGCTGGTTCCGAAGGAGCACCTGGTCTGGCAGGACCCGATCCCCGCCGTGGATCATCCGCTGATCGGGGAGCAGGACGTTGCCGCTTTGAAGGCGAAGATCCTCGCATCGGGCCTGTCGGTTGCTCAACTGGTCTCAACCGCCTGGGCGTCGGCCTCCACGTTCCGCGGTTCCGATAAGCGTGGTGGGGCCAACGGCGCGCGCATTCGCCTGGCACCGCAGAAGGATTGGGAGGTGAATGCGCCGCAGCAGCTCTCGGCGGTGTTGCGGACACTCGAAGCGATCCAGGCGGCGTTCAATGCCTCGGCGACCGGTGGCAAGAAAGTTTCGCTTGCCGACCTCATCGTTCTCGGCGGCAACGCCGGGGTGGAGAAGGCGGCGAAGGCAGCCGGGCACGACGTGAGGGTGCCTTTCGCGCCGGGGCGCACGGACGCGTCGCAAGAGCAAACCGACGTCGAATCCTTCGCCGTGCTCGAACCGCGTGCCGACGGGTTCCGCAACTATCTCAGCGGCAAGCAGTTCATGGCGCCGGAGGAGGCGTTGGTGGACAAGGCGCAGTTGCTGAAACTGACGGCGCCTGAGATGACCGTACTGCTGGGTGGCCTGCGTGTGCTGGGCGCCAATGCCGGAGGGTCCAGGCACGGCGTCTTCACCAAGCAGCCGGAAACGCTCACCAACGACTTCTTCGTCAACCTGCTCGACATGCGAACGCAATGGCAGCCGGCCGGCTCTGACGGTGCGTACGAGGGGCGCGACCGGAAGACAAACGAGCTGCGGTGGACCGGCACGCGTGTGGACCTGATTTTTGGTTCGCACTCGCAGCTCCGCGCGTTTGCCGAGGTGTACGCGCAGGCCGATGCGCCGCAAAGGTTCGTGCGGGACTTCGTCGCGGCCTGGAACAAGGTGATGAACCTGGATCGCTTCGACCTCACCTGATGTTGGGGGAACGGCGCGCGGCGGACGCTGAAGCCCAGCGTTTACCGGGCGCCGGTTCCGGCCTGGTTCCCAATCGTGCACATCTGTGGTTCCCTGCACGCTGAGAAATGTCAGCGGCGAGAGCCCAAGAAACCCGGGCCGCATTCAAGACGGCTCGCCACGTCGCCCCGAGGCAATGCAAGCTTCGCGGCGCCGTTTTTTGGGAGGGCACGGCTATGGATCGCGCGACGGAAGCGGCGTGCCGGGAGGAGTTGCGGCGCGCCGGCCTGCTGGGCCAGGGGACACTGGCGCGCTTGCTCACGCTGCTGCGCGCCGCGCCGGAGTCGCATCTGAGCCTCGGGCAAGTGCTTCGCATGGTGGACGCCAACAAGCTCGCCATATCGTCGAGCGAGTGCGCCAGACAACTCGAAGTGCTGGCCGACCACGGCTTGCTCCGCCGGCTGGCTACCACTGCGGCCGAACTGGTCTTTGATACCGAAACCGAGCCGCATTCCCATCTGGTCTATGAGGAGACGGGGCAGACCATCGATCTCCACGTCTCACGCGAAACGCTGCTGGCGGTGATCCGCCAGACGCTGGCAGAGCAATCCAACATAGTGGAGATCATGGTGCGCGTTCGCAGCATCTCAACCAGCGAGAAGGCCACGCCGCCCGGTCACTGAAGCACATGGGACGTCGTCGGAGCCTGCCTTCCATACGTCCGGAAAAGCGCCGTTAGTGCGCCGGCGTCGTCCCAGTTTTCGCAATTGTCCACCGCCTGCTCGACCAGACGAATACCTTCGGAGCTTAGTGCATTTCCCGCCAGCTCGCGGAATTTGTCGCGAAGCTCCGATTCGGCGAATGGGTCCTGGAAGTCCCCCCGATGGCTCTCGCAAGCGCGGGTGTCCTGACGGCCATCGGTCAGCACAACCGTTACTCGTGCCGGTCGAAGGCGTGGCGCGAGCGCGCTCATCGCGGGATCTTCCGTGACGGTGACGCGGTGACGGAGCGCGGCAATCTCCGGGTCGTCGAGCGCCCCGTCATCCAAGGATGCGTGATTGATACGCCCGCGTTTGGCCATGGTCGCGGCCGCGTGCGGCAGCGAATATTTGGAGGCGAAAAAATTCGGCGGATCAGGATTACGCATGACCGCAGCGAACCGGTATGTCGCTATGTCGATACTGGCGATGTCCTCTGGCTTGGGCTGCATATCGGCCAGTATGCGGGCCAGGCAATCCAGCGCCGGATGAATCGGATTGCAGCAGGCATAGAGACGAAAATAGTTGCGCATGATGTGCCAGGTGCTGCCAAGTTCGTCTGTCAGCCGATCCGGCTGGAACCCATCCCCTACGAGCTGACTGAACGCGTGCTCTACGGCGTCCTCCTCAGCCTCGAATCCGGCAAGCGCCAGCTCGGGAGCAAGTGCGGCGGCGAAGCCACTCATGCCACCGGCGACATTCAGGGCAGTGGCTCCCGCTACGGCATTCGTATAGCTCGGTGTCAAAACCAGGGTTGTCGCAATCCGCATGGAGCGGCTGATTCCGGCCGCATCGAGGCCGCGCAGGCGAGCGCCCGCGGCAGCAGCCGCCACCAGCGCCACCTGGCCGTTCTGGTGGGCCAAGGGCCTTGGCGTGAAACCGCCCGCCAGCCGGGCCACGAGATCATAGCCAGCGAGCAAGGCCGTCAGCATGTCACGGCCCGGTCGTCGCGCGGATTCGCCCACCGCAAGCACGCCGGGCAGCACCTGCATTGCGGCCTGGCCGGACACAAAACGCAGCCCCTCGCATAGCTCGACAGACCGACCGGCAATGCCGTTCAGCAAAGCCGCAGTGCGCGGGTCATGCGCTGGCCAGCCGGGACAGAAAACCGTCGCTCCCGTTCCGGTTCCAAGTTGCATGCTCAACCGCCGCACTTCGGGCCGCTCGGCCCCTGCAAGGATGACGCCCAACGTGTCCAGCATCACCAGCTTCGTGTGATGCTGAACCTCCGCGGGCACATCGTCCCACCGCGTTGCCGCTACGAATCTCGCCAGTTCTTCGATCTGTCGGCCCACGTCTGACGCTCCTTCCTGTTATCGACGCCCCTGATCCAGGTCCGGTCATTGCCTTTGACGCGTGGCGGGCTGGTGGCCGTGGCGATCTGGCTGCTGTTGCTGTGCGTGCCCTTGCTGCGCGTGCCCTGGCTGACAGGCCGATCCGCCAAGCGCTCTATCCGTCATGCCGAACCTGTAGCACCATCCTTGCATGGCCGCATGCCTGCAACCCGATGGCCTGAATCCGGAGGAACGACATGACGACGCACGTCAGATGCGGGACGCTGTTCACCGGCGATGCCACGCCACCCCGCGCCGAGGCCACGATCGGCTTCGGCGATGACGGGAAGATCGTTTTCGTCAGCGATACCGCTGCCGCCCCGCCAATCGCGGTGGCCGACACCGTACTGGACTATTCCGGCCTGTTCGTCATGCCCGGCCTGATCGATGTCCATACCCACCTCGCCTACGGGAATGCGAAGTCCGAGGAAGACATCGACCTCTATCAGCCGATGGAATTCCGCGCACTGCGCGCGCTGTTTTTTGCCCAGAAAGTGGTAGCGGCGGGATACACCGCGCTCTGCGCGCCGGGCGATGCGGGGCAGGTCAGCCTGTCGGTGCGCAACGCGATCAATTTTGGCTTGTTCGAAGGTCCGCGCGTCACCGCCGCCGGCCGTTACCTGACCACGCGCCAGGGGCTGACCGACTGGTATCCGACCTGGATCGGCGTGCCGGATACCTCGATCGGCCGGCTGGTCACCAGCAAGGACGAAGCGATCGAGGAGATCCGTGTCCAGGTCAAGAACGGTGTCGATTGCATCAAGCTGGCGATGGACGGTGTCCAGACGCGCGAGGACGGCTCGCTGATCGCCGCGTTCGACCAGGACGAGACCAGCACCATGGTCCGGGAGGCCCATCGCCTCGGCAGGAAGGTCGTCGCGCACGCCGTCGGGAGGGAAGCGACGCTGTATGCCGCCAAGGCTGGCGTCGATCTGATATTCCACGCCTATTATCTGGACGACGCATGCATCGAGGCGATGCTGAAATCCGGCAGCGCGATCGGCCCGACCCTGACACTCCAGCGCAACGTCATCGATTTCACCCAGCCGCATGAGCCGGCCTATATCAAGGAACGCCCCTCGGCGACGGCACGCACCTACGAGATCGGCTGTGCCAACCTGCAGAAAGCCCGCAAAGCCGGCGTGCCGATGCTGACCGGCACCGACTCGGGCTTCGCCGTCACGCCGTACGGCGAGTGGCACGCGCTGGAACTGGAACTCTTCGTCCGCGACCTCGGTTTTTCCCCCGCCGAGGCGCTGCGTTGCGCCACCTCCGTCAACGCCCGCTTCATGGCCAACGGCGGCAGGATCGGGGTGCTGGAGACCGGCCGATTCGCCGACTTCATCGCGGTCGATGGCTCACCGCTGGAGAACATCGCGATCCTGCAGGACAAGAGCCGCATCCGGCATGTCCATATCGGCGGCAAGCGGATGCAAATCCCCGAACGTGGCTACGATCCCCGGCAGGTCACCGACAAAAGCCTGTCGAACTGGACCGACCTCTACACCCAGCAACGCGTCCGGGAACTGTATCCGGCGCGCCGCCATCTTGCCGCAGCGGAATGATGGCGGCAAAGCGCCACGCCGAGGTCGCGGCCGCCTGTGCCGCCCGCCGTCTTCAGCCCTATACTATGAAAGCAGATCAAGTCTCGACCTGACGCTTCATGGACCGCAGGTGAGAAAACGAACGTGTTTCAATCAGCTGCGCTACGGGAGGTGAGACCGTCCGCGGGCTTGCGCTACAGTGTTGCAGTTCTGGCGGTTGCCATCGGTGTCGTCACCCCCGAGCTTCTGCACGTCTATGAGCACACCGAGCCCTACGCGTCTGCCTATCTATGTGCTGTCATGTTCGCCGCCTGGTATGGCGGCGTCGGCGCAGGGCTGCTTGCGCTCACGCTGTCCGCGCTGGCATTCGACTATTTTGTCCTCGCGCCAAGATATTCGTTCGCGATCGAACCAACCGAGATTCCGCGTCTCGTCATACTTGTCGTCGCCGAAACCTTCGCGATCCTGCTGACTGCGACACAACGGGCCGCAGCCGACTCGCTCCGCCGCACGCGCGACGAATTGCAGGACCGGGTGCGCGAGCTCGCCGACGTCAACCGGGCATTGCAACGGAGCCAGGCCTATCTGGACGAAGCGCAACGGCTCAGCCACACCGGCAGTTTCGGCTGGGACACCCGCACAGGCGCCATCATCTGGTCGAAGGAGTTGTACCGCACCTATGAGATCGACCCGACGGTGAAGCCAACGGTCGACCTGGCGCTGCAGTTGGTCCACCCGGATGATCGGGAATTCGTCCGGCACGAAATCGTCGACACGGCCGCGGACAAGCAGGAGTTCCACTACGAGTGTCGCATGCTGATGCCGGACGGCAGGATCAAGCACGTAAACATCCACGCCCGCCGCGTGAAATATCCCTCCGGGGACGAAGAGATCATCGGCGCCCTGATGGATATCACCGCCGCCCGACAGGCGCAGGAGGCGCTGCAGTCGGTGCGCGCCGAACTCGCCCACGTTTCCCGCGTCGTGGCCTTGGGGGAGATGGGGGCGTCGATCGCTCATGAAGTGAACCAGCCGCTCGGTGCCATCGTCATCAACGGGGACGCCGGCATGCGCTGGCTTACCCGCAATCCGCCGGACATCGGCGAGGCACTCGCCGCTGTTCAGCGGATCATCCACGATGCCACGAGAGCCAGCGACGTGATCGGCCGGATTCGTGACCTTGCCCGGAAAACCCGTCCCGACGTCACGCAATTTGACATCAACGACGTCATCGACGAAGCAATCGGCCTGATCAAGGGCGAGATCCTGCGCCACGGCGTGACCATGCAGTTGGAGCTTGCGCCGGGGCTGCCGCGGGTACGCGGGGATCGAATCCAGCTTCAGCAGGTGATCATCAATCTTGCGATCAACGCCGCCCAGGCGATGGCCATGATCGCCGACCGCGTCCGCATCATGATCATCCGCTCCATGCCGCATGAGGACAACGACATACTCGTTGCGGTCGAGGATGTCGGAACCGGCGTGGACCCCGAGGACCTGGATCGACTCTTCAGTCCCTTCTACACCACCAAGTCAGACGGCATGGGCATCGGCCTCTCGGTCTGCCGCTCCATCATCGAGGCGCATGGCGGACGCGTCTGGGCGTCGCCCAATGCCGGGCCGGGGATGACATTCCAATTCACCGTTGCCGTGCGCCAATGGAACGCGGAACCGGCGCTGCACGAGCTTTAGCCATCGGCGCGTGAGGTCCGCACTGTGCCAAAGCCGAGGCACCATGCCGACAGTCATTCACGGCACCTGGCGATGATCGCCCGCCGCGATAACGGCCAAGCACAGCGCGGTCCGGGACCGGCGAAAACGTGCGGCGCGGCCATGCCCGCCTAGCGCGGCCGGCCGCTGCCTGAGTCCGTTCGTGCGCGATGCGGGTGTTCGGGCACGATGGTCAGCTTGTCCGCCATTCGCGCCAGATCGGGCAATGACGAAGCGCCCATCTTGCGCATGACCTGGCCGCGATGGACCTTAACCGTAATCTCGCTGATGCCGATGTCGCCGGCGACCTGCTTGTTGAGCCGGCCAGTCACAATCAGGGCCATCACCTCGCGTTCACGCGGTGTCAGCGTCTCGAAGCGCGCGCGAAGCACGACCAGTTCCTTCTCGCGCTCCAGCCGCGTGCGGTCGCGCGACAGCCCCAGTTGGATCGCGTCCAGTAGATCCTGGTCACGGAACGGCTTGGTCAGGAACTCTATCGCACCGCCCTTCATTGCCTGGACCGTCATCGGAATGTCGCCGTAGCCGGTCATGAAGATCGTCGGGCGCCGAATGTTTGCCGCCGCCAGTTCCTGCTGCAAATCGAGGCCGCTTTGTCCCGGCAGCCGGACGTCGAGCACCAGGCATGTCGGCCCCTCCGGCAAGCCGGCGTTCAGGAACTCGGCGACAGAGCCAAGCAGCTTCACTTGCAATCCGACGGATCGGAGCAAGCCCCCAAGCGCCTCCCTGATTGCTGGATCGTCGTCGATGACGACCACGGTTGGCTCTGGCTCTGTCATTTCGAATGCCCGCGGGACCAGGCCGGCCCCTCTCCATGCACTCTTCCTGGCCGGCTGACTAGATATCAGCCGGAACCCGAATCAAGACAGGTTTCCGGCCGGCCCGCAACTTCCCGCTACACGCGCCATGCGGTGATCGCCGCTCGGCTACGTAGGCCAGGAAGCGATAAGCCAGGCAAGCTTGGCCCGATGATCAGTTACGCACCGCACATGTTGCAGCGGCGCCAGGCTGCAGCGCAGATATCCGATGGGGAACACCGCGTAAACTGGCAAACCGGCGACCCGCACCAATCGTTTCGGTGACATCATGAACAGGTTGAGCAGCGGTGCATAATCCGGCCGGCGTGCAAAATTTCGTGTGTCTGTGGGAGCTGATGGCACCGGGCCGGAATGGGCAGTACAACGCGGCCGATGGTTCGGACACACGGAACTTGCATTACGCGCCTGGCGTCCCATTTGCGAACACCGTGCCGGACTACGGCGACTCGACGGGCGACCTGCCGAACCCGCCGGCGAGCCTGCGGCGACTGCATGATTGGGCGGAGACAATCTTCGGCCCGCAGACGCCCCCAACAGGCTGATCGATAGCAGCTTTCTGGAGAATTCGTAATGGACGAGGGTAGCGACGCGTCGCTCGATCCGCGTGACTGGTCAGAACTGCGCGCGCTGGGCCATCGTATGCTGGACGACATGTTCGACGATCTGGAGAACGTCCGGCATGGCCCTGTCTGGCGGCCGATGCCGGACGATGTGCGCGACGCCTGGGACACCGCACTGCCGCGCGGCGGCACCGCACCGGACGACGTCTATGCCACCTACCGGCGGCTGATCGCGCCCTATGGCGTGGGCAACCGCCATCCTCGGTTCCTCGGGTGGGTCCATGGTGGTGGAACACCGATCGGGATGTTGGCCGAGATGCTGGCGGCCGGGTTGAACGCGAATTGCGGCGGCCGGGACCACGCACCGATCCTGTGCGAGCGCCAGGTCGTCCGGTGGGCCGCCGAGATGGTTGGCCTGCCGGTGCAATCGTCTGGCCTCGTTGTGACAGGCACGTCGATGGCGAACTTCATCGCGGTCCTTGTGGCCCGGACAGCGGCAGCCGGCGCTGGCGTTCGGCGGAACGGCGTGGGCTTCAGGCGGCTGACCGCCTATGCATCGGAGGGTGCGCATCTCTGCATCGGACGCGCGCTGGACATGGCGGGCATCGGGTCGCAGGCACTGCGGACGATACCGTGCGACGCTGCGGGCGCCATGGATGTTGCCGCGCTGCGGACGGCGATCGCCACGGATCAGGAGGATGGCCTGGAGCCGTTTCTGGTCGTTGCCACGGCAGGCAGTGTCGACATCGGGGCCATCGACGATCTGCCCGCAGTCGCCGGCGTCTGCGCCGAGCACCGCCTGTGGTTTCACGTCGATGCCGCATTCGGAGCGATTGCGATGTCGTCGCCCGCCTTGCGCCCGTTATTCGCGGGCATGGAGCATGCGGACTCGGTCGCGTTCGATTTTCACAAATGGGCGCAGGTTTCTTATGATGCCGGCTGTATCGTGGTGCGCGACGCGATGGCGCATCGCGCTGCGTTCGCGCGAACGGCGGCGTATCTCCGCCGGGATGTGCGAGGCCTGGCGGCGGGCGAGCCTTGGCCGGTGGATTTCGGCCCCGAACTGTCGCGCGGCTTCCGGGCGCTGAAGGTCTGGATGACGCTGATGACCTATGGCACGGACCGGATCGGGCGTATTGCCGAACGGAGCTGCGCCCACGCGCGGCGCCTGGCCGCAATGATCGATCGCGAACCGGCGCTGGAGCTGGCGGCGCCGGTCGCGCTGAACATCGTGTGCTTTTGCTATCGGCCGGGAAGCGATGCGATGCAGGCGGCGATCGCGGCCGACCTGCAGGTTGCCGGCGACGTTGTCCTGTCGCTGACGACATGGCAGGGACGTACCGTGCTCCGGGCCGCATTCGTCAATCATCGGACGGATGAAAGTGATGTGGACGCCGTGGTAGCGGCCGTGCTGGCGGCTGGGCATCGCCATTCCGCCGGCCAGGCGATGCTGGCGGCGGCCAATTGAATCCGATGTGCCCGCGATCGGTAGTCGGGGGTTATACCGACCGCCGTAGAGAGTGACCCTCGGCGACGTGGCATGTCGCCAAGAGTCAATGACAACGCGGCTTGGTATTAAACGTCTACTGCACGAGCAATCGTACCGCGCGGGACCGTTCCGGCCGCAACGGCAAGCCGATCTGGAACCGATGCTCACCAACGCGCATCGGCCAGGTGACCGGTTGATCCGGATCGGTCAACGCGAACGGGGCTCCATCGACGTACCAGACGACCTGCGGCACGTGCGGCATGGTCTTTGCCCGCAGCACGATGCGGCTGGCGGCGGCAGGACTTTCCGGATTCAGCCAGACGCGGGTGCCCGCCTCCGGCGTCACGACCGATAGCTGAATGACGGGGTCGGCCACCGGTTGCGCCGGCGGCGTGGGCCGGGCGCCCGTGTCAGGCCGCGGCAGCCACGCCAGCAGGGCGTGGCTGCACGCATCGCGTGGCGTCTCTTCGGGCCCGGCGCAGATCGGTGCCGGCGCGTAGTCGGCCGGCACCGCGAGGTTGCTGTCGTTCAGCTCGCCCGGTACCGCATGGTGCAACGCCAGCAGGACGGCATGCACCAGGTCCGCGGCGCTGTTGGCGCCTCCGAGCCCGGCCATCGTCCCGGCATTGCTGCGCCCCACCCAGGCTCCCACCAGGAAGCGCGGCGACCACGCGAGGGTCCAGGCGTCGCGAAACCCCTGTGACGTGCCGGTCTTCACCGCCACCGGAAACGGATATTCGGTGCTGCCATAGCGGGCAAAGCTCGGCAGCCGCGCCAGCGGATCGGACAGGAACAGCCCCACCTCTCGGGCAGCGGTGGCGGAGAAGACGCGCCGCGCCGGGGCACGCGGCTGGCCGCGATACCACAGCAGATCGTGCTGCACGCCGTCATCGGCCAACGTCAGGTAGGCGTCCGCCAGCCGGTCCAGGCTGGTCGGCATGGCTCCGATCGCCATCGCCAGGCCCAGGCTGTCCGGCGTGTCCCCCAGCATCTGCAGACCCAGCGCATGGAACAGGTCGAAGCCCGCACCGAGCCCGAGGCGGCGCAACACCTCGGCGGCCGGCACGTTCCGCGAGTTGGCCAGCGCCTGGCTGGGCGGCAGCGGGCCGAGATAGCGTGCATCGGCGTTATGGATCGCCCCAACCTGCCCCGGCCCGTCGTCGAGCATGTCCGCTGGGTGCAGCAGTCCGTGTTGCAGCGCCGCCGCGTAAAGGAACGGCTTCAGCGTGCTGCCGGGGGAGCGCGCGGCGCGGCTGAAATCGATCGCCCCGCCACGCGGATCGCCGTAGCCGGCGGACCCGGCCGCCGCCAGCACCGCGTCGTCGTCAAGCCGCACCACAATCACCGCGGCCTGCTGCGCGCCCGCCTTGCGCCAATCCACCAGTGCGTCGCGCATCCGCGCCGTCACCATGTGCTGCACACCAAGGTCGAGCGAGGCAATGACCCGGTCATCGGCCGGGTCCGGTGGGGCGGGCGCCGCCGCCAGCATGTCGCGCAGGCGCAGGATCGGGTGCAGCGCGTCCGCCGGCCGGTGCGGCGCCGGGCCTGGCTGCAACCCGGCGAGTTGCGCCGTGGCAGCGTCATACTCCGCGCCGGTCACCACCGCCTGCCGGCGCAACGCGATAAGGATGCGGCCGGCGCGGGCTCGGGCGCGGCGCAGGCCGTCCGGGCGCAACGGGTTGTAGGCCGCCGGCGCGCGCGGCACAGCGCAGAGCAAGGCGATCTCGGCCCAGCTCAGATCGGCAGCGGGTTTTTCGAAGTACCAGCGGGCGGCGTGGCCGATGCCATGGCTGCCGTTGCCGTATGGCACCAGCCGCAAATACTGCGCCAGCACCGCCGCGCGGCCATAGCGCGCGGTGAGCGCCAGCGCGGTGCCCGCCTCCACCGCTTTTGCCCAGAGCGTGCGGGGCTCGGGATGCTGCATGCGCGCCACCTGCATGGCGATGGTGGAAGCGCCCGACCGCCGCCGCAGACCGATCATGTCCTGCCAGGCGGCGCGCAACACCGCGCCGGGATCGATGCCGGGATGCGACCAGAAGTGCCGGTCCTCCAGCGCGAGCGTGGCGGCGACGATGCGCGGCGGCGCTTGATCGACCTGCCAGTAGCCGTATTCGACGCGCTGCGCCCCGCCGGTGGTTTTCGCTTCGTCGCCGAACTGGGCGAGGAACACGCCGTGCCGGTCGTAAACGATCGGTGTCGGCGCGGGGGATTCGAAGTGGGCGCGGGAGAGGACGGTGGCGAAGTAGGGGAGGAAGGCGAGAGCCAGAAGCAGGGAAAGTCCAACTCCCCCTCCCCTCGTGGGAGGGGGTTGGGGGGAGGGGTTCGAGCCCCGCTCACGGTCGCGGCCCGAACCCCTCCCCCCAGCCCCCTCCCACAAGGGGAGGGGGAGGCTTTTCCTGGTCTCGTTGTTGCCGTGCGGCTTCACGGTCCGATCACCACCCGCGCTCCAGCGCTCGCCCCGTTCACGCCCTGCCGGTACATCATCTCTGCGGTTCCCGGCGGTTCGGTGAAGCTGCCCACCGTGCCGGCGCTCGCGCGGAAGCGGAACTGGTAGGTCCCCGCTGGCAGCGCCTCGTACACATACAGCACCGAATCATCGCCGAACGCGGTGTAGGCCGGCGCCAGCGTCGGCCCCGCCGAGGGCGCCGCCTCGGCAGGTGCGGTCGCCAGGTTCGGGTTCAGCGGCTCCAACCCGGCGGCGATCGGCAACACCACGGCCACCATGGTGCGCGCCTCCGGATTAACCAGTTCCGCCGTCTCCTCCACCACGTCGCCGTTGGCCACGTGCAGCGCGCCGTCGGCAGCCGGCGCCAGCGCCACCATCGGCGCGCCGCCACCGGGCACGCGCAGCAGCGCGCGGGAGAGGACGAAGCCATGCTGCACCGGCGCCGCCTGCCAGCCAGGCGCCGCCGGGACGTAGCGCGCCTGCTGCAATGCCAGCACAGTCCGCGTGCCGCCATCCGCCACGTGCATCGGCCCCGGCTGCGTCGTGGTCCAGCGCGCCATCGGCACCGCGTGCCCGAGCGCTACCTGGTGTGCGCCATCCGACAAGGACGCCGTCACCGGCACGTCAGCCGCCGCGACGTCCCAACTGGCGGCCAGCGCGCGCAACGCCGCCGCGTCGGCGTTGGTGCTGCCCCAGCCATCCGGCCCGCCCAGCGACACCAGCCCGGAGCGCAGCAGCGCCAGCCGCGGTTCCTCCGGCGTTGCCAGCGCCACCGCGCGCGTCATCTCGGCGAGGCTGCGGGTCTCCGACGGCAGGATCAGCGGATTGGCTTCGTAGTCCACCAGGCCGGCGTATGCCGGCTGACCGTTTCGGGCCAGCACATGCACGCGTGTCCACAGCGTCTCCAGCAGGCCCGCCACCAGCGCCCGATCGGCGTTCGGTGTCGTCGCGATGGCCGAAACCACCATCGCCAGCCCGCTGGTGTTCAGTGCACCGGCCGTGCGCGCCAGTTCGCTGGCATAGGCGGCATCCAGCTTGCCGCCCACCGCCAGCGCGTACAGCGCCGTCGCCCGCTCCAGCAGCGCCGCATCGGTCAGGAAATGCGGGTAGTCGGACCGCAACGACTGGATCAGCACCGCCGCCAGCCGGTCGCGCAGCGCGGTATCGATCGGCAGATGCGCTGCCTCGGCGCGGATCATCAACTCGTACGACCACGCGGTCAGCGTCACGAGCCCGCGCGTGTGCGGCCAGTAGCCGACCAGGCCGTTCTCATCCACCGCCTGGGCGATCCCCTGCAACGCGCCGGCGACATCGGAGCCGACCCGCTGCGGCAAACCCTCCGCGCCGGCGATCGGCGCGAACGGCAGCAGCGCCAGTTCCGACGACGCCAGCGCGATGCGTTGCTCAGTGCAGCCGAACGGGTAGGCCAGCAGATAGTCGATCGCACCGAGCGCGCGGACCAGCGCCGGATCGGTCGCCACCGCCAGCGATCCGCTGTATGACCCGGGCCGCACGTCATCCGGCGGCGCCGGCAGGTCGGCAGCCGCCCCCGGCGCCACCTCCACCAACCGTTGTTCCCGCACCGGAGGCCGATCAGGACGGATCGGCAGCGCGATCTCCACCGCGTCGCCGACCTGGTCGGAATCACGGCGCACCAGGAAGCGGATTTTCGCCACGTCCTGTCCCGGTGCCGGCTGCGGCACGCTCACCGGAAACGTCTCCCGGGCCGGCGCCGCGCCCTGCCAGGCGAACTTCTGCTCTTTTTCGCCGGTCGCGGTCAGCCCATCCACGCTGAGGATGGCGGTGCCCGCACCACCCGGCCCCTCGACGACCCGGCCGAGCACCGCCGCCTGGAACATATCGCCCGGGCGCAGGAAGCGCGGCAGCACCGGCTGCGCCACGATCGGCTGGCGGATATGCATCTCGCCGGTGGCGAAGCCGAAGCGGTCCGGGCCGCTGGTCACCTCGGCGCGCAGCATGAACACCGTCAGCGTGTCCGGCAGCTTCACCTGGATATGCGCGATGCCGTCCGGCCCGACCTTCACGTGCGGCAGGTAGATCGGCACCGGGGTGAAATTACGCCGCACCGAGATATTGGCGATGCCGGGATTTTCCTCGCCCTCGCCGCCGCCGGGATATTCCTGCAACGGGATGATGCCGAACGCCATGTTGCGCGTGTCGCGCGCCACCATGCGCGACGGGCGGTCCACGATGAACTTCGGCAGCGGATCGAGTGGCGCCTCCTTCGCCAGCGCCAGCACTGCCTGGTCCACCATCCAGAATGTCGCCTCGCCCGCCAGCGGATGTCCGTTCTCATCCGACAGGTGCAGCGTTACCTCGACGGTCTGCGCCGGTCGCGCCGTCGCCGGCGCCTCGAACGCCACGTTCACCCTGTTCTGCACCGGCCGCACCTTGACCCAGGTGGTCGCCGCCAGCGTCGCCGGCTTGCCCTGGTCGAATGGCGCGGTCGCCGAGGGCGGTGGCCCCGCCAGCCGTCCTCGCATCAGCAGCACGTGCACGGGAACGCGCGGCATCTGGTCGTGCCGCACCGCCAGCGTGGTGCGGCCGACGCCGTCCGCCACGTCCACCCAGCCGTAGTCGAACACGCCATCGGGTTGCTCCGTCACCACCAGGGCTCGCGCCGCCTGGAACGGGCTTTCGATCAGCAGCGTCGCGTTCTCGCCGGGGGCGTAGTCGTCCTTGTCGGTCTTCACCGTCACGGTCTTCGCCGGCGGGCGCGACCACGTCACCGGCGTATCGCCGGCCATGAAGCAGTCCACCCGCAACGTCTGCCGCCGTCCGAGCCGATCGGCCGCCGTCACCTCCACCACATAAACCCCGGCTTCCGAGGCGGCGAAATTCAGCGTCTGCGCCGCGTCGGTGCTGGTGACGTGACGCTCCTCGATTGTGCGGTCGATCTCCTGGGTGACGTATTTCGCCGTGCCCTGGGTGAAGTCGCTCGCCTGCAGGATGGAGTTCCAGTCGCGCTTGATCAGCCGCACGGTCATGTCGATGCCGGCGCTCGGTTTTCCCTCCGCATCCAGCGCCAGCAGGTCGGCGCTGATGTTGCCGGGATGCGGCAGGTAGCGCGGCATCTTCACGCCCAGCACGAAGGGCGGCAGCGCCGGGATGTCCGCCACGTTGCGGATCTGCTGCCCGTCATCGCCGGTGACCGTCGCCTCCACCATGTAGGTGCGCGGCTGCGCTGTCGGCTCCAGCGTGGGATCCAGCGTGAGTTGCGCCGACCCGCCGGCATCGGTCTTGCCGTTGCTCTGCATGACCGGCGTGGAGCGGAACGTCTGGTCGCCGGAGAATCGCGCATCGCTGGAGAACAGGAAGCCGGGGCGGCCGGGTGGGCTCCAGGTGTAGGGGAACTGGGTCACCCGCCAGGTGATCGGCCGGTCGGTGACGACGCCGCCGGCGTAGTAGCGCGCCAGCAGCCCCACCTGGAACGGCGCATCGAGCGGCTCCTCCGGCGGATGGTTCAGCAGTACTTCGAAGGTCGGCAGGCGATAGGCTTCCTTCTTGAAGTCCGCGCTGTCGCACTGATCCGCGTGCTCTGGCTGGAAGGAGACGGTGTAGTCGCCGGTCGCCACCGTCTTGGCGTCGAAATGCCAGTAGAAACCGCTGGTGTCGTCCAGCGTCACCGGATAGCGGAATTCCTGCTTGTCCGGCCCCTGGACCAGCACCGTGCCCTTGCCGGTGGCGTAGGTCAGGACGCCGTGCAGGTAGCGGCGGACGAAGCCGCGAATCTCGACCGGCTCCTCCGGGCGGTAGATCGGGCGCTCGGTGAAGACGTGGCACAGGATGCGGGGTTTTTCCTGGCGCGCGCTGATCGCGGTCTTGGTGAAAGGCCAACCCAGCCAGACGCCGCGCGGGTTGGTCCAGTTGCCATCGGCATAGGCCTCGGGTCCCGGCACGGTGCGCAACACCAGTGTGTCGGTGGCCTTCTGCACCACGATGCGCTGCGGAGCCGCCTGGGTGCCGTCATGCGGGACGTAGGTGAACTCGCCCTGGGCATCCGTGGTGCCCTCGGCGAGGA
>DATHNI010000396.1:0-11103 GCA_035486135.1 Acetobacteraceae bacterium
CCAGTGCAGACATTGCTCGACTATCTTGAGGCGGGCGACACGATCAACGACTTCCTTGACGGGTTCCCGTCGGTGACCAGGGCGCAGGTCGTGACGTTCCTCGAGCAGGCGAAAGACCGTCTGGTTGAATCGGTCGATTGACAGTCTTTCTGGACGAGTGCGTCGATCGTCGATTGGCGCGTGACATCGTCGGTCACGAGGTTGAGACGGCACGCGCTATGGGCGGGACGACGATCTCCAACGGCAGACTTCTGGCGCTTGCGTCGCAACACTTCGATGTTTTCGTGACGGTGGATCGCAATCTGTCATTCCAGCAGAATCTACCATCGTTCTCCATCGCGGTCATCGCTGCGGGCGAAGGCCAACCGGCTTGCCGATCTCAGGCCGTTGGTCCCGAACTTACTCGCGGCGATCGATTCCAGCCGAGATCGCAACGATTGTTGGCAATTGACCGGCTCCAAAGAAATCCTCGCAGCCCGGTTCGATCCGTAGAGGCACCGGCTACAGAAACGACACCGGATCGACATCGACATCCACCCGCCCGCCGCGCGGCACCGGCACCTTGGCCAGCCAGGCGCGCAGGATCGGCTGCACCGCCACGTCGCGCCGGGTCTTCAGCAGCAATCGCCGCCGGTGCCGCCCGCGCAGGATGGCCAGCGGCGCCGGCGCCGGCCCCAGCACCTCCAATCCGTCGCCATACGGCGCCGCCCGCCCGAGATCGCGCGCCAGCGCATCCGCAGCCAGCGCCGAGTCAGCGCTGACGATCAGTGCCGCCAGCCTTCCATAGGGCGGCCAGTGGCCGGGGCGGCGCTGGGCGGCCTCGCTCGCCATGAACCCCGCCAAGTCGCCGGCCACCAGCGCCTGCATCACCGGATGCTCCGGGGAGAACGTTTGCAGCAGCACCCGCCCCGGCGCCTCTGCCCGCCCGGCGCGGCCGGCCACCTGGTGCAGCAACTGCACGGTACGTTCCGCCGCGCGCAGGTCGCCGCCGGCCAGGCCAAGGTCAGCGTCCACCACCCCCACCAGCGTCAGATGCGGAAAGTGCCAGCCCTTGGCGACGATCTGGGTGCCGATGATCAGGTCCACCTCGCGCGCCTCGATCGCCCGGGACGCCTCCGCGGCGGCATGTGGGCCGGGCATCGTGTCGCTTGCCATCACCAGGCGCCGGGCCTCCGGGAACAGCGCCGCCGCCTCCTCGGTGATCCTTTCGACGCCGGGACCGACCGCGGTCAGGCTGTTGGCGGCGCCGCAGGCGGGGCATTCCTCCGGGATCGGCACCGCGTGGCCGCAATGGTGGCACTGCAACTCGCGCCGCGTGCGATGCTCTACCAGCCACGCGGTGCAGTTCGGGCACTGCATGCGGTGGCCGCAGTGCCGGCACAGCGTCAGCGGTGCATACCCCCTGCGGTTCAGGAACAGCATCGCCTGTTCCCCGCGCGCCAGCGTCTCCCGCACCGCCCCGATCAGCGGCGGCGCCAGGAAGTGGCCCCGCGCTGGCGGCGTCTCCCGCATGTCGATCGCCGCCACGTGCGGCAGCAGAGCGCCGGCATGCCGGACCGGCAGCGTCAGCCGGGCGTAGCGGCCGGCTTCCACGTTCGCCACCGTCTCCAGGCTGGGCGTCGCCGACACCAACACCGCCGGCGCGGCGCAGAGGCGCGCGCGCACCACCGCCATGTCGCGGGCGTGGTAGACCACGCCCTCCTCCTGCTTGAATGCCGTCTCGTGCTCCTCATCCACCACGACCAGCCCCAGGTCGGGGAACGGGAGGAAAAGCGCCGAGCGCGCGCCCACCACCACCGGCGCCGCGCCCTCCGCCACCGCCCGCCAGGTAGTCCGCCGCACCCGCGAGGTCAGGTCGGAGTGCCACACCGCGGGCGCCACGCCGAAGCGGCGCTCGAACCGCTCCAGCCATTGCGATGACAGGGCGATCTCCGGCAGCAGCACCAGCGCCTGCCGCCGTTGCCGGAGGCATTCGGCAACGGCTTCCAGGTAGACCTCGGTCTTGCCGGAGCCGGTGACGCCGTCCAGCAACGTAACGGAGAAGGCGCGCGCTGCGACCGATGCACGCAGGAAAGCCGCGGCCGCCTCCTGGTCGGCCGACAGCACGCTGCCGGGATAGTCCGGGTTGGGGATGGCGAAGGGTGCCGCGTGGGACAGCGTTGCGGGAACCAGCAGACCGGCGTCCGCCATGCCGCGCAGCACGCCACCGCCCACGCTGGCGGCGCGGGCCAGGTCCGCGGGGGTGCGTGGCTGCGATTGCGTCAGCGCTTCGATCACCCGCCGGCGTGCGTCGGTCAGGCGGGCCTCGTCCGGACGCGGATCGGCAAGCCGCCAGCCCATCGTTGGGCCCGGCGCGGCGCGGTTCACCCGCAATGCCATCGCCATCACGTCGCCAGGCGGCGACAGCGTGTAGGCCGCCATCCAGTCCACCAGCCGCCGCAGGTCCTCGCGCATCGGCGGCGTGTCGACCAGTCCGATCAGCGGTTTCAGCTTGTGGTCGGGGACGGCGCCTGTCTCCGAATACGAGGTGGAATGAGCATCGGGCAGGGGAAGCAAAAGAAGTTCTCCCCCTCCCCTTGAGGGCTTGGGCCGCGAAGCGGACCAAGGTTGGGGGGAGGGGTGCGAACCGGCAACTGCCGGCGGAGGTTCGCACCCCTTCCCCCAGCCTTGGTCCGCTTCGCGGCCCAAGCCCTCAAGGGGAGGGGGAGTCCCTTTGCCCTGCAGCGGCGCATCCCACACCACCCCCAGCTCCTCGCGCCGGTTCAGCGGCACCAGCACCACGTCGCCGGGCCGCGGATCGCAATCCGGCGGCACGCGGTAGTCGAACGGGCCAGGAAAGGGGTAAGCCAGCAGCACCGGCACCCGCCGGATGACCTCCACGCTTCGCTTTCGATCCGCCCCCGCCATCCTATATGATCCGTACCACCCGAAACCGACCGAGCCCCCCGACCTTCTCAACCGAGCGGCGCCTGATCCCCAGGCGTAGCCGCAAAACGGAGCGATGGCATGAAGTTCTTTGTCGATACCGCTGACACGGCGGAGATCAAGTCGCTTGCCTCCAGCGGCTTGCTCGACGGAGTCACCACCAACCCGTCCCTGGTCGCCAAGACTGGCAGGAAGTTCCTGGACGTGCTGGCGGACATCTGCGCCGTCGTGCCCGGCCCGGTCAGCGCCGAGGTCGCCGCCACCGACTTCGACGGCATGATGGCCGAGGCGCGCGTGGTGCGCGCCGTCGCCAAGAACATCGCGGTGAAAGTGCCGCTGACGCCGGACGGGCTGCGCGCCTGCCGCCGGCTGACCGACGACGGCGCCATGGTCAATGTGACGCTGTGCTTTTCCGCCGCGCAGGCGATCCTGGCTGCCAAGGCCGGCGCCACCTTCGTCAGCCCCTTCGTCGGCCGGCTGGACGACATCGGCGACCACGGCATGTCGCTGATCGCCGACATCGTGCAGATTTTCCGCAACTACCCGGCATTCAAGACCGAGGTCCTGGTCGCCTCGGTGCGCAGCCCGCTGCACGTGGTCGAGGCCGGCAAGATCGGCGCCCATATCGCCACGCTGCCACCGGCGGTGCTGCGCTCGCTGTTCAATCATCCGCTGACCGACAAGGGCCTGGCGACCTTCCTGGCCGACTGGGCGAAGACCGGCCAGCACATCGCCTGAACCGGCCGGATGACCCTTCCATTGCTGCAGCCCGGCGAGTCGGAGGCCGCGCTCGTCGAGGCGTTCCTGCGCGCCCATCCGACCTGGCTGGCGGAGCACCCCGGGCTCTATCGGCTGCTGGCCCCGCCGGTGCGGGTGCACGGCGAGCAATTGGCGGACCACATGGCGGCGATGGTGCATGCCGAGCGCGCCCACGCCGCGGCGATGGCGGAGCGGGCCGATAACGTCCTGGCTGCCGGCCGCGCCGCCGCGGGCCTCGCCGCGCGCGTCCAGGAGGCGGTACTGGCGCTGCTGCGGTCTGCCGATCCGGTTGACTGCATCGGCCACGAGATGCCCGGCATCCTGGGCGTCGATGCGGTGCATTTGTGCCTGGAGGCGCTGCATCCCGGCGCCCGGCCGCTGCCGCAAGGCACGGTCGCAAGATTGCTGGAGGGGCGACAGGTGCTGTTCCGGGAGGTCGCCACCGACGCCCGCCTGCTGCACGCCGAGGCGGCCGGCCTCGCCGGGCATGACGCGCTGGCGCTGGTGCCGGGCGAGGGGTCCCCGGCATTGCTGGCACTTTTGGCGCGCGATCCCTGGGCGCTGGACCCGGGGCAGGGGGCCGGTGCCCTGGCCTTCCTCGGCCGCGCGGTCGCCGCGGCCCTCGGGCGCTGACATGATGTGCGGCGCGGAGAAAGCGCCAGGGGCTCTGCCCCTGGACCCCGACAGGGGGCTTTGCCCCCTGAACCCCCAGCAAAGGCAGTGCCTTTGCAATCCATTCGTTGGAGCGGGTGGAGGGGACGGGGGATTCCGCCGTCGCGTCCGCGGCAGACCCACGGTCTGCCGCGGACGCGACGGCGGAAGCCCCCGCCCCCTCCACCCACTCCAACGGAAGGGTTCCAAGGGCTCCGCCCTTGGCGGGGATCCAAGGGGCAGAGCCCCTTGGTGGGGGTTCGGGGGCAAAGCTCCCGACACTTCCTCCCCGCGGCACACCATGCCATCGACCGAGGCCCACTGATGCTCGCCGACGCGGCCCGGGTGGCGTTCCTGGACTGGCTTGGCCAGGAGCGCCGGGCGTCGCCGCTAACGGTCGAAGCCTACGGCACCGACGTCGCCGCCTTCCTCGGCTTCCTGACCCAGCATCTGGGAGGCGAGCCGGACCTGGGGGCGCTCGCGGCGCTGCGGCCGGCCGACTTCCGTGCCTGGCTGGCCGCGCAGGCGGCGGACGGCGCGATCAACGCAACGCGGGCTCGGCACCTGGCGGCGGTGCGCACCTTCTTCCGCTGGCTGGCTCGCCGGCAGGGCGTGGACAACCCCTCGGTTAAACTAATCGCCTCGCCGCGGGCGAAGCGCCCGGTGCCGAAAGCGCTGACCCCGGCCCACGCCCGCGCCGTCGCCGAGGAAGCCGGCGAGGCATCCGACCGCGCCTTGGTGCAGGCGCGAGACGAGGCCCTGTTCACCTTGCTCTACGGTAGTGGCCTGCGCATCGCTGAGGCACTGGCGCTCAATGTGCGCGACGCGCCACTGCCCGGGACCGATGGGATGCTGCGCGTAACGGGCAAGGGATCAAAGCAGCGGGTCGTGCCAGTGCTGCCGGCGGTGCGCGAGGCGATCGCCGCATGGCTGGCGCTGCACCCAGACCCGCAGCCGGATGCGCCACTGTTCGTCGGCGTGCGCGGCGCACGGCTGGACCCGGCGGTGGCGCAGCGCACGATGCGGTTGTTCCGCCGCCTGCGCGGGATGCCGGAACATGCGACGCCGCACGCGTTGCGTCACTCGTTCGCCACCCATCTGCTGGACGGCGGCGCGGACCTGCGGTCGATCCAGGAGTTGCTGGGTCACGCCAGCCTGTCCACCACGCAGCGCTACACCAGCGTGGAGACGGCGCGGCTGATGGAAGTCTGGCGCAAAGCGCATCCGCGCGCCTGACAACGCCGCCCCCGCGGGGCCGATCAGCCTGCTCCCCGTCGCCGTCCGTCCCCGCAGAATCCGCCGCTGCTCATCCCGCCGGACGTGCAACTGCTCATCCCGCCAGACGCGCCGCTGCTCATCGCGCCGAATCCGCCGCCGCTCATGCCCCCCAAAACCCCACCTCAGTACGTGCTGCCGTCCGGAAAGACTGCTCGACCACGCACTGGAACGGTAATGGTGAAGGCTTCCGGGCCCGGCGCCACGCGGGGACTGCCGATCCGGAGGGCGGCATCGTACAACGTGAAGCTCGCCACCGTGGTGCCAAGACCATCCGGCGACGCCCCGGCAGTGCCGGCCATCGCCGCACCGCCGCCGGTGCCGCCGAGACTGATGGCGATCACGCCTGCGCCGCCTGTCCCCTGGCCGGGTTGATGGAGGCGGAGACCGAGCTGCTGAGGGTCGCCATCTCGGCGGCAGGAACGATGGTGGCGGGAACCGCGGTGCTGCCGCCGATCCCATCCCCGTCAACCAGATCTCCCACGGCGTAGAGGGCGAGATCCGACAGCAGCAGCACGATCGATTTCGAATCGGTCACCGCACCCGTGCCGCCTCGTGCGCGCGCGGCCTCGCACGTGGCGCCCGCCCCGGTCTCTCCGCCGCAGGCCAGTCCCAGTGTGAGCGATGCGATCGCTCCGGCAAACGGTGCAGCCTGGAATGACGTAGCGTCCGGGTTGCTCCCGGGTGCCGTCAATGTCGTGATGAACAATCCGTCCTGCTGGAAGATCGTGTCCAGCGTGCTGTTGAACACGATGCTGGACTGGGCACTTGCCTCACCGGTGGTTGCCAGCAGTGCCGCGAGAACCAGCAGGACCCGTCGCATGGTGAGACTCTCGGGTCAAATTTCAAATGTGACGCTATGCCCGTCATGCGGAGTCGTCAACGAAACCCCGCGTCAGCGCGATTGCCTTACACCAACCGCCCGAAACCCTGACTCTCACTCTGATCGCACGTACGCCCCTCGTGTCATGGCCGGCGAAGGCCGGGCACCCACGACTTTCCTTTGTTGCACGCGGCAAAGTCGTGGGTGGCCGGCCTTCGCCGGCCATGACACGAGGGGCGCGTGCCGCCTTGGCCGTACGTCAGTGTTTCCACGGGCTGGCATTACACCGCTGGCGGCCGATCGGGGTGGTGATTGCCCCGCGCATGGCGGCTGCGACGATGCGCCGGACCGTGCGAGTTCTCCAGGTTCATGGCCGTATTGATCAGCGCCAGGTGCGAAAACGCCTGCGGGAAATTGCCGAGTTGCCGCCGCGCCACCGGATCGTACTCCTCCGCCAGCAGCCCGACGTCGTTGCACAGCGCCAGCAGGTTATCGAACAGGGTACACGCCTCGCGGTGGCGGCCCAGCAGCGCCAGGCAGTCGACGTACCAGAAGCTGCAGGCCAGGAAGACACCCTCGCCCGGTGGCAGCCCATCGACCGACTCGCGGGTCAGGTAGCGCTGCACCAGGCCGTTCGTTATCAGCTCGCGCCCGATCGCCTCGATGGTGCCGCGCATGCGCGGATCGTCGGCCGGCAGGAAGCCGACCAGCGGCAGCAGCAGCAGGCTCGCATCGAGTTCCTCGGCGCCGAAGAACTGCACGAACGCGCCCTTCGTGGTGTGGAAGCCCTCGCGGCACACCGTGTCGTGGATGCGGGTGCGCAGCGCCCGCCAATGATCGAGCGGCCCTTCCAGTCCGAACTCCTCCGCCGCGCGGATCACCCGGTCGATCGCCACCCAGCCCATCGCCTTGGAGAAGGTGAAATGCCGCGCCCCGCCCCGCACTTCCCAGATGCTCTCGTCCGGTTGCTCCCAGATTTCCTCCAGGTGGCCGACAAGGGCGGTCAGCAGGTCCCAGGCCACACCGGGGGGCGACAGGCCACCATGCACCGCCTGATACAGCGCGTCGATCAGCTCCCCGTAGACGTCGAGCTGCACCTGCGTGCTGGCGGCATTGCCGACGCGCACCGGGCTGGCGCCCTGGTAGCCGCGCAGCCACGGCACCTCCCACTCCAAGATCCAACGCTCGCCGGCCAGGCCGTACAGGGTCTGCACCTGCGACGGCGTGCCGGCGACGCTGCGGCGCAGCCACGTGCCCCAGGCGCGCGCCTCGTCTTGGTAGCCGGCGTGCATCAGCGCCATCAACGTGAAGGTGGCGTCGCGCAGCCAGCAGAAGCGGTAGTCCCAGTTCCGCTCGCCGCCGAATTGTTCCGGCAGCGATGTGGTAGGCGCGGCGACGATGCCGCCGGTGGGCGCGTAGCTCAGCGCCTTCAGCGTGATCAGCGAGCGCAGCACTTGCTCGCGCCACTTGCCGCGATAGGTGCAGCGGGCGGACCACTCGATCCAGAAGGCTTCCGCCTCGGCCAGCGCGGCCTCGGCTTCGGGCGGGTGCCGCGGCGACTGGTACGACAGGCCATGGCTCAGCACGAAGCACACGCGCTGTCCTGCCGTCACCTCGAACCCCGCGACGTGGCTCAGTCGCCGGCCACGCAGATGCACGTCGCTGTGCAGCACCACCTGGTCCGGTCCGGCCACGGCGCGGAAGCCATGCCGGTGAGACAGCCGCGTGACCCAAGGGATCGCCGAGCCGTAATCGAAGCGCATCGCGATATCGAGTTGCATGGCGACGCTGCCGGAGCGGCCTTCGACGATGCGGACGATCGAGTCGCGTCCGGGCACCATGCAGTCGATCAGTGCGACGCTGCCCTGGTCCGTTTCGAACACGGTCTCCAGGATCAGCGAGCCGGGCCGGTAGTGCCGCGACACGCGCGCGTCCCCGGCGTCCGGGGCGATGCGCCACCGCCCGTTGGCCGGCGTGCCGAGCATCGCGGCGAACACCGCGGGGCTGTCGAAGCGCGGCCAGCAGAGCCAGTCGATCGAGCCGCCACGGCTGACCAGCGCCGCGGTGCGGCAGTCGCCGATCAGCGCATAATCCTCGATCGGTGCGGCAGACTCTGGTGGGACCACAGGCTCCGGCGGGGCGGCAACCTCTGGCGGGATGGCAGACGCTGGCGGGACCGCAACCTCTGGTGGGATGGCAGGGTCTGACAGGACCGCAACCTCTGGTGGGGCGGCAGACTCTAGCGGGGCGGTAGACTCTAGCGGGATGGCAGACTCTGGCGGGATGGCAGACTCTGGCGGGATGGCAGGCTCTGATAGGACCGCAACCTCTGGCGGGATGGCCGACTCTGGTCGGATGGCAGACTCAGAGTCAGGCCGCGCCTCGGCGGTGTCGGCGTGTGGCGTTTGCCGGGTCAGTTCGCGTGGCCCCACACACGGGTGCCGCCATTGCCGAGGCAGTAGCAGGCCGCGCCGGACGCCACCGGCTGATCCATCGGGCAGGTGAAGGAGCCGGCGCTGCACATCTGGCCGGTGGCGCTGGAGGCCGGGCCTGCGTGCGGCTGGGCATAGCCTTGTGGGGCATAGCCCTGCGGGGCATAGCCCGGGGCGTAGGACATCGGAGGCGGCGGATAATAGGCCGGCGGATAGTAAGCCGGCGGATAGTAAGCCGGCGGCGGATAATAATACGGATAGACCGGTGGGCCGACATAGATGCCCGGGAACCCGAACCCGATCCACACGCGGGCCGAGGCGGGGCTTGTGGCGGCAGAGCAACCGATCATTGCGGCGACAAGCGCGACCGCGCCGAGCGAGCGGCGCAGAAACTGCGAAGAGGTGCTGATCATGGGCCGCAGCATGCCGGCGAACTGTATCCGAAATGTGTCGGTGCATGACATTGGCGCACCGGTGGGCGGTGCGCCAATCACGCCTTGGTCATGATCCGCGCCGCCCTACAGGGAGGCCAGGATATTGCCGCCCCCCGCCTGGTTGACGCCATAGGCCTGCATCGCCTGGGCGATATCGGCGGCCAACGTGTTCTCCGCTGTCTGGACCGGCGTCGTGGTGGCGCTGCTGCCGGTCGGGGCGGGGCTGGTTGCGGCGGTGTTTGCCGTGGCGCCGCTCGCCTGCGTCGCCTGGCCGATGTCGGCCACCAGTGTGTCGGCCGCCGCTTGGAGCGACGCATTGCTGCCGGCGCCGGTCGATGCGCCCGTGCCACCGGTCGCCGATGCGCTGGTTTGCAACGCGCTGGCGATGTCGCTGACCAGGCTGGACAGCGCGGACTGTATCGAGCTGCTGCCGTCGTTCTGCTGGCCTCCATCCATGTGGTGATGATGGTGGTGCTGCACGCCGTCGGTGCCGGTCTGGCCGGACTGGGCGTCGGTCGAGGTGGTGGTCGTGGTTGATGCCTGGGTGCTGTTGGCGATGCTGTTTTGCCATTGCAGCAGGCTCGCCTGGAAAGCGCCGGCGCCGGACTGCGTGCCGGTCGCGGTTGCCGTCGGGTCCACGCCGTTCGGCCAGGACCAGGGGGGTGTGGCGGCGGCGGCGCTGATCGACATCGGGTAGTCTCCTTGACCGGGTTACGCCGGTCCCAGGAGCAAGCCCCGTGCCGTTAGCAAAACCTCTCCCGCGGGAGCGGGAGAGGTCGAGACGCGAAGCGTGGAGGGTGAGGGTGATCGGGCCGGCACGCTCTGTCCGCTCCGCCGCCAAGCTTGGTGCGCCGCCGAGTTCGCTGCGTTCGGAGTTCGCTGCGTGCCGACCCGATCACCCTCACCCTCGGTGCTGCGCACCATCGGCCTCTCCCGCGCGTAGCGCGGGAGAGGTTGTAGTTGCCCGGCAGTTCCTGCCGTGGAGGCAGGTTCTGCCGGCCGGGCTATCCCTGGTGTTCGCCCGTCGGACCCAGCAGCGGGAATGCACTGTGCACATGCGGCTGGAAGACCGGCGGCGCACCAAGATGCAGAAAGGACCGGTTCAGCTCCCCCAGGCTGCGCGCGCCGGACAGCGCCATCGCCACGCCAATCTCATGCTCCAGCAGCCGCAGCAGCATGCCGACGCCGGCCGCGCCATCCGCCGCCAGCGCGTAGCAATACATCCGCCCCATCGCCACCGCGTCCGCCCCCAGCGCGATCGCCTTCACGATGTCGGTGCCGCGGCAGAAGCTGCCGTCGATCATCACCTTGGCCCGCCCACGTACCGCCGCCAGGACCTCCGGCAGCACGTCCATCGCGCCACGGCCGTGGTCGAGCTGCCGCCCGCCGTGGTTCGACACATAGACGCAGTCCACGCCATGCTCGCAGGCCAGCGCGGCGTCTTCCGCGGTGGCGATGCCCTTCAGGATCAGCGGGATGCTGTGGTGGTCCTTGAAGTGCTTGACGTTGTCCCAGGTGAAGCCGGCCTGGAAATTGTGCCCGGTGGCGGCGGAGCGCCACGGCTTCACGAAGCGGCCGGCAATGTCGCGCTCGCGCCGTGAATAGGCGGCGGTGTCCACGGTGATGGCGAAGGCGTCATAGCCGGCGGCGACCGCGCGCTTCGCCACGTCGTCGCACCAGGCGTTGTCGCCGCGCACATAGAGCTGGAAGATCTTCGGCCCCGTGGCGGCGGCGGCGGTTTCCTCCAGCCCCGGATGGGTCACCGAGCTGACGATGATCGGGATGCCGAATTCCGAGGCCGCGC
>DATHNI010000397.1:0-4876 GCA_035486135.1 Acetobacteraceae bacterium
TCGGCGCAGATCGGCGGCGTGCTCGGCGCCAACGCCGGCGGCAACAACACCGTGCGCTACGGCAACGCGCGCGACCTGGTGCTTGGGCTGGAGGTCGTGCTGGCCGACGGCACGATCTGGAACGGCCTGCGCCGGCTGCGCAAGGACAATACCGGCTACTGTCTGCGCCAGTTGTTCGTGGGGTCGGAGGGCACGCTGGGTATCATCACCGCCGCGGTGCTGAAGTTGGCGCCGCGCCCGCGCGAAATCGCGGTGGCATTCTGCGCCGTCGCCTCGCCGGAGGACGCACTGGCGTTGTTCGCCCGCTTCCAGGCGCACGACGCGGCGGCGATCAGTGCGTTCGAGTTGATGTCCGGCCTGGGCACCGCGTTCGTGTTGCAGCACATCGAGGGCGCGACGCTGCCGCTGTCCGCGCCGGCGCCGTTCTATGTTCTGGTGGAACTCGCCACACCGCGCGCCGATGCCGGCTTGCGCAACGCGCTGGAGCATGTGCTGGAGGATGCGCTGTCCGACGGTGTCGTCACCGATGCGGCGATCGCGGATTCCGAAGCGCAACGCGCCACGATCTGGCGGCTGCGCGAAGAACACTCCGAGGCGCAGAAACGCGAAGGCGCCAGCGTCAAGAACGACGTTTCGGTGCCGGTATCGAAAGTGCCCGAGTTCATCCGCCAGGCGACCGAGGCGTGCGTGCGGCTGATCCCCGGCATCCGCGCCGTGCCGTTCGGCCACTTGGGCGACGGCAACATCCATTTCAATCTGGAACAGCCGGAGGGCGCCGACGGCGCGTGGTTCCTCGCGCAGGACCACGTGATCATGGACACGGTAAACGAAGTGGTGCGCGCATTCGACGGCAGCTTTTCCGCGGAACACGGGATCGGCAAGTTGAAGCCATACATGATGCCGGACTGGCGTGGTGGCGCCGAACTGGCGATGATGCAGCGGATCAAGGCCGCATTGGACCCGCAAGGCATCCTCAACCCCGGCAAGGTTCTGCCTCCCCCGCCTCGCGCGGCGAAGGGAGGGTGAGGGTGAAGTTCTTCCTCTCCCACGTCGTGGGAGAGGGAACAAAACCGCCGCTGCCTGCGTCTGACGACCAAACACTTATGAAAGTCCGCGGTGACCCAAGCCTGGCTCAATCGTATCGGCACCGCGGTGCCTCCGCACGACATCCACGCCGAGTTCGTGGATTTCGGCCGCACCACCGCGTTGGACGGCCGCACCGCGGCGCTGTTCGACCGCATGGTCGCGCTGGCCGACATCGAGCGCCGCTATGCCATCTTCGCCCCCGGCCCGAAGCCGCGAGATCACGTTCTCGATAGCGAGGGCTTCTACCGCCGCGGCGCCTTCCCCACTACCGCCGCGCGCATGGCGCGTTATGAGCCCGCGGCGCTCGCGCTCGCCGGGCAGGCGATCGCCGCACTGAACATCGCGCACGAACGCTCCGCCATCACCCATTTGATTGTCGCAAGCTGCACCGGCTTCACCGCGCCCGGCCTCGACTTCCAGATCATGCGCCGGGCTGGCCTGCGCGACAGCGTCGAGCGCACCATCGTCGGCTTCATGGGCTGCTTCGCCGCGGTGAACGCATTGAGGCTGGCAAGCCACATCGTTCGTTCCGAACCTCGCGCCAAGGTGCTGGTGGTGAACGTCGAACTCTCCAGCCTGCACCTGCAAGAAGACTGGCGCATCGAGAAGCTGCTGAGCTTCCTGCTGTTCGGCGACGGCGCCTCTGCCTGCCTGGTTTCCGCGGACCCCGCCGGTCTTGCGATCGGCTCGTTCCGTGCCGCCGTCATCCCCAACAGCGACGGCCTGATCACCTGGCATATCGGCGATCATGGCTTCGTCATGCACCTGTCCGGCCAGGTGCCCGGCCGCATCCGCCGCTGGCTCCCCGAACACGGCGCATCTCTGTTGCGCGACCACACCATCAGCGACATCGCGCTTTGGGCGGTGCATGCCGGAGGCCGCTCGATCCTCGACGCCGTGCAACAGTCCCTGGCGCTGCGTCCGGATGCGCTGCAATTCTCTCGCGACGTGCTGCGCGACTTCGGCAACATGTCGTCCGCCACATTGATCTTCGTGTTACAGCGCATCCTGCGCGACGCCGCCAGCACCGGCGAGGGCATGGCGATGGCCTTCGGCCCCGGCCTCACCGTTGAAACGTTTTCCTTCCGCCGCCCATGAGCCTCGCCGCGCGCAGCACCGCCGCCGAGCGGATGGACACCGATTGCGCCGGTTATGACGACTATGCCCGGTGCCTCGCCGACCTGTCGCGCGTCAATCTCGTCACGCTGACGCATCGGCCACTGCTGGCCTGGCTCGAGCGCGAAACGGCCGGCCTGCAATCCTTCTCCTTGCTCGATGTGGCTTGCGGCTATGGCGACCTGCTGCGCCTCGTGCACCGTTGGAGCGCGCGACGTGGCCTCGATGCAAAACTCGACGGCATCGACCTCAATCCGTGGAGCCAGCGCGCCGCCCGCGCGGCCACGCCGCCGGAATGCGCGATCACCTGGCACCATGGTGACGTGTTCGCGTTCGACCCAGCACAGCGCTACGACTTCATCGTCAGTTCGCAGTTCACGCACCACCTGACCGATGCAGACATCGTCCGTTTCATCGGTTGGATGGAACAGCATGCGGCGCGCGGCTGGTACATCGCGGACCTGCATCGTCACTGGTTTCCTTATTACGGCTTTGGCGTGCTTGCCCTGGCGGCCGGCTGGCATCGTTTTGTGCGCTACGACGGCCGCGTCTCCATCGCGCGCAGCTTTGTGCCGTCGGACTGGCAACGCCTGACGCAGGCTGCCGGTCTCGATGCGGATGCGGTTCGAATATCGCGCGAGACGCCGTTCCGCCTCAACGTATCGCGGCGATGCGCCCCCCGCTGATCATTGGCGGCGGTCCGGCTGGTGCCACTGCGGCCGCACTGATCGCCACCGCCGGCCGCGCAGTCATGCTGGTGGAGCGCAATGCCGGCCCGGCCGATAAGCTGTGCGGCGATTTCCTCAGCGGCGGGGCGATCGCGGCGCTGCACGCGCTGGGGCTTGACCCGCTAACCATTGGGGCCGTGCCGGTACGCATTATCCGGTTAGTTAACCGCCACACGGTCGCGCAAGCACCGTTGCCCTTCCCCGCAATGGGCCTGTCGCGCCGCAGTCTTGATGACGCGCTGCTGCGCCTGGCCGAACAGCGCGGTGCGACCGTCCTGCGAGGTCAGGCGGTGCGCGGCCTCGACAGCACGTCATCCGGCTTCATCGCCCGGACCACCTCCGCCGGTCCGATTTCCGCCGACACGGTGTTTCTCGCCACCGGCAAGCACGACCTGCGCGATCTCGGCCGGCCATCCCGTGCGGATGGCTTGCTGGGGTTGAAGATGTATTACGGGCTCGAACCGGATCAGCGTGTCGCGCTGCACGGCTGCATCGAGCTGCTGCTGTTTCGCGGCGGTTATGCCGGGCTGCAACTTGTGGACCACGACCGCGCCGTGCTGTGCCTGCTGCTGCCGGCCGAGCGATATCGTCGGGCCGGCCTGCGCTGGGACGCACTGATGGATGCTCTCGCCGAGGAAGTCCCGCTGTTGTCGCGCCGCCTGGCCGGCGCGAAGCCGTGCCTGGATCGGCCCCTGGCCATTTCCGGCACGCCCTACGGCCACCTGCACCGCTCCATCCGTGACACGCCGCCCGGCCTGTTCCGGCTGGGTGACCAGGCGTGCGTCGTGCCGTCGCTTGCCGGCGACGGCATGGCCATCGCGTTGCATAGCGCCATGGCCGCCACGACGACCTGGCTCGAAGGCGGCAGTGCGGCGGGCTACCACACAAGCTTCGCGCGCCAGGCTGGTGCGCCCATGCGGTTCGCCTCGCTGATCCATTTCGCCTGCCGTACGCCGGCGCTGCAACCGATGGTTGCCGCCGCATGCCGTGCCTGGCCGGCAACGCTGGGACTTGCGGCTTCGCTCTCTCGAGTGGCGCGGCCGGCCTGACCGGCCGGGCAATCGGATGGAAGAGGCAAGGCCACGGGCAAAGCCCCGTAGGCGGCAGGATAAGGCGACGCGGCGCGAAAGAACTCCCCCTCCCCTTAAGGGAGGGGGTTGGGGGGAGGGGTCGTGCACGCAACATCTTCGCGGCGTGACCCCTCCCCCTGCCCCCTCCCACAAGGGGAGGGGGAGTATTCTTGTCCCTCGCAGCCTTTTCCTGACGCCGATGGGGCAAAGCCCCTGGTTTTGCCTCTGCCACTCGCCCGCCCCGTCCGGGTTGCGCCACCAACCTGCCTATTGCACAAAGCCGCCCTCGCGGAGGGATCGTCGGCTGTCATGCGCTCAGGAGAATCGATCGACGGGCGCCGTCGCCTGGAGCAGCGGCCGCGGTTGCCGTGATGGCTGAGGCGATAAACCGACCCACGCCGCACCCGTCGCGCGACGCCATGCCGATGGCTGCCGATCGCGCCTGGTATCGGCCAGGCAACGACGTGCACCTGTTTCGGGTGGCGTTGGTGGCGACACTGCTCCTGCCGCCGGTCCTGCTCTACACCCGGGCAGTCGGCGATGCGCTGCTGTCGCTGGTGGCAATTCTGTTCCTGGCCAGGTCATGCATCCTGCGCGACTGGCGCTGGCTGAACACCGCGCATGCCCGTCTCGCACTGCTATTTTGGCTGTGGCTGGTGGCGTGCACGCTGCTCGTCGGCACCCACCGGGAACTCGGCGAAGCTCTGGTCGTTTGCCGGCTGTTTCTGTTCGCGGCCGCCTTGGAGAGTTGGGTGCTGGCTGATCACCAGCAGCGGCGGCAACTTTGGATCGTCGTGCTGGCCGTCGGCGTCTGGACCGTTGTCGAAACGTGGCAGCAATATTTGCTCGGCGCCAACCTGTTTGGCTACCCGCGCT
>DATHNI010000398.1:0-18461 GCA_035486135.1 Acetobacteraceae bacterium
GATCGCGGTACTGCGCGGAATGTCGAACGCCAGGATCGCATCGTCCAGCTCGCGCAACAGCGCCTCGGGCGCGCGGCCGCCGGCGTCGAACCCGGCCAGCTCCTGGTCCAGCACCGGCGTCTGCCACTTGTTGGCGCGCGCTGCGTCATTCACGAAGTGCGCCATCAGGAACACCACCCGAGGCTGGTACGGGCTGTCGCTGGTGCGCATCCAATAGTTCGCCGCATTGCAATAATCGAACGGATGCTGGCCGTCGGTGAATGCCCGCGGCACGGTGTTGCGCAGGATCAATTCCGCCGCGCCGATCTGGATCGTATCGCCCAGGCTGCGGAGCGATTTTCCCGCCTTCAAATGCGCGGTGAGCTGATCCCAGACGGCCTGCGGCTCGCCCGTCATCAGCAGATCGACAAATGCCTCCACCTCAGTCGCGGTCAGTGGCGTTTCGTTGGTCTCGCGCAGCTTATTGCCGGTGTCGGGAAAGGCGGCGGCCAGGTGCACGCAAACCGCATCGTACGTGGAGTAATACAGCGGTCCCACCGCCATGTCCGGCACGCCGGTATAGAACACCCCATGCGCCCGTTCCCAGCCGACGAACTCCGCCAGGTCGGCGATGGCGCGTGCCCGCAGCGCTTTGTGCCCGGTATTGCGCGCCTTGCGGCCCACGATGGTGTCTTGCATGTCGATCAGCCCGAGGAACAGCAACTGATCGCGCAGCTTCGGCCGCGCTGCCTCGTCGGCCGCGAGGTCGAGGAACATGCCGTAGGAACGCTGCACCTCGCCGCCCATGGTCGCGAGCATGTGCGCCTTCAGCCGTTCCTCGATGGTGCCGCCTTCACGGATCGGCGCCTGGTCCTGGTTCCACACGACCGGCCCGTACTCCGGGGGAGGCACGTTCAGGCCTTTCATCGTCGCGTAGCGGCCGGGATACTTCCCCAGCAACTGGTTCCAGATATCCAGCCCGGCCGGGATGTACCACACGCTCTGCAACAGCGGCAGCAGGCGATGGGATTCCGGTAGGTACGGCATCAGGGCGGTCGAGGTGCGCAGGCCGAGGATCGTATGGTCGTTGTTCACCAGCACGATCTGCCCGTCGCGCACGTTGATATGGTTCGGCACCTGGACGAACGGGGCTTCCGCCGCGGTCACCACGCTCAGCGCCTCGCCGATCGAGCGTCCCTCGCGTGCCACCATGCCATGGAACAAGTCGGCGGTGCGCGGCTGGTCGCGTTGCAGGATGGCGTCGGTCAGCGCGTCGAAAGCCTTGTCCTGGCGGATGGTTTCGCGGCTCATGAGCATGGGTGCTGGGCTCCGTTGGACATTTCCAATGACTTGGTTCGCGCCAGCCTAACGCCGTCGAGCGACAAGCGGCAAATCTCCCGCGACATTGGGATTACCGGCGCGTAGGCCATGACGCGGGGAGCATGCGCTGACGCAGGAGCGTGCGGTGACGTGGAGAGCGTGCGGTAACGCGGGGAGCATGCGGCCCGCCGGCGGCCGAACCGGTTACTGCCCGGACAGCCCCAGAGCGCGTTCAACCTCCAGGACCAGTCGATCGTCATCGATGGGCTTCAGCAGGATCGGCCCCAATGCCTCCCGGTCGACGCCCGGAATGGTGTAGCCCGTCACGTAGACGATCTTCAGCTCCTTCCGCCGCATGCGGGCCATGCGCGACAGGGCAAGGCCATTGACACTGCCCGGCATGACGATATCGATCAACAACAGATCCAGTGGCCGGTCCGCTTCGAGTATCTCCAGCGCCAGGCGAAACTCCGACGCGACGGAGACCTGGAAGCCCGCCCGCCGCAACACGCGGCTGTACGCCTCGCAGCAGGTGGCGTCGTCATCGACCAACAGGATCTGGGCCCTTTCGACGGCCGCAACGGGCTCAGACATGAGAGGGCTCAGACATGAGAGGGCTCAGACATGAGAGGGTTCAGACATGGTCGCCACCATGGCGCAGACCCCGGACCAATTACGTTCCTCGGTTTAGTTCCTACACAGCGGCGGCACGCAAGTGCAAGTTTTGTTGATCGGCCACACTTTCCGAACCCGTCCCGGCCCTCCTATTGCCGCGGTTTGGGCGCACGGGTAAGACTGACCGTTACGGGAACGCTATTCAGTGCGGAACAATGCATGTCAGATCACCAGAACTTTCTCCATGGCTTGATTGAAAAACATCAAACGCAACTCCTCGCCGATTGGCTGGCCTGTCTGACACGCGGTAGCGCGTCGGGCGCCGGCGCGCACCGGGATGACGACAGGTCCGAACAAGCCAAGCGCTTCATCGATCAATTGCGCATGGGCGTCCGGCACGGCCAGCTCAGCGATATCTCGGCGTCCGACTGGACACCGATGCGCGAGTTGCTGGAGGATATATCGCGTAGCCAGGCCTCCGAGGGTATCAGCTCCACGCAAACTGCGACCTTCGTCTTCTCCTTCAAGGAACCGCTTTTCGAGTTATTGCGGCGAAATATCCAGAATGACACGGATTGCCTCGCGCGGGAGACCTGGTCGGCGACACGTCTGCTTGACCAGCTCGGCCTGTTCACCATCGAATGCTACCAGCGGACTCGCGAAGAGTTGATCGGCCGCCAGCAGCAGGAATTGCTCGAACTCTCCACTCCTGTCGTGCAGCTCTGGGATGGCATCCTGGCTCTGCCGCTGATCGGCACGCTCGACAGCGCGCGCACCCAGATCGTCATGGAGAGCCTGCTCGAGCGCATCGTCACCTCCGGCGCCGAAATCGCTATCATCGACATCACCGGCGTGCCGACGGTGGATACGCTGGTGGCGCAGCACCTGATCAAGACGATCTCCGCCGCCCGGCTGATGGGCGCCGACTGCATCCTTAGCGGCATCCGGCCGCAGATCGCGCAAACGATCGTGCATCTCGGGCTGGAACTGAACGTGATCTCCAAGGCCACCATGGCCGATGCGCTGAGGCTGGCCTTGCACCGCACCCGCAAGACCATCGTATCTCGCGCCGCCGCAGCAGCGCAGGAAGCCTGAGCCCATGGGTGAGATACCCATCCTCAAGATCCGCGACTGCCTGCTGGTCTCGATCCAGGTGGACATGCATGATCGCCTGGCGCTGGCGCTGCAGGACGACCTGACGCAGCGGATCGTCGAGGATCGCGCGCGCGGCGTGATGATCGACATCTCGGCGCTGGAAATCGTCGACTCGTTCATTGGCCGCATGTTGAACAACATCGCCGCCATGTCGCGCGTGCTGGACGCGGTCACCGTGGTTGTCGGCATGCGGCCCGCGGTGGCAATTACCCTGGTGGAACTCGGCCTGACGCTTACGGGCGTGCGGACCGCGCTGAACGTGGACCGGGGCCTGGAGATGATCCGGGGCATCATCGATCGCGACGAGCGTGAAGATGATCGTCGAGACGGATGACACAATGCCGGTGCGCACCTCCGACGACGTGGTCAGGGTGCGGCAGGCGGTCAGGGCGCGGGCTGTAGCCGTCGGGTTCAGCCTGGTCGATCAGACGAAAATCATCACCGCCGCCAGCGAGATCGCGCGCAACACGGTGGATTACGGCGGCGGCGGCACGGCGCGCATCGAGACGTTGCGCAACGGACAGCGGCGAGGCGTCCGGCTGACCTTCGCCGACCAGGGCCCCGGCATCGCCGACCTGAAACTGGCCATGACCGACGGCTACACCAGCGGCCACGGCCTCGGCCTGGGTCTCAGCGGCGCCAAGCGGCTGGTAAACGAGTTCGATGTCACATCCGCGCCGGGTCAGGGCACCATCGTGACGCTGGCACGTTGGAAGTGACATGACCCTGGCGCGTTGGAAGTGATACCACCCGGCGAAAATGATGACGTACTGACGACATGGCACGCGTCTTCTGTGTCATGGCATACGCCTTCCGTGTCGTGGCATACGCCTTCCGTGTCATGGCATACGTCTTCCGTGTCATGGCATACACCTTCCGTGTCATGGCATACACCTTCCCTGTCATGGCCGGCGAAGGCCGGCCACCCACGACTTTGCAGCGTGGCACGAGGGAAAGTCGTGGGTGGCCGGCCTTCGTCGGCCATGACACGGAGGGCGCGTGCCATGACACAGAAGGCGCGTGCCATGTCGCCGAGGGTCAATCGCTACGGCGGCTGGCATGACATGACCCTCGCGCCTTCGAACTAACATGATCACCGCGATCGCCGACGGCAGCCAGGTCGCGGAAGCCCGCAGGCTGGTCGGCGACTTCGCCCGTAGCCACGGCGTGCCGGAAGACCGCCGGGGACAGATCGCGATCGTGGTGACCGAACTGGCGACCAACCTGCTGAAGCATGGCGGCGGCGGCAACCTCCTGGCGGACACGTTCGACGACCGCGACGGCGCGGGGCTGGAACTGCTGGCGCTCGATCGGGGCCCCGGCATGGCCGACGTGGAGCGCTGCATCGGCGACGGCTTTTCCACCGCCGGCAGTCCAGGCAACGGCCTTGGCGCGGTCATGCGGCTGTCCGACCTGGTGCGCATCTATTCGCGTCCCGGCCGCGGCACCGCCGTCATGGCGCGGTTCCTGGCACATCAACCCAAGCGGGCTCCGGCGACGCAAATCGGTGCCGCGGTCGCCCCCTATCCCGGGGAGACGGTGTGCGGCGATCGCTGGGCCTTCGGCTACGCGCAAGCGGGCCGCACGATCCTGGTCGCCGACGGCTCCGGCCACGGCATCGAGGCGGCCCGCGCGGCCGAGGTCGCCGTCCGGATCTTCCACGACCGCATCGACGATCCCTGCGAGCGCCTGGTCGAGCAAATGCACCGCGCGCTGATGCCCACGCGCGGCGCCGCGATCGCGGTGGCGCGCATCGACCCGGTGGCGCGCAGCGTGCGCTTTGTCGGTGTGGGCAACATCGCCGGCGTACTGGTGAGTGACGGCGTCGCCCGCCACATGGTGTCCAACAACGGCACGGCGGGGCACGTCGCGCCGCGCATTCGCGAATTCGCCTACGCCTTCAGCGGCGACCCGCTGATCATCCTCCACTCGGACGGCCTGACCCCGAAATGGGATCTGACGACGTATCCCGGTTTGGCGACCCAGCATCCTTCGCTGATTGCCGGCATGCTGTTGCGTGACTGGCGGCGCGGCCGGGACGACGCCTCGGTGGTAGCCGTCCGGGCGTTGTTGTAGGCTCACGCAATGAATGCCCGTTTGCTCCTGGTGGTGATCGGCGCCGAGACCGACATCGTTCTGGTCCGCAAGCGCACACGGCGGCTGGCGGAGCTGATCGGCTTCGAGGGTCAGGACCAGACCCGGATCACCACCGCGGTCTCGGAAATCGCCCGCAATGCCTACGAATATGCCAGAGGCGGGCAGATCGAATTCCGCATCGCCGGAGACACCGCGCCGCAACGTTTCGTGATCATCGTCAGCGATCGCGGCCCCGGCATCGCCGATCTGAAGGCGGTGCTGGGCGGCTCCCATAAGTCGGCCACCGGCATGGGGATCGGCCTGTTGGGTGCGCAACGGTTGATGGATGAGCTGACCGTCGAAACCAGGCCAGGCGCAGGTACCACGGTGCGGCTGACGAAGCTGTTGCCGCCGCGTGCCCCGCTGATCACGGCATCCAGCCTCCGGCGGATCACCGGTGAGCTGGCGGCGGACGGTCCGGCCGACGCGATGGAGGAGATCCGTCAGCAGAACCAGCAGATATTGCTCCAGATGGAACAATTGAAGGCGCGTCAGGAAGAGTTGGAAAGGCTGAACCAGGAACTGCAGGATACCAATCGCGGGGTGGTCGCGCTGTACGCGGAACTCGACGAGCGCGCCGACCATCTGCGCCGCGCCGACGAACTGAAATCGAAGTTCCTTTCGCATATGAGCCACGAGTTCCGGACGCCGCTCAATTCCATTCTCGCCTTGTCGCGGCTGCTGCTGTCACGCAGCGATGGCGACCTGACGGCAGAGCAGGAGACGCAGGTACGGTTCGTTCGGCGGGCGGCGGAGAATTTGACCGAGCTGGTGGACGACTTGCTCGACCTTGCGAAGGTGGAAGCCGGGAAGACCACGGTATCGCCGTCGAAATTCACGGCCGGTGAGTTGTTCGGCGCGCTGCGCGGCATGCTGCGGCCGCTGCTGGTCGGCGACGCCGTGACACTGGTGTTCGAGGATCCGGTGGACCTGCCGCCGCTTGAAACCGACGAAGGCAAGGTGTCGCAGATCCTGCGCAACTTCATTTCCAACGCGATCAAGTTCACCGAACGCGGCGAGGTGCGGGTGCGCGCCACGGCGGATGCCGAGGCCGAGACGGTGACGTTCAGCGTGCGGGACACCGGGATCGGCATCGCAGCCGGCGATCTGGATCTGATCTTCCAGGAATTCGGCCAGGTATCGAGCCCTCTACAGACGCGCGTGAAGGGCACCGGCCTGGGGCTGCCGCTGGCGAAAAAGCTGGCGGAGCTGTTGGGTGGCCGGATCGCGGTCCAGAGTGTCCCCGGGCAAGGTTCAACTTTCTCGGTCACATTGCCGCGCGCCTATTACGCGGGCGAAGAGAGCGTCGGTATAGATGAGGACTGGATCCTGGAGGAGGGGAAGGTTCCATTGATCGTCGTGGAGGACGATCCGGCCGACGCCTTCGCCTTGGAGCGCATGCTGGCCGGTTCAGTCTATCAACCGCTGCGGGTGCACAGCGTCAAGCAGGCGCAGGGCCTGCTGGAACAGGTGACTCCTGCTGCCATCATGCTCGACGTCATGCTGCTGGGGGAAGAAAGCTGGCGCCTGCTGCTGCATGTGCGGAACGATGAGGCAAAGGCGGATATTCCTCTCGTGGTCATGTCCTCGGCCGGGGAAGAGCGCAAGGCAGCGCATCTAGGCGCCGACGAGTATCTGTCCAAGCCGATCGACGGGGCGGTGCTGCTGGGCTTGCTGGACCGCCTGACCGGCCGCCAGTCGATCACCAAGGTGTTGCTGGTGGATGACGAGGAGATCACCCGCTACCTGGTGCGCCAGTTGCTGCCGCGCAGCCGCTACAGTTTGCTCTCCGTGGACAACGGTGAGGCCGGGCTGGCGCGTCTTGAGGAACAGCCGCCCGATATCGTCCTGCTGGACATCAACATGCCGGGAATGAACGGCTACGAGTTTCTGGAGCGGATGAACAACACTCCGTTATTCGCGCGAATCCCGGCCATCGTCCTTACTTCCGCCATCCTGCAGCCGCACGAACGCAGCCGGTTGCAGCGCGCAACAATGGTCATGTCAAAGTCGAGCCTGTCCTCCTCCACGCTGATCGATGCCATCCAAGGGGTTCTGCATCCGAGCGAACCGCTGCTGATGGCATGACGGACGCGCGCACCCGTATCCTGGTGGTCGATGATGACGACGGGGGCCGCTACCTGAAGGCGCACATCCTGCGGAAGAGCGGCTACGCGGTCGTTGAAGCGGCCAGCGGCGCCGCTGCGCTGGAACAATGCCGCGATGCCGAGCCGGACCTGGTGTTGCTGGATGTCGTGCTGCCCGACGTCAGCGGCGTCGAGATTTGCCGGCAGATCAAGGCGGCGCACGCCGGCGTCCCGGTGCTGCAGACCTCGGCGGCGATTACCACGGCGCATGATCGCGCGTTGTCGCTGGTGGGCGGCGCGGATGCCTTCCTGATCGAGCCGATCGAGCCGGAGGAACTGGTTGCCACCGCGAAGGCGTTGCTGCGGATGCGCGCCGCGGAGCAAGCCCTGCGGCGGATGAACGAAAACCTGGAGAACGCGGTCGCCGAACGGACGCGCGAATTGACCGACGCATATCAGCGGCTGGAGGTCGAAGCTGCCGAGCGGCGCAAGGCGGAGGAGGTGCTGTGGCACGCCCAGAAGCTTGACGCGGTCGGCCAGTTGACCGGCGGCATCGCCCACGACTTCAACAATTTGCTCGCGGTGATCGTGGCCAGCCTGGAGATGATCCACGCGGCGCTGGGGAATCCCCAGGCGCTCGGGACTCCGCAGGCGGTGGTGACTCCGCAGGCGCCCGGGCATCCGCAGGCGCTGGGGAACCCGCAGGCGCGGGGGAACCCGCAGGAGGTAATGCGCAGCAAGATGCTGCGGCTGGTGAAGACGGCCCAGGCGGCGACCGATCGCGGTGCCAAGCTGACCAGGCAACTGCTGGCATTTGCCCGGCGCAGCACGTTGCGTCCGGAAGTCATAACGATCGACGAGGCGATCGTCGCATGCGAGCCGTTCCTGCGGCGCGCGCTTGGCGAGGCCGTCACCTTCCGCATCACCTTCGAACCGGGCCTCTGGCCGTGCCGCATCGATCCCGTGCAGTTCGAGGCGGCGTTGCTCAACCTCGTGGTCAACGCGCGTGACGCCATGCCCGGTGGCGGCGACCTGGAGATCGCCACCAGCAATGTGACGATCGGCGACGCCGCGTCACACCGAACGACCGGGCTGGACGCGGGCGACTATGTCCGTCTCCGGCTGACCGACACCGGCACGGGCATGGACCCGGACGTTGCCACGCGCGCGTTCGAGCCGTTCTTCACGACCAAGGACGTCGGCAAGGGAACCGGCCTCGGGCTCAGCCAGGTATATGGTTTCGTCAAGCAATCCGGAGGCCACGTCACGATCGATACGAAGCCGGGTTGCGGCACCAGCTTCCTGATCTACCTGCCGCGCTGCGAGGCGGTGGGGTGCGTGTCCGAGACTTATGCTGGCGATATGGAGATCGCCCCGACCGGCACGGAAACCGTGCTCGTGGTTGAGGACAATGCCGACGTCCGCGAGCTTGCCAGGGCGACGATCAGCGGCCTTGGCTATCGGGTGCTCGAGGCGTCGAGCGGGCCGGCGGCGCTTGATCTCCTGAAGCGGGACGACGGGATAGACCTGCTGTTCAGCGACGTGGTGCTGCCGCTGGGGATGAACGGCTTCGAGCTTGTTCACAAGGCCCGCGCGATGCGCAGCGGATTGCGTGCGTTGATGACATCGGGTTACGCCAACATCCAGCGCCCCGGCACGGAGCGCCCCGATGTTCCGCTGCTGCTGAAGCCGTATCGGCGCGACGAACTGGCACAACGCATCCGGCTGGCGCTGGACCGGGCGTAGCGGACGCTGCTGCTTGGTGGGGGGGTTGTTCAAAACCTCTCCCGCTCTTCGCGGAAGAGGTCGCGGCGCGCAGCGGCGCCGGTGAGGGTGCCGCCCGTGTCACCCTCACCCGGCTTCGCTATGCTCGCCGACCTCTCCCGCGAAGGGCGGGAGAGGTTTTTGGTTCGTAACGCGCCGGATGCAAACGCCGTGGCAGTATCCACGCCCAGGAACGACAGGGAGGCTTTGCATGCTGGTCGTGACGTCAGAGCAAGTGGCGGGGCATCGGGTGCGCCAGACGCTGGGGCAATGCTTCGGCGTGGTGGTGCGTAGCCGGGGCCTGGGGGGCAACATCATGGCCGGACTGCGCAGCCTCGCCGGCGGCGAGATCACCGAATACACCCAGATGCTGGAGGAGGCGCGCCGCCACGCGGTGGACCGCCTGGTGCGGAACGCCACGGAGATGGGTGCCAACGGCATCATCATGATGCGGTTCGACTCCTCCGAGATCGGCCAGACGATGAGCGAGATCGTCGCTTACGGCACGGCCGTGGTGCTGGAGCAGGCCGCGGCCTGATGCTGCGCAAGGCGGTGCTCGGGTGCGGTGGGGTGCTGGTGGTGGGCGGGATCGTTCTCGCGCTGGCAACCCACGTTGCCGCTGGGCTGGGACCCGCCGGGCTTGGGGCGATCCTGCTGCTGGCGGTGCTGTTCGAACGCCAGGGTTACAAGCCGATCGCGGATGGCGTGCCCGGTCCGGATTGGCAGCCGACGGGCGAGCGGTTCCTCGACCCCGGTAGCGGCGTGCCCGTGGTGGTGTATTTCCAGCCGGCGAGCGGCAAGCGGGTGTATGTGCGTGGTTGCTGAGGCTTCTTTCTTGGGCCGTGAAGATGGTCGGCGCGGCGGAGGGTGAGGGGAGCGGGTTGTCGGGTCGGCACGCGGCATTGAGGTGGTGCGTGCCGACCCGATCACCCTCACCCTCGGTGCTTCGCACCATCGACCTCTCCCGCTCCCGCGGGAGAGGTTAGGTCAGGTTGAATTGCATGTAGACGCGGTCGAAGCCCTTTTCGGTCACCCGGCCGGTCTCGACGTAGCCCAACCGGCGATACAGCGCCTGGTTCTCCGTCATCAGCGCGTGCGTGTAGAGCACGACCTCCGTGAAGCCGCGGCGGCGCGCTTCGGCTTCGGCGAACGCCATCAGGGTGCGGCCGTGACCGCTGCCCTGGCACTCCGGCCGCACCGCAATGTTGTCCAGCAGGAACCGGCCGTCCTGCTCCTCCAGCACCAGGATGCCGGCGATCCGGCCGGCGTCCTCCAGCACCCAGGCCTGGCCGTCCGCGATGCGCGCCGCATAATCGTCCAGCATCGGACCGGGCGGCTTGCCGATGCGTGCGACGTAGTGCGCGTATGCGGCGTGCACTACGTCGCGCAGGGCATCGGCCTCGCCATCCCGCGCGGGCCGGATCACGCGGGACTGGCCGGCGGGATCACCCGTGCCAGGCGGATCACCAGTGCCGGGCGGATCACCCGTGCCGGGCGGATCACCCGTGCCGGGCGGATCACCAGTGCCGGCAGGATCACCGGGGCCGGGCGGAGTCATGCCGCCCGCGCCGTTGCCGCCTCGGTGGCGGCTTCCAGTCCGACCGCCTGGGCCAGCCGGTCCAGCCGGCGCATCACGCTCTCACCGGCGAACACGCCGCTGTCCTCTTGCAGCCGCAGCACCAACTGGCCGCCGCGCAACCACAGCGCGGTGCCTGCCAGCAGGTCCGGCGTGCCGGCCGACAACGTGTAGGCCAGGCGCAGCGCGATCCCCAGCACCTCGGCGCGGTTGGCGCTGGCGACGTCCAGCAGCAGGCGGGCCGGACGCAGGAAGCCTGCCGTCGCCTCGACCTCGTACCGCATCGCCGTGGCCAGCGCGAGGAACGCTCGTGCGTGATGATCCAGTCCGATCCCCGGCTGCCGCAGCACCCGCAGGAACGCCTGTTCCGGGCGGAACTCCGGGTGGTCGTGGCTGCCGACGTCGGACATCCAGCAGGCCGCCTCGCGCAACCGGAACGCCTCGGGCGTCTCGGTGGGAAACAGCGGCTGCGTCCAGGCCAGCAGTGCCGGCGGCAGTGACCGATCGCGGCCCAGCCGCGCCGCCATCTCCTGGCCGGCGGCGAGCAGGGGATCCTGGTGCCGCACGGTTTCGGGAAGCCGCTGCATGAACCAGCCCTCGCGCAGGCCGCTGGCGCTGAAGACCACGCGCCGCACGCCAGTCGCCCGCAGCAACCGGCGCAACACCACCGCGGCGAACGGCAAATCGTCGATGCGCCGGCGCGGCATGGCGGGCAGCCGTTCCAGCGCGCGCCGCCCGGCGGTCGAGATCAGGCCGGCGAGGTCGCGCGCCTCCTCACGGCCGATCGCATAGTGGTGGACCATCTGCAGCGGATAGCCGGTCTGCGCCATGTGAATGCGAGCCAGCGCGCGCCAGGCGCCGCCGACCAGATACAGGTCGGCACCGTCGCCCTCGGTCAGCCAGGGCACCGCCGCCATGTCCTCCTCGGCGATGGCGCGGGCGCGGATCGGGTCGTTGTTGGAGCGCTCGGCCAGGCGGATCACCCCCAGCCGCAGGGTCTGCGATTCGCCGCGCTTGCCGGCGGTGAGGCGCACGACTTCCAGCGAGCCGCCGCCGATGTCGGCCAGGATCCCGTCGGCGGTGGGGATGCCGCACAGCACGCCCTCGGCGGAGTATTCGGCTTCCTGCAGGCCCGACAGCACGCGGATCGGCACGCCGGGCATGCGCGCTTCCAGCGCGGCGACGAAATCCGGGCCGTTGCGGGCGTCGCGCACGGCGGCAGTCGCCAGCACCTCGAACTGCTCGGTGCCCATCGCGCGGGCCACTGCGTGGTAGCGATGCAGGACAGTGAAGGCCTGCGCCATGCCGTCCTCGTTCAGCCGCCCGGTCGCCGACAGGCCTCGGCCCAGGCGCAGCACCGCCTTCTCGTTGAAGATGCCGAGCGGGTTGCGGCCATGCCCCTCGAACACCACCAGGCGGACCGAGTTGGATCCCAGGTCCACCACGCCGCAGCGGGGCAGGTTGGCAGGCGGCGTGTACGGCATGCGGTCAGTCCTTCAGACTACCAGGATGACTCCCCCTCCCCTTGAGGGAGGGGGTTGGGAGGGGTTGGTCGGAGGTTCACACCGACCAACCCCTCCCAAACCCCCTCCCTCAAGGGGAGGGGGAGCATTCTTCTCCAGGCTCCGATCAGTCCTGGTTCACCCGGTCCTGGCGGCGGTGGTGCAGTTGGCCGAGTGGTGACAGCGGCGCCGGACCATGTAGCGCCGAGCCACGACCTGACAGCGAGGGGTTGGTCATGAAATAGTCGTGCGCGGAGACCGGCTTCTTGCCCGGCGCCACCCGCTGCCACGCGCCGTCCGACTTCAGCTCCCAGGATTGCATGGAATCCTTGAGATTTATCACCATGATCTGGTCCAGCACCTGGGCGTGCACCGTCGGGTTGTGGATGGGCACCAGCGTCTCGACCCGCCAGTCCATGTTGCGCTCCATCCAGTCGGCCGAGCTGATAAAGACACGGGCATGGCGGCTGGGCAGAGGATAGCCGTTGCCGAACACGCAGATGCGTGAATGTTCAAGGAAACGTCCGACGATCGACTTGACGCGGATGTTGTCCGACAGGCCGCGCACGCCTGGGCGCAGGCAGCAGATACCGCGCACCACGGCCATGATTTTCACCCCGGCGCGCGACGCCTCGTACAACGCGTCGATCAGCTTCACGTCCACCAGGCTGTTCAGCTTGATCCAGATGCCGGCGGGGCGGCCGGCCACGGCGAACGCGGTCTCCTTGTGGATCAGCTCCAGCAGGACGTTGCGCGTGGTCAGCGGGCTGAACGCCACCTCCTCCATGCGTTCGGGGCGGGCGTAGCCGGTCATGTAGTTGAACAACCGCGCCGAGTCGCGGGTCAGGGTCGGGTCGGAGGTGAAGAACGACAGGTCGGTGTAGATGCGCGCTGTGATCGGGTGGTAGTTGCCGGTGCCGAAATGCGCATACGAGCGCACCGAGCCGCCCTCCCGCCGGACCACCAGCGACAGCTTGGCGTGGGTCTTATAGCCGGCGAAGCCGTACACCACCTGCACCCCGGCGGCTTCCAGCGAGCGGGCGAGCTGGATGTTCATCTCCTCGTCGAACCGCGCGCGCAGTTCGACCACCGCGGTGACGAACTTGCCGCCCTCGGCCGCCTCGATCAGCGCCTTGACGATCGGGCTGTCGCGGCTGGTGCGATACAGCGTCTGCTTCACCGCGATGACGTTGGGGTCCTGCGCCGCCTGGCGGAGGAACTGCACCACGACGTCGAAGCTTTCGAACGGATGGTGGACGATGATGTCCTTGGCGCGGATGGCCGCGAAGCAATCGCCGCCGAAGTCGCGGATCCGTTCCGGGAAGCGCGGGGTATAGGGCGGGAACAGCAGGTCGGGCCGGTCGTCCACGATCAGGTGCCGCAGGTCGGCGATGCCCATGATGCCATGCACGACATCGATCTCTTCGTCGCTGGCGCCGAGCTGGTCGGCGACGAAGCTGCGCAGTTCCTCCGGCATGCCGGCGTCCACGCCGAGATGGATCGCGACGCCGCGCCGCCGGCGCTTCAGCGCCGTTTCGTAGGAGCGCACGAGGTCTTCGGCCTCTTCCTCGAACTCCACGTCGGTGTCGCGGACGAGCCGGAACATGCCCTGGCCGGTGACGCGGAAGCCGGGGAAAAGCCGGTCGAGGAACAGGACGACCAGGTCTTCCAGCATGATGAAGCGGATGGTGTCGGGGCGGGCGGGGGCGGGCGGCAGGCGCACGAAGCGATCCACCTGGGAGGGCAGGGGCATCAGCGCCCGCATGGCCAGCCCGTCCTCCTCGCGCAGCAGCAGCAGGGCCATCACCAGGCCCATGTTGGGGATGAACGGGAAGGGGTGCGCCGGGTCGATGGCGAGCGGCGTCAGCACCGGGAAGACCCGCTCCATGAACCAGGCGTCGAGCCAGGTCAGGTCGTCGTGCGACAGGTTGTCCGCGGCGCAGACCTCGATGCCGGCGCCTTGCAGCAGGACCTTCAGTTCGCACCAGACGCGTTGCTGTTCGGCGAGCAGGACCTCGGCGCGGATGCGGATTTCCGCGAGCTGCTGGACCGGGGTGCGGCCGTCGGGCGACAGCGCGGTGAGGCCGGCCTTGGCCTGGCCGATCAGGCCGGCGACGCGGACCGAGTAGAACTCGTCGAGGTTGGACGCGCTGATCGAGATGAAGCGCAGGCGTTCCAGCAGGGGGTGGCGGGGGTTTTCGGCTTCCTCCACCACGCGGTGGTTGAAGTCGAGCCAGGAGAGTTCGCGGTTGATGAACCGCTCCGGGCTGTCGGGCGCGATGGTTGGCGGTGGTGGCTCGGCTTGCGGGGCCGGCTTCGGGGACCGGCGGGGGGTTGGCTCCGCCGCGGCTGGTTCGCGCGCGACGAGCACTGCCTGGGCGGATGACCGATTCATGCGGTGATCCTACAGGCGGGCGGGGTTGGCGGCGAGGGGTTCTTGGGGGCGGTCGGCGATATAGCCCCTGGGGGGCCGTTATGCTGGACGTCGCGCCGGCATCGGCCGGGCACTCCTATCCGATTGCCGGGGACATGCAGAAAACAAGCAGGGTTCAACTATCCGATTGCCGGGGACATGCGGAAAACAAGCAAGTATTCAACACGGATTACACCGAGAAGCAGGTTAAGCCACGGATTTCACTGAGAAGGAAAGTTGACGACATATGCCACCACCCGGTCCATCCAGCGCGGAAGCATAAGAAGTATTTTTTGCTTCCCAGTCGGATGGGCCGTGTGGTGCCTCGTCATCGACTTTTCTTCTCTGTGCAATCCGTGGCTTAACCTGCTTCTCGGTGTAATCCGTGTTGAATCCTTGCTTGCTGTTCTCGCGTTCCGGCACGAATTAACACTTCGTCAACCTGTTCGAGGCAAATATGGGGACCATGCAGCCCGGCCTCGTGCACAACAGTGAACTCACGCATCGGATCATCGGCCTCGCAATGCGGGTTCATCGCCGCCTGGGGCCCGGCTTGCTTGAGGCGGCCTATGAGGCTTGTCTCTGCTACGAACTTGACCGTGCCGGCATCGCGTTTCGCCGCCAGGCGCCGCTCTCTTTGGAATATGAGGGCGTTCGCCTGGATTGCGGCTATATCGCTGACATCATCGTGGATGAGCAGGTTATCCTGGAGATCAAATCGGTCGAACGCACACTTCCGGTCCACGAGGCGCAGCTTCTGACATACCTCAAGGTCGGCCAGTGCTCCGTCGGTCTGCTGATCAACTTCAATACGGTGTCTTTGACAGACAGCATCACGCGGCGCGTGTTGTAGCGCAGCGAGCAATACGGGCAGGTACGCCTCGCGCGCGGCGCTCAGCAGGTGCAGCGACGTAGATCCTCGATCATTGCGCCAGCAATGCGGTGCGCGGCCGCGCTGCACATTGCTGGCCGCGGGCGGGTTTGCCACCGGGGAAGGACCGTCCCACCATCACCGGTCCCGGCCGCGGGGATGCAGCGGCCGGTAACCGGCTGATGCGAACAACGAGGAGGCGTTCCGGTGGCGATCACGATCCGACCCTTGCATGCTCTGTTCTGCGCCGAGATCGGCGGCGTCGACACCGGGGAACCGATGGACGACGGCGTGTTCGCCGAAATCCGTGCGGCGTTCGAGGAATACTCGGTGCTGGTGTTCCGCGAGCAGAGCCTGGACGACGCGCGGCAGACCGCATTCAGCAAGCGCTTCGGGCCGCTGGAGACATCGGGCAAAGCCAACCCGGCGACCGGCACGCAATTCGCGCGGCAATCGAATTTGGATATCGCGACCGGCGCGGTGATCCCGCCGGACGACCGCCGGATGATCTACCAGAAGGGCAACTATCTCTGGCACTCGGACAGTTCGTTCCGGGCGGTGCCGTCACTATGCTCTTTGCTATCGGCACGCATCGTCCCGCCCGAAGGCGGCAATACCGAATTCGCCTCCATGCGCGCGGCGTATGACGCGTTGCCTGACGACGTGAAGCAGAAGCTGGAAGGATTGGTGGCGGAACACAGCCTGGTCTACTCGCGCAGCACGGTATCGAGCGGCGCGCTGACGCCGGACATGGCGGCGGAACTGCCGGGCGCGTGGCAGGTCATGGTGCGGGTCAACCCGGGGAACATGCGCAAGGCGGTGTATGCCGGCGCGCATGCTTCGCACGTGATCGGCTGGCCGCGCGAGGAGGGCCGCGCGTTCATCGCATGGCTGAACGAGTTCGCGACGCAGCCTCGGTTCTGCTTTTCGCATGCGTGGCGCGAGGGCGACCTGGTGATCTGGGACAACCGCGCGGTGCTGCACCGGGCGACGGCGTACGACACGGTGCGGCACAAGCGGCTGATGCAACGCACGACGGTGCGTGGCGACGCGCCGACGGTGGCGCAGCCCGAGCGGTACGAGCTTGCGGCGGAGTAGGAATGCCGCGACATCCAGGATGGCTGGTGGTCTGATATGAGATCGGCGTGTCAGGCGACGAAGTGTGATCTCAGCATCGAATGGCCATAATGGAATCCAATTGCGGCAACTGAGGGCAAAGCGTCGGTTGTCAGCCAATCGCGCCAAGCCAGAACGAACGAAAACGAAACTATTATTGGCTTGCCCGCCCGAATTCCATCCGTTCAGTGGGCATTTCCGCTGGAGCCGCTCGCAAGGTGCTCCCACCGTCCACAAAGGTCTCGTAATTGCCATGCGATCCCAAATCGCCGCCTAGCTTCACGGGACAGGTGGCAAGCCAACAACGTTCGGCCTTGGCGTTGTGTTGCCGGCAATCGATGCAACGCGCTCCGTAAGCTACAACGGGGCGCTCATGTAGCGGGAGGATGGCGGGCCCAATTCGCCGAGCGGACCCGGCGCTACCCGAGCCGCCATCTGCTAAGGCCTGACGCCGTAAGCCTGGGTCACCGCGATAGCTCAGCCCGATCGACGGAATGAGGCCGTGTCCGACGCCATGCCAGCCGCCGCCGTGCCAGCCGATGCTCGGGCGACGCCGGCTCGTCAGGCGGTCACGGCGGGTTTCCGCCGCAACAGGCCCAGGCCGACGATGCCGCTGCCCAGCACAAGAAGAGATGTGGGTTCCGGGGTATTCACGATGCTGCCCGGCAGAACTGCATCGGGCGTCGTGCCAAATTCGATGCTGGCGGACTTGATTGTTGTCGCGCTCGTGACACCCGGCGCCGACAGGTAAAATGTGGCGGTGTCCTGGATTTGCGGCTGAAAGTTCGAAAACGAGCTGTTTGCCTTGGTGTAAGGGCCGGGACCGATAATCAGATCGGATGGCTGGCCTCCTGGCGCGCCGGTTCCAGCGGTTGCCAGGTAAACGGAACCGCTCGACAACGCGGCGCTCCAGTGGGTGATGGGGCCGCTGACAGAGGTGAATGTTCCGCCGGACAGGTCGACCAACGAACCGGACGAGCTGCTGAGGGCGACCGAAGAAGGCGTGTTGCCCAGGCCGAGCACAAGTCCGCTGATCGATTGCGATATCGAGGTTGGGTTTGCTTCCTGGTTGGCAAATACCACAACTATCTCGTTGTTCTCGGTCGTGATGGTTACATCGGCGAAGGCGGGCTGGCCCATGCTTATGCCGCTGGCGCTGTACTCGACCGTGGTCGCTTCGGACGTCTGCGCCCAGGCGAACAGAGCGCTCACGATGAGGGTCAACCTGATGAAAAGCCGGCTCGGTCGCATTTTCGTTTCAGTCCGCGTGACAGCCCGGATCGGGCGAGATGACTTAACTCTATCTAGTGAGAATCAAGCGATTTTACCATATTTATTTGGTAAATGACGTAATTTGAGACTGATGGGGTGAAATACGAGATTGAATGATGTTATAGGTATTCCATATCATAATTGGGATGATATCGGGTTGCATCAGCGGGGCACAAATACAACTTAATAGGTTAGTTTCGATAGAACCAATATATGTCTAGTTGTATATCGCCAAAGTTCGCCGCGGCCCAGCCTCCTCTGGCACCCGCTTGATGTCTAATTCCAGGTGCCCGAAAGAGTGACTCATCGGCGCAGCCTCTCCCGTCATGGCGGGCGAAGGCCCGCCATCCACGACTTCAGTGCTGTCAACAAGGAAAAGTCGTGGATGCCGACCTCCGTCGGCATGACGGATTGGCACCGTCCGTACGTCAGTCTTTCGGGCGCTTCGGCGGACCCGGACCGCCGTTTCGTAACGATGGCCCGCTTGATGTCACTCATGCGTCGAACCGGACGCCGCACCGATCCTCCGGCCCCCCAACCCCCGCATCACCCCCGCCGCTACTCCCCGCCCGTGCCCCCCATCGCTGCCACAACCCCCGCCGCGATCGGCCGGGTCACCGCCCCACCGGCGGCCAGCGCCGCCTGATCCAGCCGG
>DATHNI010000399.1:0-6242 GCA_035486135.1 Acetobacteraceae bacterium
TATCCACCCCTGGTGTTCGCCGGCGAGGCGCGTCGGCTCAAGGCGCAGCTCGCGCTGGCGGCGGAGGGCAAGGCGCTGGTGCTGCAAGGCGGCGACTGCGCCGAAAGTTTTTCCGACTTCACCGCCAACGTCATCCGCGACATGTTCCGCGTGCTGTTGCAGATGTCCGTGGTGCTGACCTTCGGCGCCTCGCTGCCGGTGGTGAAGATCGGCCGCATGGCAGGGCAGTTCGCCAAGCCGCGCTCGTCGGACACCGAGACACAGGGCGACGTGACGCTGCCGTCCTATCGCGGCGATATCGTCAACGGCCCCGAGTTCACCCCCGAGGCACGCATCCCCGATCCGGCGCGCATGGAGTTCGGCTACTTCCAGTCGGCCAGCACGCTGAACCTGCTGCGCGCGTTCGCCTCCGGCGGCTATGCCGACCTGAACGAGGTGCACCGGTGGAACCTCGATTTCGTCGAGCGCTCGCCGCTGGCGGAGCGATATCGCGACCTGGCACACCGCATCGACGAGACGCTGGCCTTCATGACCGCCTGCGGCATGACCAGCGCCACCACGCGCGACCTGCGCGAGACCGATTTCTACATCAGCCACGAGGCGCTGCTGCTGCCTTATGAGCAAGCGCTGACCCGGGTGGATTCGACGACCGGCGATTGGTACGGCTGCAGCGCACATTTCCTGTGGATCGGCGACCGCACGCGGCAACTGGAAGGCGGCCATGTGGAATTCATGCGCGGCATCAAGAATCCGATCGGCATGAAGGTCGGACCGACCCAGGAAGCCGACGACCTGCTGCGCATCCTCGACGTGCTGAACCCGGCCAATGAGCCAGGCCGCATCACGCTGATCAGCCGCATGGGGGCCGACAAGGTCGCGGCGAGGCTGCCGCCTCTGCTGCGCGCGGTGCAGCGCAGCGGCCACAAGGTCGTGTGGCTGTGCGATCCGATGCACGGCAACACGATCTCTACCGTGGCCAAGCTGAAGACCCGTAATTTCGATTCGATCCTCTCTGAGGTGCGCTCGTTCTTCGACATCCACGCCGCCGCCGGTACGTGGGCCGGCGGCGTGCATGTGGAAATGACCGGGCAGGACGTCACCGAATGCACCGGTGGCGCCTTCCGCCTGACCGAAGCGGACCTCACCGAGCGCTACGAGACGTTTTGCGACCCGCGGCTGAACGCGGAACAATCGCTGGAGCTGGCGTTCCTGGTGGCGGAGGAACTGAAGCAGCGCCGCGCGCCAGGCGGACTGACGCAGGTGGCAGCGCAGTGATAGGGCGCGTTCCAGGGACGTCGCAGCAAGAGAAAGTCCTCCCCCTCCCCTTGAGGGAGGGGGTTGGGGGGAGGGGTGCGTACATCCATGGCCGGCGGACGTACGCACCCCTCCCCCCAACCTCCTCCCTCAAGGGGAGGGGGAGGCTTTTGTAAGATCATGTCGGCATCTTCATCCGGCCCGCTCGACGAACTGGCGGCGGATATCTCCGCGCGCGCCGACAGCTATTTCAATCGCACCAAGGAAGTCGTCGCCCGGTTCGGTGACAAACGCGTCACCTACGCGGTGTTCCTGCGCCGGCCGGTGATCTCCGCGCCGCGGCTGATGACCGAATGGCTGGAGACCGTCGCGGCGGCGCGCGACACGGCGTTCGACATCGACCTGATGTATCCCGAGGGCGCCTGGGTCGGCGCCGGCGAACCGCTGGTCTACATCACCGGCAGCTTCGTGCAGCTTTCCGATCTTGAAACGATCCTGCTGCAGAAGATCGGCCCGGTGTGCGTGGCGGCGCACAACGCCTACCAGATGAGCATCGCATTGCCGCAGGTGGCGTTCCTGGCGATGGAGGCACGCCACTGCGCCGGTGGCGAGATGCAGGACATGATGGCGTATGCCGCCTCGGTTGGCAGCGCGGCGGCACAGCGCGAGGGCGCGCGGGGCTTTGTCGGCAATGCCAATGACGGCACCGCGCACTGGTTCGGCGCGCCGCGCGGCTACGGCACGATGCCGCACTCGCTGATCGGCTATGCCGGCTCGACGGTGCGCGCCGCCGAGATGTTCCGCGAGACCTTCCCGAACGAGCCGATGACCGTGCTGGCCGACTATTTTGGCCGCGAAATCACCGATGCGCTGGCGGTGTGCGCGCGGTTTCCGGACCTGGCCGCGGCGGGGCAGCTTTCGTTCCGGCTGGACACGCATGGCGGCCGGTTCGTCGAGGGGCTCGGGCCGGCCGAAAGCTACGCCGTGCTGGAACGTCACGCGCCCGGCGCGATACGGCGTTACCGCAGCGAGACCGAGCTGCGGTACCTGGTCGGCACCGGGGTGTCGGCGGCGGCGATCTGGCATACGCACGAGGCGCTGGATGCGGCCGGCTATCGCAAGGTGCGCATCGTCGCCTCGTCCGGATTCGGTGTGGACAAGTGCCGGGTGATGGCGGATGCACGGGCGCCGATCGATGTTGTGGGCACCGGGAGTTTCATCCCGGACTCGTGGCACGAGACCTATGCGACGGCGGACATCGTCGAATATGACGGGGTGCCGTTGGTGAAGCTCGGCCGCGAGTTCCTGCTGCGCCGGAACGGTGCGCGGCGGCGTTCCCCATAACCTCTCGCGCCCCCGGCGGGAATGGTTGCCAGAGATGAGCCTGCGTCTGCACCTGATCCTGCTTGTCCTGGTGTGCATGCTGCCGGCCGTGGCGTTGCTGGCGATCGACCAGGTGCAGTTGCGCCGCGCGCGCGAAACCGAAGTACGGCGTGAAATACTTGAAGTGGCGGAGTCCGGCGCCGGCGAGGTCAATCGCGTCATCGAAGGCGGCAAGCAGCTTCTGACCGCGCTGGAACAAGCGCCGGCGATCCGGGAACGCAACGCGCCGTTTTGCTCCGCGTTGCTGGGCCGGCTGCAACAGGAATACCCTATCTACGCCAGCATCGTCGCCACCGACCCGGGTGGACGCGCCTTCTGCACCAGCATTCCGGCGCAGGCGGTTTATGAAACCGGGCGGCCCTGGTTCAAGGCCGCACTGGCGACCGGCGGCTTCGTCGTCGGCGACTATGCGCTGTCGCCGCTGACGCATGCGCCGGTGTTGCCGATGGCACGGCCGGTTGTTGCGCCCGACGGGACGGTGCTGGGCGTGCTCGTGCTGTCGCTCGATCTCGACAAGCTCGGCCGTGACCTCGCTGCCAAGCTGCCGCCGGGCGCCGCGCTGACATTGCTTGACCGGAACGGTGCGGCGCTGCTGCATGTCGGTGACGGTGATGGCGATGATCACGCCGGAATCGGCGCGGGCACTGACACGGGTAGTGCGCCGTCGCCAGGCATCCTGCCGCTGCTGCACGCAGCACAGCCGGCGACCGCCGACGTGACGGGTTCGTCGGGTGCGGTGCAGATCGTGGCGGCCGCACCGGCCGGCGATCGCGCGTATGGCCTGAGCATGCTGGCGGCCCGCAGCGAGCAGGCGGCGTTCAGCGAGTTGGATTCTACCACGCTCAACGGCATCGTGCTGATCGTCGCCGGCCTGACCCTGGCATTGCTCATCGCGGCCCTGATCGCCTGGCGTTTCATCCAGTTGCCGGTGCGCGAGTTGCTGCGCACCGCGCAGCACCTCCGGCACGGTGAGTATACGCAGCGCGCCCGAGTGACCAGCAGCGGCTCGGAGCTAGGCCGGCTCGGGCAGGCACTCAACGCGCTGGCCTTCGCGCTGGCGGAGCGTGAGCGTGACCGCGACAGCGCCGAAACCCAGCTTCTCGAGTTTACCGGCACGCTGGAACGCCGCGTCGAGGAACGCACGCAAGCACTGGCGGAGGCCAATGCACGTCTCGCCGCCGAGGCGGAGGAGCGTCAGCGTGCCCAGGCGACGCTGGCGCAGGCACAGAAGCTGGATGCGCTGGGTCAGCTCACCGGCGGCGTCGCACATGACTTCAACAATTTGCTCGCGGCGATCCTGGGCTCGCTGGAAATCGCGCTGAAGCGCGTGGAGGAGACGCGGGTTCATCGGCTGCTGACCATTGCCCAGCGGGCCGCCGAGCGCGGCGCCAAGCTCACCGCGCATCTGCTGGCGTTTTCCCGCAAGCAGGAACTTGTGCTGCGGCCGGTCAACGTGAACGACAGCATTTGCGGCATGAGCGACATGCTGGGCCGCACGATCGGGCCGATGATCCAGGTGCAGCAGGACCTGGCGGCCGATCTGTGGCCCGCTGTCGCCGATCCGGTGCAGATCGAGGTCGCCTTGCTCAACCTGGCGCTGAATGCGCGCGATGCGATGGCGGCGGGCGGGATGCTGACATTGCGAACATGCAACGTCGTGGCGGCGCGGCCGGCCGGTGATGTGGCGGCCTTGCCGCAGGGCGGCGTGGCGGCGTTGCCGCAGGGCGACTATGTGATGGTGACGGTGAGCGACACCGGCCACGGCATGCCGGCCGACGTGCAGGCACGGGCGTTCGAGCCGTTCTTCACCACCAAGGGTGTCGGGAAGGGTACCGGCCTCGGTCTGTCCATGGTGTACGGGTTCGTCACTCAGGCCGGCGGTACCGTAACGATCGACAGCGTGCCGGAGCAAGGCACCGCCGTCAGCCTGTATTTGCCGCGTGCGGCGCTGGTGGCGGACGATGCGCCGGCCGTTCCGGCGGCGATTCCCTGCGAGCGGCCGTTGCACATTCTTGTGGTCGACGACGACCCCGATGTTCGTGAGGCAGCGCAGGAGATGCTGCGGGAACTCGGCCATGCGGTGACCGCGGCCGACAGCGGGGCGGCCGGCCTGGCATTGCTGCGCGGACCCGAGGCGTTCGACCTGTTGCTGGTGGATTTCGCCATGCCGGAAATGACCGGGGCGATGCTCGAGGAACGCGCGCTGGCATTGCGGCCGGAACTGAGCGTGCTGCTGATGACCGGCTATGCCGATGCCGCCGCGCGCCAGTCATGGACCGAGCGTGGCATACGCCCGGTGATGAAGCCGTTCAGCATCGCGGAACTGGGTGAGGCACTGCTACCCTTCACCTCTTCGGCGGGAGAGCTCGAGACGCGCCCGCGTCGAGGGTGATGGCGATCGGGCCGCCGCGTTCTACCTGCTTCGCGGGTCTCGCTCTGCCTGCATCGTGCCGACCCGGTCACCCTCACCCTCTGTTCGCCGCTGATTGGCTTCGGCGCTGCGCGCCTTGCAAGAAGCAATCAGTGGTTCCTGCCTCCCACGTCATGGCGGGCGAAGGCCCGCCATCGACGACTATGCTGCGTGTGGCCAGGCCCAGTCGTGGATGGCGGGCCTTCGCCCGCCATGACGTGGGAGGCCGCGTCGCTGCGCCAGTTTCGTTCAGGGCGGGTCAGCCGCCGCCAGTCGGTGGTGAACCCGCACGGACACGCCGCTGTGACTTCCAGGGTCGTGAGATCGCGAGTGCCGAGGCTTGGCCGGTCTCGGCCATCGGTCGAGACGGCCGGCATCGTGTGGTGGTTTGCCGAAGCGGACGCGCCTGCATAGGCTGGCGACACGGTTGCGCACGACAGCAGCCAAAGCGTCCAGGAAGCGGGGACAAGAAAATGAATCGTCTTGATGGCAAGGTCGCGCTGATCTCCGGCGCCGCGCGTGGCATCGGTGGAGAAACCGCCCGCTTGATGGCGCAAGCGGGCGCCAGTGTCATCGTGGCCGATGTGCTCGATGAGCAGGGGCGGCAGACCGTGGGCGCCATCACCGAAGCAGGAGGGCAAGCCGCCTATGTTCATCTGGACGTGACGAAGGAAGAACCATGGGTCGAAGCCATCAACCTTGCCACCAGCAGGTTCGGCAAACTCGATATCCTGGTCAATAATGCCGGCGTGTTTATCGGCAAGGGGATCGAGGACATCAGCCTGGATGAATGGAACCGGCTGGTGGCGGTAAACATGACGGGCGTGTTCCTCGGCACGAGGCTGGCCGCGCCGGCGCTGCGGGAGGCGGCGAAGTCCAGCGAGCATGGCAGTGCGATCGTCAACCTGGCCTCGATCGCCGGCATCGTCGGCTCGCAGCTTGACCCGCTTTATTCGATGACCAAGGGGGGCGTGACCCTGTTCACCAAGTCCGCTGCGCTCGAATTCGGGCGCAGGAACTACCGCATCCGGGTAAACTCCATTCATCCCGGGATAATCCAGACCGACATGGGTGCCCAGACGTTCGCGGCACGTGCGCAACGATCCGGCAGCAACGACACCGCCGCCATCCAGCAAACCGTGACCGACACGGTGCCCTGGGGCCGCCTGGGCGTGCCGGCCGACATCGCCAAGGG
>DATHNI010000400.1:0-5222 GCA_035486135.1 Acetobacteraceae bacterium
CGAGGCAAAGTTCGCGCACGGGACCGGATCGCGGCCGGCCCCGCCGTTCCGATTCGCGCCTGCACACGCATACGGGCAGACAGGCGGCGCCCGTGCCGGCACGGAATTCAATAAAGCTTTTAACACGGAGGCAGAACGAGAGCCACGGAGGGCCACGGAGGCCATGTGCCTGTTGCGGCAACTGGGAGATACGTGGCCCCGTCAACTCGATCTCGTTGCATTGGTGCCGACGGCCGTTCGCGAAACATGCGTGGTCCGGGGAGCTGCAGGCAAAGCAGGCAAGTTTTTAACACCGAGCACACGGAGAAAAAGCTCAAGCCACCAGTGACGCAGAGAAAAAACAGCGAGGAACCCAAAAAACATTGGCAATGCACGATGGATTCGCAGGACAAGCCGGCATTCGATGAATTTTCTCTGTGAAACTCCGTGGCTAAAGCTTCTTCTCTGTGGCCTCTGTGTTAAAGCCTTGCTTTGCGATGCTGCAAATCCCCCATGGTTGGAGGACAGCCTATCCGCCGCAATCCACCAAGCCGTTCAAATGCCATCGCCCTGACGAAGAGCGCGAACCTCCCCCGGCTGATCGGGAGGCACGCTCTCTCCGTGGCCCTCCGTGGTTCTCGTTCTGCCTCCGTGTTAAAAGCTTCCTTTGTCGCCGCCCGGCACGATTCCGCCCCGCATTCCCAGGCGCGCTCGCAACCGCCCGCCAAGAAGGGCAGGCACGCGCGCCACGTCTCACTCACAAACACGGCTCAACAAGAACATCCAAACGAGACGACGATGAGACTTGCCGTGTGCCCCAATCGGCAGCGGTCCTGGCTGCGGCGCATCTACGCCTGCTTCTGCTCACTCAGGCTGTGGCGGATCTTTCCGTCCCCGATCCACCGGTGCCCTCGATAGACCCGAGTCGCCCCAGCGCACCGCGCGCGACATCGCCTGCGCGTCCTCCACGAAGCACGCCAGCGTCTCCAGTAAGGCCGAAACCCAGCCGACGGCACTTTTCCGCTCCCGCCACGACATGTCAGCCAAGACCTCCCGCGCCGTCCGAACCGTCGATCGGCGCGGGCCCCGCTGGTGGCCGTGCGGCTGATGGTCTATGGCGAGGCCGCATTGGCACTCGGATCGAGGGGCCGGGCGGCGGCCCCCGTACGACACAGTCTCGACCGTCCATGATGAACCCGCCCAGCTAACGGATACCGCACGATGATTTCCGCCTTCCGCCGTTCCCTGGACACCTGGCCCGTCCGCGGCTTCTTCCTGATCATGGTGGCCGCCTTCATCGTATGGGGCATCGGCGACGTGTTCCGCATGGTCGGCAGCTCCACCTGGGTGGCCAAGGTCGGCGACCAGACCATCGAGGGGTCAGTCTTCCAGGCCGAGTACCAGCGGGAACTCAACCAGGCGACGCGCAACCTGCCGCCGAACCAGGACGCCTCGGCCGACCTCAAGCGCACTGCCGCCGACACGGCGCTGCAGCGGCTGATCGGCCAGGCGGCGCTGGACCAGGAACTGCACCGCCTGCGCGTGGTGACGCCCGACGCGGCGGTGCGCGACGCCACCTACGCCATGCCGGCGTTCCGCGGCAGCGACGGCAAGTTCAGCCGGCAGGTGTTCGAGGCCGTGCTGCGCAACCAGGGCATGACCGAGCAACACTTCATCGACCTGATGCGCGGCGATCTGGCGCAGCGCCAGTTGCTGGAGGCCGTGGCTGCCGGCGCCTCGGCGCCCCAGGCCGAAGCCGCGCCACTCTACCAGGAGCAATTCGAGAAGCGCTCGGCCGACATGGTGGAGTTCCCGTTCTCCGCGGAAACCGCGCCGGCCCCGACCGACGCCGAGCTGCAACGCTGGTACGACAACCACCCGGAGGCCTACAGTTCGCCGGAACTCCGCCGTATCAAGGCGATCGTGCTGTCGCCTCAGACGCTGGCGAAGGACATCCCGATCACCGACGACGACCTGCGCGTCGCCTACAACCAGCGCAAGGAGGACTACGTCACCCCGGAAAAGCGGTCGGCCCAGGTGATCTCGGCGCCTGACGAGGCGAAGGCCAAGGCGCTGGCGGACCAGTGGCGCACCGGCACCGACTGGACGGTGCTGCAGGCGGCGGCGCAGCAGGCCGGGGCGTCCGCCGTTTCGCTCGACGACGCCACGCAGGGGGAGTTTCCGGACGCCGGCCTGGCCAAGGCGGTGTTCGCCGCACCGGCCAATGCGGTGTCCGATCCGGTCAAGGGGCCGCTGGGGTGGTATGTGCTGAAGGTGACCAAGGTCTCGCCGGGCAGCGAAAAGACCTTCGACGACGTGAAGGATGCGCTGCGCAGCCGGCTGCTGGCGGAGAAAGCCGCCGACCTGATGTACGACCGCGCCAACAAGATCGACAACCTGCTGGGCAATGGCACCTCGCTGGACCAGATGCCGGGCGACCTCGGGCTGGCCGGCGTCGCTGGCACCCTGGACGCCAAGGGCAACACCAAGGACGGCACGCCGGCGCCGATCCCCGGGCCGCCGGAACTGAAAGCCGCGATGGTGGCCGCGGCGTTCCAGGCGCAGAAGGGCGACCCGCCGCAGCTTACCGAGGTGCAGACGCCGTCGGTCGGTGGCTCTGCCTACTACGCGCTGAGCGTCGAGGACATCATGCCGCCGGCGCCCAAGCCGTTCGACGAGGTCAAGCAGCAGGTGACCGACGATTGGACCGCGGACCAGCAGCGCCATGCCGCGGAGGAGAAGGCGGCCAAGCTGCTGACCGCGATCAAGGGCGGCCAGTCGCTCGCCGACGCCGCCGCGGTGGCGGGCGTCCCGGTGACCCACACGGCGGCGGTAACCCGCGGCGCGGCAACCGAGAGCATACCCGGCGAGCTGGCCAACGTCCTGTTCGGCCTGAAGCCGGGCGAGCCGGCCATGGTGGCGACGCCCACCACCTTCGTCGTCGCCGTGCCGGCGCAGATCGACACGCCGAACCCGTCGGCCGACCCCGGCGGATACGACCAGTTGCGCACCGCGATCAGCCGCACGGTTGGCAACGACATTGCGTCAATCTTCACCGAGGCGGTGCGCGAACGCGCCAATCCGCGTATCAACCAGGAGAACTTCAACAGCGTCGTGCAGCCGTAACCAAAGTCCCTCCCCCGCGCTTGCGGGAGAGGTTAGGTGAGCGTGATACGTGCCGCACGATGCACCCTCACCTAACCTCTCCCGCAAGCGCGGGAGAGGGACTCCTAACTCCCCACCCCCGCCCCGGAAAGGTCCCATGAACGTCACCCTCCCCCCCGGTTTCGCCGCCTTCCGTTCCGCCTACGACGCCGGACGCGGCAGCCTGGTGTGGCGGCGCGGCGTGGCGGACCTGGAAACCCCGGTCGCGGCGTTCCTCAAGCTGGCACACGGCCGGCCCAACTCCTTCCTGCTGGAAAGCGTGGAAGGCGGCGCGGCCCGCGGCCGCTACTCCATCATCGGCATGGAGCCCGACCTGGTGTGGCGCTGCCGCGACGGGCGCGCCGAGATCAACCGCAACGTGCGCTCGGCGCCGCATGCCTTCGTGCCGGAGACCCGGCCGGCGCTGGACAGCCTGCGCGCCACCATCGCCGAGGCGCGGCTGGATGTGCCGGCCAGCCTGCCGCCGATGGCCGGCGGCCTGGTCGGCTATCTCGGCTACGACATGGTGCGCCAGATGGAGCGCCTGCCGCAGAAAAACGTGGAAGAACTGGGCGTGCCGGAGGGCCTGCTGTTGCGCCCGTCGCTGTTCGCCATCTTCGACAATGTGAACGACGAACTGACCCTGGCCGCGCCGGTCTATCCTCGCGCGGACCTGTCGGCAGAAGCGGCCTGGGAAACCGCGCAGGCCGTGCTGACCGAGGCCGAGGCGGCGCTGGAGCGGCCTCTGCCCCATGCCGCCCCGCCGGTGGCACTGCCGGAGCAACCGGCGCCGGCGTCGAATTTCTCCAAAGACGGGTTCATGGACGCGGTGGTGCGCTGCAAGGACTACATCGCCGCCGGCGACGCGTTCCAGATCGTCATCGCGCAGCGGTTCTCCGCGCCGTTCGCGTTGGCTCCCTTCGCGCTGTATCGCGCGCTGCGGCGGATCAACCCCGCGCCGTTCCTGTTCTTCCTGGATTTCGGCGGGTTCGCCGTGGTCGGGAGCAGCCCGGAGGTGCTGGTGCGGCTGCGGGATGGGGTGGTGACGATACGGCCTCTGGCCGGCACCCGCCGGCGCGGCGCCACCTACGAGGAGGACCAGGCGCTGGAGGCCGACCTGCTGTCGGATCCGAAGGAACAGGCGGAGCATTTGATGTTGCTCGACCTGGGACGCAACGACGTGGGCCGGGTCGCGGCGCTGGGCTCGGTGAAGGTGACCGCGAGCTTCGCCATCGAGCGGTTCAGCCACGTGATGCACATCTCGTCCAACGTCGAGGGCAGGCTGGCCGAGGGGCTGGATGCGCTGGACGCACTGGTCGGCGGCTTCCCCGCTGGCACACTGTCCGGTGCGCCGAAGGTGCGGGCGATGGAGATCATCGAGGAACTCGAACCGGCGCGGCGCAACATCTACGCCGGCTGTATCGGCTACTTCGCTGCCAACGGCACGATGGATACCTGCATCGGCCTGCGTACCGCCCTGGTGAAGGACGGCACGATGTATGTGCAGGCGGGTGCCGGCATCGTCGCCGATTCCGATCCGGAAGCGGAATATGAGGAGTGCCGCCAGAAGGCGCGCGCCTTGTTCCGCGCCGCGGAGGAGGCGGTGCGGTTCGCAGCAGGGAAGGTGGGCCGTTAGTGGTGTGATCCGGACGTTCCAATACCGTATCCGCCACACTTGCAAGGCCTCCGCGATGCGTCAGTACGCAAGCAGATTCACCACAAAGGCACGAAGGCACGAAGATCTTATACTTGGCGCCGTAAAGAGTGACTCTCGAATGCGTCGCACCGGCCGACCCCACCGTCATGGCCGGGCTTGACCCGGCCATCGATCGCGGCAGCGCGGCTGCATAGATGGCCGGGTCAAGCCCGGCCATGACGGTGGGGTCGGCCGGTGCCGGTACGTCAGTCTTTCGGGCGCTTGGTATACCCCTTTGCGATGGGAATCCGGCGACGATGCCAGGCAAGTGCCTGACGGGACTCAGGAAAATCTAGGCGGCTGCCAGATTCTTCCAAGCAATGGGTATACCAAGCGCCCTGGAGATTGACTCTCGGCGACGTGGCACGCGCCTTCTGTGTCATGGCCGGCCTTCGCCGGCCAT
>DATHNI010000401.1:0-18736 GCA_035486135.1 Acetobacteraceae bacterium
CAGGACAGCCAGGCGCCGACCACCAGACCCAGTGCCAGAGCGGCCACGCCGCCCAGCAGGAACGGGCGCCCGGCCGGATGCGGCGGCGCAAAGACCTGGCGGAAGCTTTCGGCGACATTCATGGCCGGCGGTTATGGATGCTTCACCATGCCGGGACAAGGATGCCGCTACATCAGATCCGACTGCAGGCGCGCGCCGTGACCGCGCAAGACGCTATTCTTTGACCCTCGACCCGTTTCGCATCGATGCGGCAGGGGGGCTGGTGCCGATTGAGCCGGGCGGCCCCACCCTGCGTCACCTTTCGCTGGCGCGACGAGGTGATCCATGCGGCTTTGGTGCCGGATGATCCGCCGGACACACGTCCCGCGGCGACGCCGATCACCGCCACCGGGTTGGTCGGTGCGGCGGCCTGTTCCCTGCTGACGCTGGCGCGCTAGTTGGACGGGCTAGACGAAGCCGGCTTGGCCGCGCCGGCGGTGGGCACGGCGAACACCTGACCCGGATAGATCAAGTTGGGATCACGGATCTGATCCTGATTGGCCTGGTAGATGACGGTGTAGCGGAGGCCGTTGCCATAGGCATTGCTCGCCATCCGCCACAGGCTGTTGCCCGGTTGCACGACCACATGCCCCGCGGCGACCGCGGCTAACCCGGCCGCCTCGCGCCGGAACGGCAGCTCCTGCCGGGCAACGACCTTGCCGTTCGGCCCGAGCTGATCCAGGCGCAGTGTGTGTGTGCCCTCGGGCACCGCGGTGCCGGGCACCAGGCTCCAGCGGCCGTCGGGGCCGGCGTGTACCTCGCCGATCGGGTGGTTGTCGGCGTACAGCCGCACCGGCGCGCCGGGCGGGGCGGTGCCGGACAGGCGCAGTTCCCCTTTGTCGCCATATTCCACCGCGCCTAGACCAAGGTGACCCGGCTTGGCACCACCCGCGCCCGGCGGGCCTTGCAGCACGGTTGGCGCCTGGCCCGGCGTGGTCGCCACCACCAGCGGTGCCGTCGCGGCGGGGCCGTGTTCCGGCACTGCCATCACGACGGATCCTAGGCTGGCGACATCGTGCCCATCTTTGGTATGCTCCAGCAGTGTCAGGGCGTGTGAGCCCGGCGGCAGCGGATCGGTTGGGCCGAACGCCCAGGCACCCTGGCCGTCCGCCGTGACATGGCCCAACTCCTTGCCATCGGACTGGATCGACACCGACGCGTTCGGGTCGGCGCGCCCGGCGATCACCGCGCTGCCCGTCGGGTCGATGCGCACGATATCGAAATTCGGTGGGAGGACGACCGGTGCCACGGGTGGTGTGGTTGCGGTCACGGCCGGCGCTGTCGTGGCAACCGAGGCGGGTCCGGATGGCACCATCGCGTGCCAGACGAACATGCCGATGCTGCCTACCGCCACGAGTGCCAGCAGGATCAGGACCACCGTGCGGCCCGGGCTTGCCGGGGGAAGCGGCTCGTCGGGCTGGGGGGTTGGATCGGCCATCGCTGCCAGCCTAGGGTCAGTGGTCTGGGGCTTCAATCACACGATCACAATTTCCTGTGCCAGCGGCTGGGCTGCTTGGCGCATCGACGAGGATAGTGAGGCTTGATGAACGACGACCTGGCGCGCGCGATGGCATCTCGGGACGTTGCGGCGCCCGTTCGTGAGGTTGCGGTCTGGGACCTGCCGACGCGATTGTTCCACTGGGCGATTGTCTTCCTGATCGGGTTCAGTTGGCTCAGCGCCGAGCAGGAGTGGATGGATTGGCACCTGCGCTCGGGCTACGCGATCCTGACGCTGCTGCTGTTCCGCCTGCTGTGGGGGATCTTCGGCAGCCAGACCGCGCGGTTTACCCAGTTCCTGGCCGGTCCGCGTGCGGTGCTACGCCATCTGGCGCGCCTGCCGCGGCGCGCGCCGGACCGCGCGGTCGGTCACAACGCCGCCGGGGGCTGGATGGTCGTGCTGATGCTGGTCCTGCTGTCGGTGCAGGCCGGCACCGGCCTGTTCTCCAACGACGACATCATGACCGAGGGCCCGTGCGCGGATGTGGTGGGCAAGGAGATCAGCGACTGGCTGACCCATATCCACCGGCTCAATTTCACGCTGATCGAGATCGTGGTGGCCGTGCACATCCTGGCGGTGCTGACATACGCGGTGGTGAAGCGGCACGACCTGGTGCGGCCGATGCTGAGCGGACGCAAGCGCCTTCCCGCGGCGCTGCCGGCACCGCGGATGCGCCATCCGCTGCTGGCACTCGGTCTGTTGTTGGTCGCGGCGGGGGTGGTGACCTTCGTGGTCAACCACCCCTGGTGACGCCGGGTCGACTACTGGGCGCGGAAGGCTTTGTGGCAGGCACCGCAGGCGGCGCCGACTTCCTTCAGCTGAGCGGTGAAGCCGGCGGTGTCATTGGCCTTCGCCAGCTCGGTAAGCTTGGTGCCCGCGTCAGCCAGAGCGGCGGCGTCTTTCTCGAACCCGGCCCAGTTGGTCCAGATCTCGGCTTTCGCCTTGGTCGGCTTGCTGCCCTTGTCGCTGCCGGGCGGGAACAGGCTGGGGATCTGCTTGCCCCACGCGGCGATCGCGCTGCCGGCGCCGGCGAAGGATTTCACCTCGACATTCGCCTTAACCGCCAGATTCACCGCCCCGACCATCGAGGCCATCAGGTCGTAGCCGGCTTGTCGCGTGACGATGACATCGACCGGCGGCGTCTGTGCCTGCGCCACGCCGACAATGCCCACACCCGCCAGCACGGCCAGACCGATCAGCGTTTTCATGCTTTCAGACCCCCAGTTAGATGCGCACGCGCGTTGAGACGCTGACGTCCCGATAGCAGGAATATTCCAGTGTCCCAAGGCGGCGCGGGACAAGCGCCGACGGACCGCGAGCGATTTGCATGGCAGTTGCAGGGGCGGCCGCACAGCAGCCGTATTCCGACTCGATCAACCGGCAAGCAGCAGGCGGGGCGGCGACGATGGTGGTAGTGTGACGGTGAAAGGAAATCTTGTCCGCTATGAGTGACCCACCTTCCGCTTCGCCCCTGCGCTGGTCTCGTGTTGCGTTCTTCGCGCTGGTGATGGGGCTTGCCGTGTTCGCCGTGGTCCGTGCGCTGCCGCCACGTACCGTCACGATCGAGACCGGGCCGCTCGACGGCAGCTACTACAACATCGCCCAGCAATATCGCGATGACTTGGGCAAGCGTGGCATCAACCTGGTGTTGCGGACGAATCCCGAATCGCTCGATATTGTTGGCGATGTGGAACGCGCGGGATCAGGCGTCGATATCGGCTTCACCGCGCAGCCGGTGCGGCGTGAGCAGTATCCGAATACCGAGGCGGCGGGCGCGGTCGAGCTGCAGCCGCTGTTCATCTTCTACAACACCGCGCTGGGCGAGCTTGCGACGCCGACCAACCTGCGCGGCCTGCGTCTCGTCATGCCACCGGAACGAAGTGCCACGACCGAGGCCGCGTTGCGGCTGCTGCGCCTCTATGACATCACCCAGAAGAACACGCATCTGACGTTCATGTCGCTGGCGGATGGCGTGCGTGCGCTCAAGGCCGGCGCGTTCGATGCCGGGTTCTTCATGTTGGCACCGTCCAACACGTTCATCGCCGAGCTGTTGAACGCCGACAATCTGCACCTGCTCAGCCTGGCCGATGCCAAGGGAATCACCCGTCATCTGCCATTCCTGCACGCGATCACGCTGGCGCGCAGCAGCTACGATGTTGAGAATAATATCCCGCCGAACGATGTGGAACTCCTCGCCGCGACGGTGGATGTCGTGGTGCGCAAGGACATCGATCCGGCGGTGCTCTATACGCTGCTCGACGCCATGACGCAGGTGCACCATGCCGGCACGCTGATCAACGATGCTGGCGATTTCCCGTCGGTTGTCGGCACCGATCTTGTGCCGCACCCTCTGGCGGTGAGCTACGCGAAGTCAGGCGTGCCGTGGATCTATCGCGAGCTGCCGTTGCCGCTGGCGCGGCTGATCGATTCGTACTGGGTCATCGCGATTCTGATTTTCGCCATCACCGAAATCTACAAGTCGCTGAAGTATCTCGCGGAGCTATCCAACGTTGTCGTCGAAACGCTGTGCGTGCGCGTGCTGCTGCGAATTGAGCGCGGCATCCAGCCTGGACAGCCGATCACCGGTCTTCGACATGGCTTGGTGCGAGTCGCGGAAACGGTGCTGGCACGCGACAACAAGCGGAACCGCGGCCAGGAGTTGCTGGGCCGGATTCGGCGCCACGCCGACCCAGGTGTGTGACCGTTCCGCCGGCAGCTTGTCGGCGTCAAAAGCGGAGTGTGACAGGAGGCTGCGAGCGGTGCCCACGGATCGATTGGCTGGGGTGGTGGATCGTCCGCAAGAATTTCACCACGGAAAAAGCCGCCGACCACGCAGGGTGGGGAGCCGGGGAACGCCTCAGCTATGGAGCCGCGGCAGGTACGATTCAAGCGCGCCGCGCGAAGCGCATCAACCATATCTGCCACACGCACAAGACCACATACGTCGCGCGTCTCCCGACCCTCCGTGGTGAAATCCTTGCGGGGCTGCAACTGCCTCGGATCGTGGCAATCTGGCTCGGTCTGCTCACCGCCCCCACACCGCCGAGGCTGCCAGCAGCAACCAACCCAGCATCAGGATGAAACCGCCGGCCGGTGCCACCAGTCCCACACGCACATCGGCCAGCGCCAGCGCGTAGACTGATCCGCAGAACAGGACCAACCCGATCGCGAAGGCCGCGCCGGCTGCGTCCGCCAAACGGCCGCCGCGGTTCGCCCACAGCCCGCAGGCCAGCAGCGCCAGCGCGTGCCAGCCCAGCATCTGGGTGGCGCTCCGGGCCATCGCGAGGGCCGCCGGATCCAACCGCCCGGGTAGCGCGTGTGCGCTGACTGCCGCCATGATCACCGCCGCCAGGCCGGCCAGTGCGCCCAATCCGATCCAAAGACGCTGCATGTGCGTTAAGCTGTTCCCACCGACGGGCGCCTGCCTATAGCATCACATCCCATGCCGCGAGGGGACCTCTTTCCGGAAATTGGACCGTTCGAGACGGGCTACCTGCCGCTCTCGGCCGGCCATGTCATGTATTGGGAACAGGTCGGCAGCCCACGTGGCCGGCCGGTGCTATTCCTGCATGGCGGACCCGGCGCCGGCGCGGGCGCGGTTCATCGCCGTTTCTTCGATCCGGATTTCTGGCGGGTGGTGATCTTCGACCAGCGCGGCGCCGGCCGGTCGCGTCCGCTCGGCAGTCTGGCCGACAACACCACCGGCGACCTGGTCGGCGACATCGAGCGGCTGCGGCGGCATATTGGCGTCGATCGCTGGCTGCTGTTCGGCGGGTCCTGGGGATCGACGCTGGCGCTGGCCTACGCCCAGGCCTATCCGGAGCGTGTCTCGGGTTGCGTGCTGCGCGGCGTGTTCCTTGGTCGGCCCAGCGAGGTCGATTGGTTCCTGCACGGCATGAGCGCGATGTTCCCCGATGCGCATGCCGCCTTTGTCAGCTTCCTGCCCGAGGCCGAACGCGGCGACGTGCTGGGCGGCTATCTGCGCCGGCTGACCGATCCCGAGCCGGCGGTGCACATGCCGGCCGCGCGGGCCTGGTCGATCTACGAGGGCTCGTGCTCCACCCTGCTGCCCAGCCCGGACACCGTCAGCTCCTTCGCGCAGGACCGCACCGCGCTTGGGCTCGCGCGCATCGAGGCGTATTATTTCGCCCATGGGCTGTTCCTGCCACCAGGTGGGCTGCTCGCGGGCATGGACCGCATCGCGCAGGTGCCGGCGGAGATCGTGCAAGGGCGCTATGACATGATCTGCCCGGCCCGTACCGCGTTCGAGCTGGCGACAGCATGGGCGTCGGCACGGTTGACCATTGTGCCCGATGCGGGACATTCCGCCTTAGAACCGGGAATCCGCCGCGCGCTGGTTTCTGCCGTGGAGCGGTTTCGCCAGGGACGCTGAGCGTCTCGACGGGTCAATTTGACCGGCGCTGTTGCCGCCCGCTTCCCCCGGCCATGACGAACCGGGAACGGCGACGGTATCGCGGTTCGTTGGCTACCGCAATCCCCCGATCGTTCCGCAGGCGGGGCACACCGGTTGCCAGGTGGCCTGCGTCGCATGGCACGACGTGCAGCGCCAGGCCGGATCCGGTGCCGCGACCAGCGCGTGCCGCAGTGCCGCCTGTCCGGCTTCTCCGGCCCCCTCGATCTCCGCCAGCAGCACCCACAGCCGCCGATCGTCCAGCCCGGCCTCACGCGCGGCCTCGGCATGCCGTCGTGCCTCACCCGGCAGGCCCGCCGTCAGGGCTGCGCGGGCCAGCAGCAACCGGCTCTCGGCATGGGTGAGGTTGTTCGCCGTCAGGGCCTGCGCCGCCTGATACTGCTTCAGCGCGTCACCCGCGCCAGAGAGCGCAAAGGCGGCCAGATCGGCATGTGGCGCCAGCGCCCAGCTCTGCCGGATCACCGCCAGGGCTCGCCGCTCTTTGCCCGCTGCACGCAGCCGCGTCGCGTAGGCCAGTGCCGCCGGCGCCAGGCTGGGATCCGCGGTCCAGGCTTGCTTCGCCAGCCGCAACGCGGCGGTTGGATCCTGTGAGGCGTTCGCCGCCGCGGTCGCCAGCGCAGCCTTCGGGACCGACGCGTCCGCCAGGGCCAGCGCACTTGACCAATCGGCCGTCCGCAGCGCGAGGCGCGTCCGTTCGACCCGCAACCAGGTCCCGCCGGGCCGCGCCGCCTCGGCCTGACGCGCCAACGCCGCTGCGGCCGGATAGTCCGCGCGCGCCATCGCCAACCGGAAGCGTCCGCGCAGCCCCAGGAACGCCGCATCCTTGCGCGCCGCAAGCAAGCCGAACACCGCCTCGGCCTCGTCGTCCCGCTCCGCCAGCCGTGCCGCTTCGGCCACCAGCAGCAGCGTCTGCGCCGTGTCACCCAGGCGCTGGCGCGCCCGATCGGCCGCGCGCCGCGCCCTGATGCGATCGCCGGCCGCCAGCGCCACCAGCGCCTCGGTCACTGCCGCATCGCCCTGCGCGCGATGCTGCCGCGCGCGCCAGCCGCGCCAGAGGCGGGGCAGTCGCCACAGGGCCCCCAGCACGCGCACCACGAGGTAGAGCGCGACGAACGCCACCGCCAACACCGCCAGCGCGGCAGGCGTCGTGGTGTCGACGCTCACCCCACCCAGGTCGAAGCTGACCTGGCCGTGCAGCAGCGAGATCGCCCAGGCAATGCCGACCACCACCGCGGCCAGCAAGACGGTGCCGATGGCGCGACGCATCAGGCGTGCGCAGCCAGATCGGCCAGCGCCGCGCGCGCAGCCAGCAGGCCACGCGCCTGCTCCAACCAGGGCGCCATCGCCTGCGCCGCCGACCCGGTCAGGGTCGCGACTGAGGCGACCGCGCCCGCCAAATCGCCCGCGTCCAAGGCGGTTTGCGCGTGCGCGAGTACGCCCGCGTTGGGGTTACCCAGCAGCACGCGGTCACCTCGCCGGATCGTCACCAGGTCTTGTGCCTCAGCCCAGAGCCGATCCAGCAGGGGTTGGCTGCTGGAGGCCGGCTGCCCGGCCGCCAACGCCGCGCGAGCCGCGGCCGGAAATGCCAGACGCAGCGCCGGCTCGGTCGGCGGCGCGACAGTGGCATAGCGCGCGAGCGCGGCCGGCGCCTGCGGGATGTCGCCCAGCGGCCGTCCCGCCGCCAAGGCCGCAAACGCCGCCTGCAGGCGTCCGACCCGCATGGCCTGGTCGGCCAGCTGCGCCGGGATGGCGGATGATTTTTCCAGGGCGGCGAGGCGGGCTTCGTTGGCAGCGACGCGATCTGCCAGGCCATCGGTCGGCGCGGGTGCCGCCGCGGTCTTCTCCAGCACCGCCAGGCGGGCCTCATCAGTGGTGATACGGTCCGCCAAACCATTGGTTTGCGCCGGTGCTGAGGCGGTTTTCTCCAGCGCCGCGAGGCGTCTCTCATCGGCCGTCAACCGGTCGGCCAGCCCGTCTGTCGGCGCCGGCGGTGCGCCTGGTTTGTGCTGCTCCAGCGCCGTCACGCGCGCAGTCAGGGGTCCCAGATCTGGCGCGGGGGCCGCTTGGTGCGCTTCCAAGCGGCTTAGACGATCCTCGACCGCCGGTATCCGCGCATCCGGACGGCTGGCCGGCGACGTGGGCTGCAATACGCGGACCCAGAGTGCGGCCTGCGACACCGCCAGCACCAGGAATCCAAGGCCGACCACAAATGGCAGCACGGACCGCCGCGGCGTCGGCGCTGCGGCCGGGATCGGCGCGGACGCATCGGCCGGAGGTATCTCGGGCGGTGGGGCGTCGACAGGGTCTGTCATGACAGCAGTGCGAGCATGGCGTCCTGAGTGGGCTGCGCGGCGCGGCGAACGCGCCGCCAGGGCAATCCTTCTATAGCTGCGGCGGCGGCCGCACCGATAGCGCAGGCGTCGACGCTGGTGACGGGCTCACGCAGCCCGGCGCGGGTCAGCAGTCGTGCGAACTGCCGCGCGGTCTCAGCGGAGAAGAACAGGATCGCGCGCAACCGCCCCGATCGCAGGGTGTTTGCCGCGGGCGCCGGCAGGGTCGCGACGGGCACGCTGGCATAGACCGTGCGCCGGATGACCCGAAATCCGCGGCTGCGCAGCGCAGTGGCCAGTACCAGGCTTTGCCCCCGTCCGGCCGCAAGCAGCAAAGGAGCTCCGGCCGGATCGCAGCGTCGTCCGGCCAGCGCCGCCAATGCCGCGGCGTCGGCGCCGGCACTCCAAACCTGCGTGAACCCGGCGGCCCGTGCGCGGGCCGCCGTCGCGTCGCCCACCGCCAGCAGCGGCCGCCGACGATAGCGGCGCGCCAGACCGGGCAACGCATTCCCGCTGGCAACCAGCACGGCCTGGATCGACGTCGCCATGGGAAGCGAGCCATTCAACCGACGGATTTCGAGCAGCGGGGCCACAACCGGCCGCCAGCCCAGAGCCGCGACCCGCGCGGCGGTTTCATCGGCGCCGGGCTGCGGCCGGGTGATCAGGACGCTGTCCCGGACCGGATCAGGCAAAGAGGTCGCGCGGGCTGTCGGCCTTGAGGCACACGCCCAGCGCCCGCCCGATGCGCGCGGCATCCGCCACCGCGCCTTGCAGATGGCGCTTCAACACGAATGTGCCATCGGCGCGCGCGATCAGCGCGCTCATCGACAGCTCGCCCTGCGGCAGCAGCCGCGCATAGCCGCCGATCGGCGTGCGGCACGATCCGTCCAGCGCCGCCAGCAACGCCCGCTCGGCCGTGGCGGCGGCGCGGGCGTCCGCATTCTCGATCCGGGCCAGCAACGCGCGCAGCGCAGTGTCGCCCTCGCGGACGGTCACCCCGACAATCCCCTGGCACACCGCCGGCACCATCAACTCGGAATCGAGCACCGCCGAGGCGCGCTCCGCCATGCCCAGCCGCAGCAGACCCGCATAGGCAAGCAGCGACGCGGCGAACGCGCCGCCGGCCACTTTCTCGAGCCGCGTTTGCACATTTCCGCGCAGCGTGGCGGTCTTCAGGTCGGGCCGGGCATGTAACAGTTGCGCGCCGCGCCTGACCGACGCGGTGCCGATCATTGCGCCCGGCGGCAGAGCTGCATACGGATCGGCCGGATCGACGGCGCTGCAGCCTGGTCCCAAGATCAGCGCCTCACGCGGGTCCTCACGCGCCAAGGTGCAGCCCAACGCGATGCCCGGTGGCAGCGCGGTCTCCAGATCCTTCAGACTATGCGCCGCGAAGTCGATGCGCCCGTCGGTCAGTGCCGCGTGGATCTCCTTGGCGAACAGCCCCTTGCCGCCGATATCCGCGAGCCGCGTGCCCGCCGCCTGGGTGGTGTCACCCGTGGTGTGGATGACCTGTTCTTCGAACCGGTGCTCGGGCCAGGCAGCCTGCATCCGGGCAATGAAATCGCGGGCCTGGATCAGCGCCAGCGGCGAACCTCGCGTGCCGACGCGCAGCGGACGATCAGGCGATGGCGTGGCCATGGTCATGACGCTGTCCTATTACCGTGCGACTGGCAGCGTAAAGGTGGGATGAGTACGAATGCGCCCGATTGCCGGACCAGTGCTGGGGATCGAGAGCTCCTGCGACGAAACCGCCGCGGCGCTGCTGGATGCCGACGGGCGCATTCTGGCCGAGCGGGTGCTGAGCCAGGAGCGCGAGCACGCGCCGTATGGCGGCGTGGTGCCGGAAATCGCCGCTCGGGCGCATCTGGCGCATCTGCCGGGCCTGGTGGCGCGCATAATGACGGAGGCCGGCGTGACCTATCCCGCGCTGGGCGGCGTGGCCGCCACCGGCGGGCCAGGGCTGATCGGTGGGCTGATCGTGGCCTCGTCGATGGCCAAGGGCATCGCCCTGGCGCACAGCCTGCCCTACGTCGCGGTGAACCATCTGGAAGCGCACGCGCTGACCGCGCGCCTGCCGGGATTGGTGGAGGGCGGCGCGCCGTTTCCATATCTGCTGCTGCTGGTCTCCGGTGGCCATTGCCAATGTGTGCGAGTGGACGCGGTCGGCGCCTATCGCCGGCTGGGCGGCACGGTGGATGACGCGGTGGGCGAGGCGTTCGACAAGGTCGCCAAGCTACTGGGCCTGGGCTGGCCGGGCGGTCCGGCGCTGGAGCGCCTCGCGGCTGGCGGCGACCCAAAGCGCTTTCCATTCCCCCGCCCGATGAAAGGGCGGTCGGGCTGCGACTTCAGCTTCTCCGGCCTGAAGACCGCCGTCGCACAGGAAGTCGCACGCCACGGGGAGGGCGCTCTGGCCGCATCGCTGGCAGCCGATGTGGCCGCCGGGTTCCAGCGCGCCGTGGTCGAGGTGATGGCCGATCGCGCCAGCCACGCCATGGCCATGGCCCCGGAGGCGAAGCTGCTGGTGGTGGCCGGCGGCGTTGCCGCTAACACCGCCATTCGCACTGCCCTGACCGAGGTGGCAGCCGCGCGTGGCGCCTGGCTCGTGGCGCCGCCGATCCGCCTGTGCACCGACAACGCGGTGATGGTGGCCTGGGCCGGGATTGAGCGGCTGCGCCTCGGCCTGACCGACGGGTTGGATTTCGCGCCGCGCCCGCGCTGGCCATTGGATGCGCTGACCAGCGCGGGACAGGAAACCAATTAGGAATTCAGATGAGTGGCGGCGCCCTAGAAGGCAACCCAACGCCCGCCGCGCCAGTAGCCACGGCCGTCGTGCTCGTTCCAGCGATAGTGATCATTGGCGCCCCAGCGCCAGTTGTCCGGATGCACCACCACGCCGGCCTCCCGCGGGTATGCATACTGGGCCTTGGCATGCCAACACTCGCCCCCGCCGTTGCAAACAATCGCCGCAGAGGCGCTGGCGACGGACAATGTCAGCGCACCCAAGCCAATCATCGAGGCAAACGCCATTCTACCAAGCACGGTCATGCGATACTCCTAAGTCGACAGATGTGTTGCGCATTATACCACAAGCTCCTCCGCAAGTTCCCATCCACGCGATATCGTGACTCCGAGTTGGTGCGGATCGCAGGATGAACTACCGCCACGCATTCCACGCCGGCGGCTTCGCCGACTGCGTGAAGCACGCGTTGCTGGTCTGGCTGATACGCGCGCTGCAGCGCAAGCCGGCGCCGATCTTCGTGCTGGATACCCATGCCGGCGCCGGGTGCTACGACCTGTCCGCCGATCCGGCGGAGCGCAGCGGCGAATGGCGCGCTGGTATCGGCCGCCTGCTCGATCACCCACCGGCAGTGCTCACGGACCACATCGGTCTCGTGCGTGCCACGAATACACCACGTACACCTCGCCGGCTTGCGGGAGAGGTCGGCGAGCAAGGCGACGCGGGTGAGGGTGGTCCACGCGGCGAGACCCACCCCCGACATTGCTTCGCGCGTCGAGCTCTGCCGCAAGATGGGAGAGGCGCACGCCACTATTACCCCGGCTCGCCGCTGCTGATCCGCACCCTCCTCCGTCCTGACGACAGCCTGGCCTGCTGCGAGCTGCACCGCGATGACCATGCCTCTTTGCGCCGTCTGTTTGCCGGTGACCCTCTCGTCGCCGTCCATCATCGCGACGGCTGGGAAGCCCTCAGTGCTCTGCTGCCGCCGAAGCAGCGCCGCGGCTTGGTGCTGATCGATCCACCGTACGAGGCGGCCGACGAATTCGACTGCCTTGTCCAGGGTCTGCGCAGCGGGCACGCCCGCTTCCGCACCGGCGTCTTCGCGGCCTGGTATCCGATCAAGCACCGCGCGCCAATCCGCGACTTCCACGCGGCACTGCAAGCCTCTGGCATCGGCGACATCGTCGTCGCCCAGCTGCTGCTGCGCGAACCCACCGACCCCGCGCGGCTGAACGGCTGCGGCGTGCTAGTCATCAACCCGCCCTACCGATTCGAGGCCGAGGCGGCTGCCATCCTCGCCGCACTGCTTGACCGGCTGGGCACGCGCGAGTCTGGCGAGGGAGCCGAGGTGATCCGGCTGGTCGATGAGTAATGTCGCGGTGATCGGAGCCGGCGCGTGGGGTACCGCGCTGGCGATTCAGGCCGCCCGCGCCGGCGCGCAGGTGACACTATGGGCACGCGACCCGGCCCGTGCTGCCGCCATGGTCGCGGCAGGCGAGAACCCGCGCCTGCCCGGCCACGCGCTACCCGACCGCATCGCGATCACGACCGCGCTGCCGATCGACGCCGACGCACGCCTGTTGGCCGTGCCGATGCAGCATCTGCGCGGCGTGCTGACTGCTCTGCCGCCCGCGCCCACGCCGCTTGTCGTCTGTGTCAAAGGCGTCGAGACCGGCACGCTGTGCCTGCCGCTGGAGCTGGTCGCGCAACTGCGTCCGGCGGCGCCATGCGTGATTCTCACCGGCCCCAATTTCGCGCACGAGATCGCCGCCGGTCTGCCCGCCGCTGCCGTCGTCGCGGGCCTTGATGCGGCGCTGCGCGAACACGTTATCGCGCTGCTCGGCACGCTTTCCTTTCGCCTCTACGGCAACGACGACGCGATCGGCGCCCAGGTCGGTGGCGCAGCGAAGAACGTCATTGCCATCGCCGCCGGCACAGTCATCGGCGCCGGCTTGGGGGAGAACGCACGCGCCGCGTTGATCACCCGCGGATTGGCCGAACTCTCGCGCCTCGCCGTCGCGCTTGGTGGCAAAGCGGAGACGGTCGCCGGCCTGTCCGGCCTCGGCGACCTGCTGCTCACCTGCACCGGCCCCGCTAGCCGCAACTACTCTCTCGGTCTCGCGCTGGGCCGTGGTCAGGCACTCGCCGACGTCCTGGCCGCGCGCGACACCGTCACCGAGGGCGTCGCCACCGCCCCTGCCATCGTCGCTCGCGGTGTCGGCGTGGACATGCCGATCTGCACCGCCGTCGCCGCCCTGGTGCAGGGCCGCACCACCTTGCGCGCGGCCATGGCCACGCTCCTCGCACGGCCACGGCGTGATGAATGAGCCGGCGCCCTCAGATCCACGCGAACTCCACCGCCAGCCCGGCCAGGGCAGCGGCGGCGCCAATCACCGCGGCCGACATGGTCAGGAATCGCGCGCGGGCGATCACCGAGACCGAGGCCAGCACGATGGCGATCTGCAAGGCACCGACCAGGAGTTCGAAGTGGTGGTAGTCGTCGAAGGCGTGGTCGCGCCGGGCCTGACGCTCCGCCGCCTGGGCGGTCAACTGCTTCATGCCGTTGCCGCCCTTGGGATCGTCGCGCAACCGTGCCCCGTCGTCGTGCGCCGCCTCGATCCGGTCCTGCACCGCCGGGTCAGCGGCGTTGGGCAGGCTCGCCAGCAGGGTTGCCTCGGAGGCCCGGATGGCAGCGCGCAGGTTCTTTGCCTGGTAGAAGGCCGAGTTGTCGGACAGCGCGATATGTTCCGTCAGGTAGAGGTTCTGCGCCGCCTTTTCCCCCATCTCGGCCAGCGCCGGGGCCGCCACCAGAACCGCGATCAGCACCGCGATCCAGCGGGCCGAGTGGTCACCGCCGTGCTCCGCGGCGTGGTGAGCGTGCTCCAGCCCTTCTTTCGTGTGTTCGATCGAACCGCTCATGCGTCACTCCAGATCTGCAGCAGGCGCGATGCCACAGCGGGCATCATCTGTCGCGCTTGGGGAACGGTGTGGCCTTCTGGGGCGTTTCGCGATACGGCGCATCAGGCAGTTACCGAAAGCCGATGCTGAGAAGTGTGCTGACCATCGGCGGCTGGACGATGGCAAGCCGTCTGCTGGGCTTCGTGCGCGACATGCTGATTGCCGCGATCCTGGGCGCTGGTCCGGTGGCCGACGCGTTCTTCGTCGCGCTGAAATTGCCCAACCTGTTCCGCCGGCTGTTCGGTGAGGGCGCCTTCAATGCCGCCTTCGTGCCCGAGTTCGCCGGCCTGCACACCGCCGAGGGCCCCGCCTCGGCGCGGCGTTTCGCTAACGAAGCATTCGCGGTGATGACACTGTGGCTCGGCCTGCTGACGATCGTTGGCGAGATCGCCATGCCGGGGCTGATGGCGGTGCTGGCGCCAGGCTTCGAGGCGGTTCCGGCAAAGTTTGCACTTGCTGTGACCTTGTCTCGCATCACCTTTCCCTACCTGATCCTGATCTGTCTCGCGGCACTGGTGTCCGGCGTGCTGAACGGCATCGATCGTTTCACCGCCGCGTCGGCGTCCTATGTGCTGTTCAATATCGTCTCGATCGCGTTCCTGTTGTGGCTGACGCCTTATGTGCCCACTGCGGGCCACGCGCTCGCTTGGGGCGTCACCGTCGCCGGTGTGGCCCAGCTCGCGGTGTTGATGATGGCCTCCTCGCGCGCCGGCTTTGCGTTGCGACCGACATTGCCGCGCCTGACGCCACAGGTGCGCGTGCTGCTGCGGCGCATGGCCCCTGGCCTACTCGGCGCCGGCGTCACCCAGCTCAATCTCGCGGTCGACGTGATCATTGCCAGCCTGCTGCCAGCGGGCACGGTCTCGGTGCTGTACTACGCCGATCGGGTGCAGCAGTTGCCGCTGGGCGTGATCGGCACCGCCGTCGGCACCGCGTTGCTGCCCCTGTTGTCGCGCCAGGTGCGCGCGGGTGAGGCGGCGGCGGCGCTGGGTACGTTGAACCGAGCGCTGGAATACGCGCTGTTTCTGACCTTGCCGGCGGCCTTCGCATTCGTCGTCTCGGCCGATCCGGTGATCGCGGTGCTGTTCGGCCGCGGCGCGTTCGGTGGCGCCGACGTCACCCGCGCCGGCGAGGCGCTGGCTGCCTATGCGATCGGCCTGCCGGCCTTCGTCGCGGTGAAAGTCGTGGCCCCCGGTTTCTTCGCCCGCGGTGATACCGCGACCCCGGTGAAGATCGGGCTGATGGCCGTGGCACTGAACCTGGCACTGAACCTCGCCTTCATGATCCCGCTGCGCCATATCGGCCCACCTTTGGCCACCAGCGTCGCCGCGATGTTCAACCTCGCCGGCCTGGCCTGGGTGCTACACCGGCGCGGCCAGTTCGCCCCCGACGCGCGGCTGCGACAGCACACCATACGCATGCTGGGCGCCGCGCTGCTGATGGCCGTGGCGCTGGCGGTGACGCAGTACGGCCTGTTCCATGTCTTGGCACCCCGCGGCGTGTTACGCGCCGCCGCACTCGGTGCCCTGATCGCCGTCGGCATGCTGACCTATTTCGGCGCCGGCCACGCGCTGGGCGCCTTCGATGCGCGCGACGCGCTGGGGCTGCTCGCCCGTCGCGGCTTGCGTCGCCCCGCCCGATCGGCCATCAACCCGACCACCGAACACTGATCATCGACGACCCCATGCAACGCATCTTCTCTGGCATCCAGCCGTCTGGCATCCCGACGCTGGGCAATTACCTCGGGGCCATCCGCAATTGGGTGCCGCTGCAGGAGACGTATGACTGCATCTATTGCGTGGTCGACCTGCACGCGATCACGCAGTGGCAGGACCCGGCCGAGCTAAGGCAGCAGTCGCGCGAGATGGCCGCGGTGCTGCTCGCCTGCGGTATCGATCCGACGCAGCACATCCTGTTCCTGCAATCGAGCGTGCGTGCCCATGCGCAGCTCGCGTGGATCTTCAATTGTGTCGCCCGCCTGGGCTGGCTCAACCGCATGACCCAGTTCAAGGACAAGGCAGGCAAGGACCGCGAGAATGCCTCGCTCGGTCTCTACGCCTATCCGAGCCTGATGGCAGCCGACATCCTGGCCTATCACGCGACCCACGTGCCGGTGGGGGATGACCAGCGCCAGCACCTGGAGCTGGCGAACGACATCCGCGACAAGTTCAATCATGATTACGGGGTCGAATTCTTCCCAGCGATCCATCCGCTGATCCTGGGCCCGGCGGCGCGGGTGATGAGCCTGCGCGATGGCACCAAGAAGATGTCGAAATCCGATTCATCGGATCAGAGCCGGATCAATCTGAATGACGATGCCGACACGATCGCCCTGAAGATCCGCCGCGCCAAGACCGATCCCGAGCCGTTGCCGAGCGAGCCCGAGGGCCTGGCGCAGCGGCCGGAGGCGCGCAACCTGGTGGGTATCTATGCCGCGATGGCCGACATCACGCCCGCCGAGGTGCTGGGCGAGCACGGCGGCAACGGCTTCGGGCCGTTCAAGGACGCGCTCGCGGGGCTGCTGGTGGAGAAGCTGACGCCGATCGCGCAAGAGACGCAGCGGCGGCTGGCCGATGTGGCGGAGCTGGACACGGTGCTGCGCGACGGGGCGGCGCGGGCGGCGGCGATCGCGGATCCGATTGTCGCAGAGGTGGAACGCTTGGTGGGGTTCTTGCGGATATAGCTGTGCCGGATTATTCCCGCGGCGCTATATATTGAGGCAAATCCATGGCGTCATGCAGCAAGCCAAGATTGGCCGAACCCACTGCCGGCACGCAATCCAGCATCACGGCGCGCAATATCCGCACGATCGCGGCGTCAAAATCACCCGCTCGGCGCACGCCAGAGCGAACCGATGGGCGCCGCCGCGTTGGTTGGTTGATCGCGCAGCCGCGTGTTCAGGGTCATTGCGGCCTGGTCGAGGTCGCCCTGTGCATGCCGATTATCCGCCCACAATAGCAACAGGCGTGTATTGCGTGGCGCAAGTGCCAGGCAGACCGGCAACTGCGCGGCATACCCCGGTGCATCCGGCAATCAGATCCGCGCACGGATGCGCATAAGGCGGGCGGGACGCCGCGACGCGGTTCAGTACCGTTGCTGCCTCCTGGGGCCGCCTTGCCGCTGCCAGCGCCAAGCCTTGCAACAGCAACGCCTCGACATCATCCGAATCGCCCACCAGCAGCTGCTCGCAAGCCGCCTCAGGGCGCGAACACCTTGGACACCAGCCCCGCCGCGCCTCGCGCATCAGGGCGGGACGACCGAACGCCTCCGTGACGATGTCCGCAAGCACTCCCGCTCCAGGATGGCTCCTGGCGCGGGTTCTAGCGGGCGCGGGTTAAGACGACGTTGACGGCCTAGTGGTAATCCGCGGCCACCGTCATGTCCTTGTGCCGGTCCGACGCCACCGCGTTCAGGAACAGCGACAGAACGAACGACACCACGATATTCGCCGCGACGGCCGAGACCGCGATGTAACAGGGCACCGTCGTGCCAAGGATGTGCAGTGGATAGATCGGCGTGAAGTTGACCGATGCCGCCATCGACGTGCCCATCGCAATGCCCACTACCCAGCCGAGCAGCAACGCCCAGCCATTGAAGATGCGGGTGAACAGCCCCAGCATCACCGCCGGCAGCGTCTGGATGATCCAGATGCCGCCGAGCAACTGCATCTGGATCGCGTACTGGAACGGAATGAAGAAGATGAACACCAGCGCGCCGATCTTGATCACCAGCGACACCACCTTGGCGACCTGGCTCTCCTCGCCATCCGTGCAGGCTGGGTTGATGAACTCGCGGTAGATGTTGCGGGTGAAGATGTTGGCGGTCGCAATCGACATGATCGCCGCTGGCACCAACGCACCGATGGCGATCGCGGCAAAGGCCACGCCGACAAACCACGACGGGAACGCAAACATCAGCAACGCGGGCACCGAGAAATTATTGCCGTAGCGTTTGAACCCGTCAGCGAATTCCGGCAGTTGCTGCACGCCGGCGGCCACCGCCATGAAGCCGATCAACGCCAGCAGCCCCAGCACCATCGAATAGGCCGGCAGCGCCGCGGAATTGCGCCGGATCACCCGTGCGCTCGATGCGCTCAGCACACCGGTGATCGAGTGCGGATACAGGAACAGCGCACAAGCCGACCCAAAGGCCAACGTGGCATAGGCACTGAAGCTGCCCAACGACCCAGCCGGCGGTGCGGCCAGTAGCAGCTTGGGCGACGGGATCGCGGCAAAGATCTTGCTATAGCCGCCGAGTTCGATCGGCACGATGATGATCGCGGCAATCACGGTGGCGTAGATCAGCAGGTCCTTCACCACCGCGATCATCGCCGGCGCGCGCAGGCCCGAGGTGTAGGTGAACGCCGCCAGGATGACGAAGGCGATGATCAACGGCAGGTCGCCGATCCAGCCCGAGGTCTCGAAGCCGATGGCGCCAATCACGACCTGCATGCCGACGAGCTGCAGGGCGATATAGGGCATAGTCGCAACCATTCCGGTGATCGCGATGGCTAAGGCCAACCAACGATTGCCGTAACGGCCGCGAACGAAATCCGGCGACGTGACATAGCCGTGCTTGTGCGCCACCGCCCACAGCCGCGGAAACGCCAGATACACGATCGGGTAGACCATGATGGTGTATGGCACGGCGAAGAAGCCGATGGCCCCCGCGCCGAACATCAGCGCCGGGACGGCAATGAACGTATAGGCGGTGTACAAATCACCACCCAGCAGGAACCA
>DATHNI010000402.1:0-2190 GCA_035486135.1 Acetobacteraceae bacterium
TCGCGAGATTTTACCACCGCCGCCTCGCCAGCGGTTCCAGGCCGACGCCACGCGTCTTCGACTTGCGCGTCAGATCAGATGGGCAGGGGTGTGGTTTTGCTGACGGCCGCGTTCTGTTGCGCGACATAACCGTGCGCTATGCCCGACGAATAGCCTTGGAGGCCGTGAGCGGAGAGTTCGCTGCGGGAAGCCTGACCGCCGTCGTGGGGGCGAACGGGGCCGGCAAGAGTACGCTCCTTGCCGCGATCGCGGGTGTGAAACGGCTCGCCTGCGGGGTCGTGGATGGTCCGGCGCGGCAGCGAGTGGCCTATCTGCCTCAGCTTGCCGCAATCGACCGTAATTACCCGCTCGCGGTGTCGGAACTGATTACGCTCGGCGGATGGCGGGAGTTCGGCCCATTCCGCTCGCCGGGGACCGCGCTGCGGGCGCGCGTCGCGGAGGTGGCGGAGGCGTTGGGGCTGGCCGAACGGCTGGCGCGGCCGATTGCCGAGCTCTCGGTGGGCGAGCTGCAGCGGGCGCTGTTCGCACGGCTGATTCTGCAGGATGCCGCGGTTATTTTGCTCGACGAGCCGTTTGCCGCGGTCGATGCGCAGACGATGTCTGTGCTGCTCGATCAGGTCGTGCGATGGCACCGGGAGGGCAGGACCGTGATCGCCGTGTTGCATGATCTCGAGTTGGTGCAGGCGCACTTTCCGTCGACTGTGGTATTGGCGCGACGCTGCCTCGCCTGGGGTGCGACTGAAGTGGCGTTGCCGGCGATGGCGGCGTAATGTCGGCGCATGCGCTGATATTGGAACCGTTCGAGACCTTCGCGTTCATGCGCGCGGCGCTGGTGGCCTGTGTGGCTCTGGCGCTCGCCAACGGGGCCATTGGAACGCTGCTGGTGTTACGGCGGATGAGCCTCGATGGCGACGTGCTCGGACATGCGGTGATGCCCGGCGCGGCCGTAGGGTTCTTGTATGCGGGACCATCGCCGACATGGCTGTCGCTGGGTGGGCTGGCGAGCGGAGTTGCCGTGGCGGCGCTGGCTGGGCTGATCACCGGCGAGCGGGCGCCGCGTGATGCGGGTCTGGTGGCGTTTTATCTGGTCGCCCTCTCGCTCGGCGTTGTTCTGGTGGCGTGGCGGGGCAGTAATGTCGACGTCATGCGCGTGCTGTTCGGCACTGTGCTGGCGATCGACCAGCGGGCGCTACTGCAGATTGCCGCTGTCAGCAGCGTGGTTGTGCTTGTGATCGCGGCATTGTATCGACCGCTCGCAGTGGGCGCGTTTGATCCCGCATTTCTTCGCGCGGCGGGAACGCGCGCCCCGTACGGGGCGGTGTTCCTGGTGCTGGTGGTGCTAGGGCTGGTGGCGAGCTTCCAGGCATTCGGCACGTTGCTGGCGGTGGGACCGATGCTGCTGCCGGCTGCGGCCGCGCGGTGCTGGGGGTTGGGTGTGGCAGCGTCCATGCCGCTGGCGACCGGCTTCGGGATGGCCGCATCGGTTGCGGGATTGCTGCTCTCCTATCACGGCAATCTGCCTTCCGGTCCGGCGATCGTACTGGCGGCGGGATTGCTATTTGGAATCTCGCTCCTTGCAGCTGACACTTGGCGGCGATTAACGCCGATGATCGGGCGGGAGGACGAGTGATGTTTCGTTGCGTTGTCGCGCTCAGTGTCCTGCTGCTGGCGGGCGCGGCGCGAGCCACGGACCGGATCCCGGTGGTCGTGACCTTCAGCGTCATTGGCGATATGCTCGCTAGCGTCGGTGGCGATCGTGTCGACATCAAGACGATCGTCAAGGCTGGTGGGGACTGTGAGCTGTACCAGCCGACCGCAGCCGACGTGGCAACAGTCGCCTCGGCACGCGCCCTATTCGTCAACGACCTCAACGAGGAGTTCGAGCCGTGGCTGGAGCCCCTGCTCAAGCAGGCCCTCTTCAAGGGTACAAAGGTCGTCGTTACCCGCGGGGTGCGGACACTGACCACAGAGGAGGAGCACCCGGTTTCCGGCAGGCAGCTGCCCGCGGCGATCGACCAGCACGCCTGGCTCGATCCGCGCAATGGCGTCATTTACGTGCGCAACATCGCCGAGGCGCTGGAGCGCGTCGATCCGGCCGGCGCCGCGGACTACCGGGCGCGCGCGGCGGCCTATACGAAGCAGATCCAGGCGGTCGATGACTGGGCACGCAAAGAGATCGCCAGCGTGCCG
>DATHNI010000403.1:0-22181 GCA_035486135.1 Acetobacteraceae bacterium
GCAAGCGAAGCAAGCAAGGTTTTAACACCGAGCACACGGAGAAAAAGCTCAAGCCACAAGTGACGCAGAGAAAAAAACATCGGCAATGCACGATGGATCCGCAGGACAAGCCGGCATTCGATGAATTCTCTCTGTGAAACCGGAGGCTTGAGCTTCTTCTCTGCGGCCTCTGTGTCAAAGCCTTGCTGTGCGATGCTGCAAATCCCCCCGGCGGTGGAAGGACAGCCGATCCGCCCCGATCGACCCCGCCGTTCAAATGCCATCACCCTGACGAAGAGCGCGAACCTCCCCCGGCTGATCGGGAGGCACGCGCTCTCCGTGGCTTCCGTGGTTCTCGTTCTGCCTCCGTGTTAAAAGCTTCCTTTGTCGCCACCCGGCATGACGTCGCCCTGCTTTCCCAGGCACCCCTGCACACGCTCAGACAAGACAGGCCTAGGCGCATGCTCCAGCCGGGCGGCCGCCGCCCGCCGCAGCTTCCCGATCCGCTTCGGCCGCGTCTCGCAGGCTGCGCCGCAATCTCATGTGTCGCCATACGAGACGACTGTGAGACACGATCGGCACCGCCCGGTAGCACGGCCGGCCCAGGGGGTTCCCGGTCCGCGCCGGCTCGATCCGCATCCGCTGTGTCTCACGCCGGATCCGGCGGTCTCACGCCGCAGCAAACGAGACGCTCATGAGACGAGGACCCCCTTGCTCCGGCTGGCCGGCCGCATCGCCATCCGCCAGAAGCCCATGCACCAATTCGCCAGCCTGCCGCCGCTGTGTGATCCGCGCAGGCCGGAGGTCGAAATCATCGCCATCCGCCAGAAGCCCATGCACCAATTCCGCGACCCGAAAAGCCATCGCCGCGCAGCGCGGCATCGGCCATCCGCTGCGTCAGCCCGGTCCGCCGCCGGCGCTCCGCACCAGCCGGACGGTGCGGGGATGGGCGAACGGCACCAGCATCGCGCTGAACACCAGCGTGGCGACCGCCATCCACAACAGCGCGACCAGCACGCCGTGCCCGCCGAACCGCACCAGCAGCACCGCCGCGGCGGACGGCCCCGCCGCCTGGCCGACCAACATGGGAAACGCCAGCCGGCCGATCAGGCTGGGGTACCCGACCGGCCCGAACAGGGCCAACGGCAAGGTGCCGCGCACGATCGAGCGCAACCCGATCCCGCCGCCATACACCACCAGCGCCGCCACCACCGCGTCCTGGCGCGTGAGCAACAGCCCCAGCCCCAGTGTGACGAACACCGCCGACAGCAACCCCTCCCACACCGGATGCGTGCGTTGCCCGGCCAGCAGGTCGATCAGCCTCGCGCCGACCTGGCACGGCCCGATGATCGCGCCCAGCGCGACCGCGGTCGCCAGCGGCACCCCCCGTTGTTCGAGCACCGTCAGCAATTGCACCGACATCACCGCGGCGATGACGGACGACAGCGTCATGCCCAGCGCCAGCAGCGCAAACACCACATGATGCAGCCGGCCGCGCGGCGGTGGCGTCGCGGCGCCGGTGGCCGGATCGGGCGGGGGAGGGGCTTGTCCGGCGGCATGGCGAAGCTCGGCCGGCAGCCCGAGGCGGTAGAGCGGCAGCACCACGCACAGGTTCACCACCGCGTAGGCGAGGCAGGCGCCGCGCCAGCCCAGATGCTCCAGCAGCAGCGCGCTGAGCGGCCAGCACACCGTGCTGGAAAAGCCGCCGATCAGGGTCAGCGAGGTGATGATGGCCCGCGCTCCCTTGCCGTAGAGCCGGCCGATCGTGGCGAAGGCCGGGTCATACAGCCCCGCGCCCATGGCGACGCCGATCACCAGCCACCCGAGGGTGAACACCACCAGGTTCGGCGCTATGGCCAAGGTCAGCAGCCCGGCCGCCAGCAGCGCGGCGCTGCCCATCAGCACCGGGCGGCCGCCGTATTGCTCGATCAGGTCGCCGACCTTGGGCGACACCAGGCCGGACACCAGCAGGCCGAGCGACAGCCCGCCGATCACCCAGGACAGTGGCCAGCCGGTGGCATCGGCGATCGGCTTCGCCAGCACCGCCGGCAGGTAGTAGGACGAGCCCCAGACCAGCACCTGGCCGATCCCCAGCACGACGATGACGACGCGGCGCGATGGCGCAGCGGCGCCCCCGGTTCCGATTCCGGACGTCCGAGCAACCGCGGCCCCGGTTCCGGACGTCGGAGCAATCGCGTGTGCCGTTGGCATCCCTGCGCCCGCGTGTGCGGCCGGCGTCGTAGCGCCCGCGTGTGCCGCCGGCGTCGCGGCGCCCGCGTGGGCCGCCGGCGTCGTAGCGCCTGCGTGGGCGGCCGGCGTCGTAGCGCCCGCGTGTGCCGCCGGCGTGGCGGCATGTGCGGCTATCGGCGCGGCGGCCTCGCGTTCGGCCCGCGGGGCGGCGGCTGGGCGTGCGGCCTCCTCAGCCATCGCCGCGGCACGGCGGCAGGCCGCTGCCCGCCCCCAGGCTGCGTTGCAGCAGCACGCTGTCCAGCCACACGCCATGCTTGTAGCCCACGTCGCGCAGCACGCCGACGCGCCGAAATCCGAGCTTCTCGTGCAGCCGGATCGAGGCTTCGTTCGCCGAATCGCCCACCACCGCGACCATCTGCCGCAGTCCGCATTGCTCGCAGGCGGCCACCAGCGCGGCGAGCAATCGGCGGCCGATCCCCTGGCCGATCGCATCGGCGCGCAGATACACGGAGTTCTCCACGGTATTGGCGTAGGCGGCGCGCGGCCGGTAGGCGCCGGCATACGCATAGCCCAGGATCTCCCCAGCCGCCGCGCCTCCTGCTCTTTCCGCAACGAAATAGGGCAGGCCGCTGTCCACCACGGCGGCACGCCGGCGGCGCATCTCGGCGGCGGTGGGCGGCTCGGTCTCGAACGAGGCGCGGCCGTGCAGCACGTGGTGGGCATAGATCGCCGTCACCGCATCGATGTCGGCATCGGTCGCCGGACGGATCGTGGTGGGCTCGGGCGGCAGGGTCATCGTTGCACCTCCATGACACGGCAAGGCTGGCACCGTTGCGGCGCGGCCCAAAGACTATTTTTGCAATACGCGGCATCAGCATAAGTTTGGCCTATGCGTGCCCCGACCCTCCGCCAATTGCACAGTTTCGTCGCCACGGTGGACACCGGCAGCCTGTCGGCGGCGGCGCGGGCCTTGCGCATCACCCAGCCGGCCGCGAGCCAGCAGGTGAAGGAGCTGGAGCGAGCGCTGGCGGCCAGGTTGCTGCAACGCGGCGCCGGGCCGGTGCGGCCGACCGCGGTGGGCGAGGCGGTACTGCTCCAGGCGCGCAAGGTGCAGGCGGCGGTGGACGACCTGCTGGCCGCCGCCGCCGCGTTCCAGGGCGGCGAGGTCGGCCGCGTGCGGCTGGGCACCGGCGCCACCGCCTGCATCCATCTGCTGCCGCCTCTGCTGACCCGGATGAAGCAGCGCATGCCAGGACTGGAGATCATCATCGCCACGGGCAATACGCCGGAGATACTGGGGCGGGTGCTGGCGGGCGGACTGGACCTCGCGCTGGTGACGCTGGCCGGCCGGCTGGACCGCGCGCTGGAGGCGCAGCGGCTGACGAAGGAGCCTTTGGTCGCCTACGCCCCGGGCGCGATGTTGCCGGATGCGGGGGGCGTGCGGCCGGCGCAACTCGCCGCGTTGCCGCTGATTCTGTACGAGAGCGGCGGCGCGACCCGCATGCTGGTGGATGCGTGGTTCCGCCGTGCCGGGCTCGCGCCGCGGCCGATCATGGAGCTGGGCAGCGTCGAGGCGATCAAGGTGCTGGTCGAGAGCGGCCTCGGCGCGACGATCCTGCCGCGCACCGCACTGGCGGCGGCGGATGCGGGAGTGCCCGGGGGAATGGCGGTGCGCCCGCTGCGCCCCGCTGCCGCGCGCACGCTCGCGCTGGTGCTGCGGCGGGACAAGCTGCGCGATCGCGGCCTGCGTGTGTGCCTGGAGGAACTGGAAACCTCTCCCGCGGGAGCAGGAGAGAGCCTGCCCCGGACTTGATGCGGGGTCGATGGGGCGAAGCACCGAGGGTGAGGGTGCCCGGATCGGCACGTCAGCAGGTCGAGCGTGCCGACCCGATCACCCTCACCGCTCCGCGTCTCGACCCCCGGGTCAAGCGCCCGGGGGCAGGCTCTCTCCCGCTCCCGCGGGAGAGGTTGTTGCGCGTCTCAGTGGCACCCGGCCCGCTGGGCCGCGGACGCGGCGGAGTCGCGCAGTTCCGGCCGCTCCTGCGGGAACTCCGCGTGCAGCTTGGCAAGCGTGTCACACGCGGCGCGCTTCTCGTTGATCGAGGTCAGCGCCCAGGCCAGGCCGACCAGGGCATCCGGCGCGCGGGAACCTTTGCGATTGCGGTTGTAGGTGTCGTCGAACGCGATCGCCGCCTGCGAGTACTGGTGCTCGCCCGCCAGTGCCTGAGCCAGCAGGTACTGTGCCTCATACGCCCGCGGAGACGTGCGGAAATTGTTCAGCACCTCGTGCGCCGAGGCTTCCGCCGCCGGGTAGTCGTGCCGCGCCAGCGCTGAGTTGCCATCCTGCAGGGCAAGCTCCGGCGTGCGCCGCACCGGCGGGCCGGGCGGTTGCGCCGGCGGCAATGGGGGTGCCGTCGTGCTTCCCAGGGCGCCCGGCGGCGGGCTGAGCGCCTGACCCGGCTGCAGTGGGATCGGCCCCCCCGGCCCCGACGTCGGTGGCAACCCGTTGGCGGGGTAGCCCGTTCCGAAGCTGGGACCGCCCGGCGGCGCGGCCTCGCCCGGTGCGCCGCCCGCTTGCCCGTTCTGTAGCTGGAACCTCAGGTCGTCGATGCGCTTGCCCAGGTCGGCGCCCTGCTGCTGAACCTCGTTCTCCGCCTGGTCCACCCGGCCGCGCAGCGTGCGCATTTCCTCTTCCAGCGTCTGCACGCGGGCCAGCAACTGCGGCACGACATCACTGCCGCCGCTGCTCTGCGAGCCCGAATAGCCCGGCTGGCCGAGATTCGAACGGCCGCCCTGGTTCGACAACTGCTGCTGCAGTGTCTGCACCTGCTGCTGCAATTCGTAGATCTGGTTGCGCATGGCGAGTTCGTCGCGCGTCAACTGCGCTGCGGCCGGCCATGCCGTCAGCAACACTATGGCCAGGACCAGGGACCGGATCGCCAGGGTCCGGATCGCCTCGGTCCCGATCGGCAGCAAACGCATGCGCGTCTCCCTCATGAGCGGCCTGCGGCGCAGGCCTCAGAAATGCCAAACCGGCGGCCTTGGGGCCGCCGGTTCCAGCATGACAGGAAGTCCGGCCGGTCTGGAGTCCGTAGGGCCGTCTGCCCCCAGACTGTGACCAAAGAGACTTGACCAAGGCTTGATCCGAAGGCTCGAACCAGATCAGACCGTCGTTTCCGGATTTGTGCCGGAGGCGGACCCGACGGTCTGCCCCGGTTGCACCTTCGCCAGTGTGCTCGCGCCAGTGGGCTCGATCCGCTGATCACCTCACCGAGGTGATAGCGTTCCGGTTCTGCGCCCACGCCTGCTCGTTGTCGCCCTGCGCGGTCGGGCGGTCCTTGCCGTAGCTGATCGTGGAGATCCGCGAGCCGGCCACACCCTTCGCCTTCAGATAGTCGGAGGCGGCGTTCGCGCGCCGCTGGCCGAGGGCGAGGTTGTACTCCTCGGTGCCGCGGTCGTCGCAGTTGCCGGCAACCAGCACGTTGACGCTGGCGTATTTCGCCAGCCAGGCGCTCTGCCGATCGAGCGTGGCGCGCGCATCCGGCTTCAGGTTCGAGCGGTTGAAGTCGTAGAACACCCGGTCGCCGACATTGGCAACGAGGTCTTCCTCGCTGCCGGGAACCGGGCCGGACGGCCCGGCCGCACCGGTGCCCGTCTGGGCGGTGTTGGTGGCGGGTTGCGTACACGCCGCCAGCAGGGCGACGGCGGCGAAGGCGCCGAGCATTTTGATGTTCATTGGGTTTCGGTCCCTGGAAGAGGGTGCAGCGGGGTGGTACGCACGTTACTGCACGCGTAACGGTAACCCGTTCCGCGAGCGCCTGCGATTAGCTTGTACGCGTCGCACCGGTCAAGTTCACGAGACCCCACAGTTTCGTATGGCTCACAGGCCACAAATGGCTGTGGCATCCTGGCAACAGATCGGTGGAAACATGTGGCATTTGGTCGATCCCGTTAGGGCTTTGCCTGCCCGGGCCAGAGCGCGTTATGGTCGGCCCATGCAGACCTGGACGACTACCCATGACTGAGACGCATCACAGCCGCATCCTGATCATCGGCGCTGGACCCGCCGGCTATACCGCGGCGATCTACGCCGCGCGCGCCGGCCTGCAGCCGCTGCTGGTCGCCGGCCTGGAGCCGGGCGGCCAACTCACCATCACCACTGACGTCGAGAATTACCCGGGCTTCGCAGAGGTGATCCAGGGTCCGTGGCTGATGGAGCAAATGGCGGCGCAGGCCGAGAATGTCGGCACGCGCATCGTGCCGGACGTCATCGTCGAGGTGGATTTTTCCGCCCGCCCGTTCCGCTGCCGCGGCGACTCCGGCGACACCTACATCGCCGATGCGGTCATCCTCGCCACCGGCGCCCAGGCGCGCTGGCTCGGCATCGAATCGGAGGAACGGTTGCAGGGCCGCGGCGTCTCGGCCTGCGCCACCTGCGACGGGTTCTTCTATCGCGGCAAGCGCGTGGCGGTTGTTGGCGGCGGCAATACGGCCGTGGAAGAAGCGCTGTACCTGACCCACCATGCCGACCACGTCACGCTGATCCATCGCCGCGACGCGCTGCGGGCGGAGAAGATCCTGCAGGCGCGGTTGTTCGTAAATCCGAAGATCGACGTAGTGTGGGACAGCGTGGTCGATGAGATCCTCGGCGGCGGGTCGCCGGAGACGGTCGAGGGCGTGCGCCTGCGCAATGCCACGCACGGCACGTATTCGGTGCTCCCGGTGGATGGTGTGTTCATCGCCATCGGGCATACGCCGAACACGGCGATCTTTGCCGGCCAGGTGGCGATGGACGCCGACGGCTACGTGGTGACCACGCCCGGCAGCACGCGCACCTCGCGACCCGGTGTGTTTGCCGCGGGCGATGTGCAGGACAAGGTGTTTCGCCAGGCGGTGACCGCGGCGGGCACCGGCTGCATGGCGGCGCTGGAGGCAGAGAAATTCCTGGCCGAGGAAGCGGCGACGCTCGCCGGTGCCGACCTGGCGGGGGCAAAAGGCCGGGAGACGGCCCCGAACCAGGGGTCGCTGGCGGCGGACTAGTTGATGTATTGGGAAATGGCACGAATTTAGCCCACCAGACTCGCGCCAGATCGTTTAACGTGGTCGTTTGTGACCGCCCGGACGGGGCGGCCACAGGTAAATACATTCGGCGGCGCCGGGACAGACCCCGGCCCGATGGGAGAGGCAAGGGGAGATGGACTGGGACAAGCTCCGGGTGTTCCACGCGGTGGCCGAGGCTGGCAGCTTCACGCATGCCGGAGACACGCTGAACCTGAGCCAATCCGCGGTCTCCCGACAGATTTCCGCGCTGGAGGAGGCACTCCAGGTGCCGCTGTTCCACCGGCACGCGCGCGGCCTGATCCTGACCGAGCAAGGGGAGGCACTGAACCGGACGGTGCGTGAGGTGTTCGCCAAGCTGGCGATGACCGAGGCGCTGCTGACCGAAAGCCGGGAGAAGCCGGCGGGGCGGCTGAAGGTGACGACGACTGTCGGGTTCGGCTCGTCCTGGCTGGCGCCGCGGCTGCAGGATTTCCTCGAGGCCTATCCGGACGTGTCGATCTCGCTGCTGCTGGACGATTCGGACCTTGATCTGGCGATGCGCGAAGCGGACGTGGCGATCCGCATGCATCCGCCGAAGCAGCCCGACCTGGTGCAGCGGCATCTGATGACGATCGAGTGGCACCTGTACGCCTCGCCCGAATACCTGAAGAAGCATGGGATGCCGCAGCGGCCCGAGGATCTGGACGCACATAAGCTGGTGCTGTTCGGCGACTATCGCCCGCCGGTGCCCGATATCAACTGGCCAGCGGACGTGGGACGCCGGCCGGGCAATCCGCGGCGCGCCTTGCTGGAGGTGAACAACGCGCAGGCGGTGGTGCTGGCGATCCGCTCGGGGCTCGGCATCGGCGCGGTGTCGGACTTCATGAATGCGGAAGTCCAGGACTTGGTGCGGGTGCTGCCCGACCTGAAGTCGCCGAAGGTGGACGTGTTCTTCGTCTATCCCGAGGAGTTGCGGAATTCGAAGCGCGTAGCGGTGTTCCGGGATTTTTTGCTGGCGCGGCTGGCGGAGATGCACTGAACCGGCGAAGCGTGTTCGGTCACCGTGTGGGGCCGGTGCGGGGGGCAGTTCGGCAAAGTAGATTCACCACAAAGGCACGCAGGCACGAAGAATAAGAACTTTGTGCCTTTGTGGTGGTTCTACTTTGCTTGCTTGCGAAAACCACAGTCGAGGCGGGATTGTCGCCAGGCCTCAGCCGCCGCGATCGGCCCGATCGGCGTGACGCAGGACGGTGCTGTCGGCCACGGTATCCTGACGGTCGCCGGCGCCTGATGCGTACAACTGGGTGACCATGGCATCCGGCTGATTGTCCATGACGAGGCGGCCATCGAACGCGCTGCCGACGCTGATCGTACCCATCGCAAAGAGCGCGGCGGCTGCGAGCAACGAAATGCACATTTCCTTCGTCATGGTCCCCTCCTTCGTTTTGTTCCGCGAGGCCCGCAGGTATCGTTCGCGTCGGCGGTCTCGGCGTGAGGGCATCGGTAGTCGCGTCGAAAGGATTTTGAAACTGGAAGTAAGCTCCTGGGAACCCGGCCGCTAAAGCGGTGGCGTATTCGGTGCGCCGCCATGGGGTTGTTCCGCGATTCTCTGCCGCCAATTTTCGCCGGGTTTTGCGGTTTGTTCGCGTGGCAGCCCCTGGCGGAAGCCGGCGGCGTCCGCGGCCACCAGGTCACCCGCGGTGGACGCCCGCCGTGCATGCGGTTCGGATTGTTCTGCGGCTATCGGCAGGTCCGCCGGCGCAGGGTCGAGTTCCGCAAGTTTGACATCGATCGCCGCGATCACCTGGCGCGCGAACGGACCCAGATGCGCGTAGCATCCCGGCGAGACGCCGCAAACGGCGGGCGAAAGCCGCGGGATCGTAGACTCGCTCCAGGACACACCGATAGTCGCGCAGGGCCCTGCCTTAATGACCCCGCCTCAATCAGATCGTGCTGGTCATCGAGGCAAGGTCGTGGACCGTGGGCCTGCGCCCGCCCTGACGACGGACGCGGGCCCGGCCATGCCGTGCAGGTCCTGCGCCCCGCCCCCCTCAATGCCGCGGCTGGGGCGCCTCGTCGAATACACTACAGGCGAGTGATACAAGTTGCTCGGCCGTGCCGGTGAACCCGGCACGGTCGGCATCCTGGGCAAGCGCAATCAATCGATCCGACAACACCAGCGGGCTGACGGCGCCCCGGCGAAACAGAACTGGGGCGGAGAGCAAGGTCATGGAGGTCTTCTCCTTCACGCGGCCGTTCTGGCCGCACCCCCAGAATGCAACAGTATTCTTGAACGGAAGGTTAACCGCCGCGCGATTCTTGCAGTGCCAGCAGGCGCAGCGCCGAGGCCAGCGGCTGGCCGGGCGCGCGTGCTGCGTCGGTCGCGGCCACCAGCGCCGACAACGTCTGGCCGCGCGCCGCCGCGATGCCGGCCAGCGCGGTCCAGAACGGCTGCTCCAGCGCGACACTGGTCCGATGGCCCGCCAGGGAGAAGCTGCGCTTCACCAGCCCGCTCAGCCGCCACCTCCCTCCAGTGTCGCGCCCGGCGCGGTTATCGCTGCCGGCACCACCCACCGATCGAACTCCTCTGGCCGCACGAAGCCGCGCTTCGCCGCGGCCTGCTTCAGCGTGATGTTCTCCACCAGCGCCGTTTTGTCGATCTTCACCGCCTTGTCATAACCTATCCGAGGATACAGCGCGGTAACGAGCATGAGCGATTTCGCCAGGTTCTCGGCGATGTGTTCGCGGTTCGGCGCCAGCTTGGCGACCATGTTGGGCGCGAAGCTTTCCGCCGCGGCGGCGAGGAGCAAGCGCGATTGCAGCATGTTTGGAGATGATCACCCCCTGCGTGACCGCAGGGTTGCTCACCTGGCGTGGTGCGGCGGGTCATCGCCTGATATGGTCCGCCCCGGAATCAACAGTAGACGGATTACGAAAATGGCCTGGCTGCGCGCGATCCTGCTCGGATGTCTGGTGCTGACAGCGGCGGGGGCGGCGCGGGCAGCGACACTGGATGTCGGGCCCGGCAAGCAGTTCAAGCAGCCCAGCGAGGCGATCGCGGCGGCCAAACCAGGCGACACCGTCAGCATCGCGCCAGGGCAGTATTATGACTGTGCCCTCGTCCGGCAGGACAATCTCACCATCGAGGGTGCCGCGGCGGGCGCCGTGCTCACCGATACGACCTGTGCGGGCAAGGCCATCCTGGTCATCTCCGGCAACGACGTCACGATTCGCAACCTGACGCTGCAACGTGCCCGGGTGCCCGATCATAACGGTGCCGGCATCCGCGCCGAGGGTGGCAACCTGACGATCGAGAACGTGAAGTTCCTCAACAACGAGGAGGGCATCCTCACCGCCGACAACCCGAATGCCACCCTCAAGATTACCGGCAGCGAGTTCATCCATAACGGCGCATGCGAGGGCGGCTGCGCGCACGGCATCTATACCGGCCGGATCAAGCTGCTGCGCGTGGAGCATTCGCGGTTCTTCGAAACGCAACATGCCCACAACATAAAATCCAAGGCACTGAATACGGAAATCGTTGACTGCGACATCCAGGACGGCAGCAAGGGCACCTCGAGCTACCAGATCGACGTGCCGAACGGCGGGTCGCTGCTGGTCGAGGGCAGCACGCTGGAGAAGGGGCCGAACTCCGAGAACCACGCCTACGCGATCATCATCGGCGAGGAGGGCGTGCGTCAGGCAAGCGACTCGATCGTGATCCGCAACAACACCTTCGCCAACGACACGGGGCACCCGACGACGTTCTTTCGCAACCTCACCGCCACGCCGGCGGAGCTTGTGGGCAACAAGTTCAAGGGCGAGGTGCGGCCGCTGGATGGCGACGGCTCGGTGAGCTGACGCGGTATTCACTGTCATTGCGCGGCGGGCAGTCGCGCGAAGGCTACTCCCCCTCCCCTTGAGGGAGGGGGTTGGGGGGAGGGGTTCGTGCCGCACCGCCCCCTCCCCCAACCCCCTCCCACAAGGGGAGGGGGAGTAGCACTATCCCGGCGCCCCCAATCGCTCGCACGCCCACGCCGCGGCTTCCGCGACCACCGGGTTCGGGTCCGATCGCAGTCGCCGCGCGACGGGCAGCAGCGAGGCCTCGCCGGAGTTGCCGATCGCCATCAGCACATTGCGCACGAACCGGTCGCGCCCGATGCGCTTGATCGGCGAGCCGATGAACATCGCGCGGAACCCGGCGTCGTCCAGCGCGGCAAGCTCGGCCAGGCGGGGCGCTGTCAGGTCCTCGCGCGCGCGCAGCTTCGGATGCCGCGTGGCGCGGGCGAAGCGGTTCCACGGGCACACTGCCAGGCAATCGTCGCAGCCATAAATGCGGTTGCCCAGCAATGGCCGCAGGTCATGCGGGATCGGGCCGGCGTGTTCGATCGTCAGGTAGGAGATGCAGCGCGTCGCATCCAGCCGGTACGGCGCGGGGAACGCGTCGGTCGGGCACACCGACAGGCAGCGCGCGCAGGTGCCACAGCGGCCGGCGTGCGGGTCGTCAGGTGGGATGTCGAGCGTGGTGTAGATTTCGCCGAGGAACAGCCAGGAGCCGTGCGTGCGCGACACCAGGTTGGTGTGCTTGCCCTGCCAGCCTATGCCAGCGCGCGCCGCCAGCGGCTTTTCCATCACCGGCGCGGTGTCGACGAACACCTTCACGTCCGGCCCGAAGCGCGACACGACGAACTGTGCCAGGTGCTTCAGCATGCCCTTGACCACATCGTGGTAGTCCCGATTGCGAGCATAGACCGAGATGTTGCCTCGGTCGGGTTGTTGCAGCGTCGCGAGCGGGTCGCCGTCGGGCGCATAGGACAGGCCGAGCACGATCACGCTGCGCGCCTCGGCCCACAGCGCGCGCGGGTGGCTGCGCTGGTCCGCGCGTGCTGCGAGCCATCCCATGTCGCCGTGCTGCCCCGCGGCCAGGAACGCTGCGAGGCGCTGGCGTGCCTCGGGCCCCAGGTCCGCGCGGCAGAAACCGACCGCGTCGAAGCCAAGGGCGAGGGCCTTGTCACGGATCGCCGTACACCTCTCCCGCCGCGCGGGTGAGGTCGACGCGCCTGGCGCGCCGGGTGAGGGTGCTGCGTGCGGCTCGATCTCCCTCACCCGACGCTGCGCGTCGACCCCCGGGTCGGAGCCCGGGGGCAGGCTCTCTCCCGTTTCGCGGGCGAGGTTTCGAATCACCCCCGTCCCCGGTACGGCGGCACGTCCTGCGGCGGGATCCACACGCCGTTGGGGGGTGATCCGCTCTGCCAGAACACGTCGATCGGCATGCCGCCACGCGGATACCAGTAGCCGCCGATGCGCAGCCAGACCGGCGCCACCACCTCGGTCACCCGTTGCGCGATCTGCATCGTGCAGGCCTCGTGGAACGCGCCGTGGTTGCGGAACGAGGCAAAGAACAATTTCAGCGACTTGCTCTCGACGATCCAGTAGCCCGGCACATAGTCGAGCACGATATGCGCGAAATCCGCCTGGCCGGTCAGCGGGCAGAGGCAGGTGAACTCGGGACAGGTGAAGCGGATCAGGTACTGCCGGTCGGGCGCGGGATTGTCCACGCGTTCCAGCGTCGCCTCGTCCGGCGAGGCAGGGATCGGGGTCGGCCGGCCAAGCTGCGTCAGTCCGGCATAGCGGTCATCGCTCATGCGTCCTCCGTCATGCGTCACCCGTGTTGCGTCCTCGTCGTGGGTGGTTCCTCGTCATGCGTCCTCTGGGGCCGTCCAGCCCGCGCGCAAGGCTGCGGCGTGCTGCGCGAAGCGGCCCTCGACGATCGCGGCGCGCAACCCACGCATCAGGTCCTGATAATATGCCAGATTGTGCCAGGTCAGCAGCATCGGCCCCAGCATCTCCTCGGCCTTGAACAGATGATGCAGGTAGCCGCGCGGGTGCCGCGTGCAAGCCGGGCACGAGCATAGCGGATCGAGCGGCCGGGCGTCGGTGGCGAACCGCGCATTGCGCAGGTTGAATACGCCGCCCGAGGTGAAGGCACGCCCGGTGCGTCCGGCGCGCGTCGGCATGACGCAATCGAACATGTCGATGCCGCGCGACACCGCGCCGATCAGGTCGTCGGGCGTGCCGACCCCCATCAAGTAGCGCGGCCGGTCCGCCGGCAGCAGAGGCAGCGTAGTGTCCAGCACGGCGTAAGTGGTCGCCTGGCCCTCGCCGATCGCCAGGCCGCCGACCGCGTAGCCGTCGAAGCCGATCCCGGTCAGCGCACGCACCGAGGCGGCTCGCAGCGCCGGATAGACGCTGCCCTGCACGATGCCGAACAGCGCGTAGCCGGCGCGCGCGATGAACGCCTCCCTGGACCGCGCCGCCCAGCGCATGGACAGCTCCATGGAAGCGAGCGCCTCTGCCTCGGTGGCGGGGAAGGCGGTGCACTCGTCCAGCGCCATGGTGATCGTGGCGTCGAGCGCATGCTGGATCTGCATGGCGCGGGCGGGGGTGAGCCGGTGGGTGGCGCCGTCCAGGTGCGACTGGAACGTCACGCCGTCGGCGTCCAGTTTGCGCAGCTTGGCCAGCGACATGACCTGGAAGCCGCCGGAATCGGTCAGGATCGGGCCGGGCCAGTCCATGAACCGGTGCAGCCCCCCGAACCGTGCGACCTGTTCCGCGCCGGGGCGCAGCATCAGGTGGTAGGTGTTGCCCAGCACCAGCCGGGCGCCGGTGGCGCGCACGGCGTCGGCGGTCATCGCCTTCACCGTGCCGGCGGTGCCGACCGGCATGAAGACCGGCGTCTCGACCGGACCATGCGCGGTTTGCAGCACGCCGGCGCGTGCCGCGCCGTCGGTGGCGACGAGACGGTGGGAGAACATGGGATCCATCGGAGGCGTGATATGGCCCGGGTGACGCCCGGGCGCCACCTGCGGCGCGACGTGGCACGCATGATGGCTCATCAGGCAGGGGATTGGTTCGCCGCTTCGCTCCTCGCAATGACAGGTGTGGCGTGACGACGATGCCGGTCAGGATGGTTCCAGGGATTTCGGGAAGAAAGCAGACGAGGCCACGAGCGTCGTCCGGGGCGCGAAGCCCCATACGGTTTTCGCGACGGAAGCTGTATGAAGTTCCGCACGGATGGATGTCAGCAACGCCCGTTCATTTAGCACTCAGCCGTTGCCAAACGGCGCAATTCCGTTACGACGCCACGCTCTCGACGACAAAGTCCACGAACGCCCGTACTTTCGCCGGGGGCAGATGCCGGGACGGATAGTATGCGTAAAGCGGAAACCGCTCCTCGGCCCAATCCGGCAACACCTGCACCAACGCCCCGCTGGCGAGCATCGGCGCCAGCCCGAGTTCGATCGTCTGGGCAATGCCGTTGCCCCCCGCGCACAACGCCAGCTTGGTCGCCAGGTCATTCACCACCAGCCGCCCGCGCGCCTTGATCGCGACAACCTCGGCACCGCGGCGGAACTCCCAATCGAACGGCCGCCCGGTCACCGGGTCCCGGAACATCAGGCATTCGTGCCGTTCCAGGTCACGCGGATGCTCTGGCGCGCCATGCCTTGCGAGGTAGCCTGGCGCCGCGCACGTCAGGATGCGCGTCTCCAGCAGCTTGCGGGCCACCAGCCCCGACAGTCCCGGTTCGCCGAACCGAACCGCGGCGTCGAAACCTTCGGCAATCAACTCGCCCAGTGTGTCGCGCACCACCAGTTCAATGGACAGGGTAGGATATTTTTCCAGGAACCCCGGCAACGCCGGCGCCAGCACGAGCCGAGCGACCCATGGATCAAGATTTACCCGCAACCGCCCGCGCACCGACGAAACCGCGCCGCCCGCCTCGGACGCAGCGTCTTCCAGTCCCGCCAGCAACGGCATTACCTGGGCGTGGAACCGGCGTCCCTCGTCGGTCAGCGTCACTGCCCGCGGCGTTCGGTCGAACAGCCGCACACCCACCCGCCCCTCCAACCGCGCCACCGCCCGGCTGACACCCGAGGGGGTTAGACCCACCGCCTCCCCAGCGCGGATGAAGCTGCCGCCTTCCACCACGGCGTTGAGCACGCTGATCCCGGCGAGCAATCTGCTATCGAAGGGCATGATGATCTCCAGTCACTGCAAAATGGACCAGAATGCGCTGGTATCAAAGCAGGCTGGCGCCGAGATACCTCCTGTCGCAACCGAGGGAGACACAATCATGACCTTGAATGGCAAACGGATCGTGGTGCTGGGTGGCAGTTCCGGCATCGGCCTGGCGACGGCGCAGGCAGCGCTACAGGAAGGGGCGTCAGTCATTATCGCCTCCAGCCGGCAGGCCCGCGTGGAGCAGGCCCTGAACACTCTCCCCGGCGCCGAAGGCTATGCCGTGGACCTTACCGATGCCGCGGCCGTGCAGGCCTTCTTCACCCGCATCGGCGCCTTCGACCACCTGGTGTTCACAGCAGGCGAATCCCTTCAACTCGGCCCCCTGGCGAGCACCGACCTGGAAAACGCCCGCCAGTTTTTCAACCTGCGCTTCTGGGGCGCCTATCTCGCCGCCAAATATGCAAGCGGCAGCATCCGCGCGGGCGGCTCGATTGTCTTCACTTCCGGCATCGCCGCCCAGCGGCCCAAGACCGGTTGGGCCCTGGGTGCAAGCATCACCAGCGCGATGGAGGGACTGACCCGTGCCTTGGCCGTCGAGCTGGCGCCGATCCGTGTCAACATCGTGTCTCCTGGCGTGGTGAACACCCCTCTCTGGTCGGCCATGCCGGCGGCCGACCGTGCAGCACTCTATCGCCAGATGGAACAAAACCTCCTGGTCGGACACGTCGGCGAACCGGAGGAAATCGCTGAAGCCTACCTGTACCTGATGCGCCAAACGTACGGCACCGGCCAGGTCATCGTGGTCGATGGCGGCGGCGTATTAGTGTAACACTATTGGTACCTGGCGTCCCGGTTCGCGGCCCAACCGCCGACCAGGACGTTGTCGTGGCAATCAGCCGTGCCGCGGATCATCTCCCCGGACGATGGGGAGCTTCGCCATGATCGTCGTGACGGGGAAACCTTGCCAGGCTGTCGTGCCGCGATGTCACACAGGGGTCGGCAAGTAAGGCGACATGCACATCATGTGTCATGGCTGGTGAAGGAGGCTGTGATTAAATCCCGAATCGCGGGCTGCCCACGATCGATCCCGAAAAATCATGGGCAGACGAGGCCTCCTCTTGCGGTCTCTGGGCGAGCTGGTACCCCGAGTGACTCATATTGCGGGATACAGCCTCTTCAGTTCGACGTACTCAATTGCAGTGGTGAAGGGCTGATCCGCCACGATATACTTAATCAATGATGTGGGTTAGTGGCGGAAGCCGGGCGGCGAGTGCCTCAGCTCGCAGCGGACGTGCTAACTGTTTCTGGTATATTAGCGAAAGCGGGGACCCAAGCAGCAGGGGGCCCCGCCTGCGCGGGGATGACGGATGGCACCGGCCTTTTCGGTCACGGTGAAAATGCGCTAACGGCCGCTTTTTTGGCCAACGGCCGTTCTTTCAGCCAATGATAGTGGCGATCGGGGAACGCTCGCACGCGTCTCGCCGGGACGTACGCCAAAGCGGCGATGGAAGGCGCGGCTGAAGGCACTTTCCGACTTGTAGCCAACCTCGCCTGCTATCGCGGCGACGGGTAGCGCAGTGGCCGACAGCTTGCGCCGCGCAAGCTCCAACCTCAACTCGGCGAGGAACGCGACGGGCGATTGTTGCGCCGTTCCCCGGAACATCCGCACAAGGCTGGCGCGGGAGGCATTGGCGCATGCGGCTAGCTCGTCCAGCGTCCAGTTCCTCGCCGGATCATCCACCATCGCCGCGACCGCGCGGCCGAGCTGCCGATGGGAGAGCAATGCCAGCAGTCCGCTGCGGCGTTCCTCGCGGTAGAGGTGGGTGCGCACGACCATAACGAACAATGCGCTCGCAAGGTCCGTTGCGATCGCCTCGGCACCGGCCTGGGCGCCATCCAGCTCCTCCTGGATCGCCGACATCAACATGCGCAGGCGTGGTGCGCTGGACCCATCGCCGGCCGCCGACACCACGATGGCGTCAGGCAGTGCCGCAAGAACCAGATTCTCGTGCGCCAATAGGAAACGCAGCCGGCCGCATATCAACTGTGTCTCAGGGTCGCCGTCGGTATTGGTTTTGAGAATGATCGAACCGGCGGAACGCGAGCGGATGCCGAATGACCCGCGCAGGCCGGCTGGCGTGGTCGGCCCCCGCAGGACATGCGCGGCGCCGTGCGGCAGCACGACAGCATCGCCCGCCGAAAGCGGGATCGTGCGTCCGAGCTCGCTCAACTCGACGGCGCAGGCGCCCTGGGTGACGAAGTGAAAGGGCGCCCACCGGTCTGACTCGGCCGCGTGATCGGCGACCCATTGCGCGCCGAACCGGCAGAGCTGTTGCAACTCCGGCCGCACGCGCAACAATGGGGCCAGGCCACTCAAGGCATCGATCGATTGCTCGGTGATCATGCGCCTGGCCTCGAATATTGATCCGCTCGGCAACATGGGTGAGCCGCGCGGCCATTCCGCAGCGTTCGCGCGCGCCCATCTATCGCGCACCCGCCTGATTCAGGAGAACGGCGTCATGCTATTCGATCGAAATCGTCACCGCCATCGCAGGTATGCCGGCGCCGAGGCTGACGCCGGGCACAACCGTCACGCCGGCATGACGTACGGTAGTCGGCCATGAGCGCGACCGTCTCCCGCCGCGGTTTTCTCGGGGCTGCCCTTGCCGCCGGTGTGCTGCCCGCGGCAGCGGGCGCCGCATCTGTTGGACCGCAGCGCCTTGTTGCCGGGACGCGCGTGCTCGAGGTGAATGGGCGGCCGGCCCGGGTCTTCGGGCTCGTCGGGCCGGACGGACGTCCGGGTATTCACCTCGCGCCCGGCGAACGTTTTCGCGTCGATCTCGCCAACCAATGCGGCGGACGCACGCTGGTGCATTGGCATGGCCAGCTCCCGCCCTGGACCCAGGACGGATTCCCGTGGCCGCAGACCCCGCCGATCGGAAACGGCGCCGTGCAGGCCTACGATTACGCTCCGATCGCCGGCACGTACTGGATGCACTCGCATCATGCCATGCAGGAGCAAAGCCTGATGGCAGCGCCGCTGATTGTCCACGACGTGGCGGAGCTTCGCGAGGACCGGCAGGACGTCGTCCTCATGCTGCACGATTTCACCTTCCGGACTCCGGACGAGGTGCTCGCCGGGCTCATCGGCGAGAGTGCGGCCACGGCACGGGCAATGGCACGAAATGCCGAGGCGGACGACGAGCGCAAGGCTGACGCCACGTCGCCGCAGCCGAGCACCGGTGGCATGGCGAACATGGCGGCACAGACCATGCCGGGCATGGCCATGGCGGCACATCCCATGTCGATGCCGGCCCACATGCAGATGGATCTGAACGACGTTCACTACGACGCGTTCCTCGCGAATGATCAAACTCTTGCCGATCCGGAGGTCGTGCGTGTCGAGCGAGGTGGGCGGATCCGGCTCCGCATCATCAATGGTGCATCGTCCAGCCAATTCTGGATCGATCTCGGTGAGCTTGACGGCCGCGTGGTCGGGACCGATGGCCACCCCGTTCAGCCCGTCTCGGGAAACCGCTTCCCGATGGCGATGGCCCAGCGGCTCGATATCCTGATCGATTTGCCAAAGGCTGGCGTGTTTCCGATTCTTGCCCAGCTTGAAGGTTCAAGCCGGCAGACCGGAATCGTCCTCGCCACCGCTGGTGCGCAAGTTCCGCGGATTGCAGATAACGCGCAGGTTGCTCCGCCGGTCGACCTTTCATTGGAGACCCGGCTTGCCGCGGTGACGCCGCTACCGACACGCAAGGCGGATCTTGTCCAGACGATTGCTCTCGCCGGCAGCATGAGACCCTATGCCTGGTCGATGAATGGCGAGTACTGGCCTCGAACGACGCCGCTGATGCTGGGCAAGGGGCAGCGCGTCGAGATCGAGCTGGTGAACCATTCGATGATGGCGCATCCGATCCATCTCCACGGCCACGTGTTCCAGGTGATTGCGATCGACGGCCGGCCGATCCAGGGGGCCGTGCGCGACACCGTGCTGGTCCCGCCGATGATGGGCCGCGTCCGCATTGCTTTCGATGCGGACAATCCCGGCCGATGGCCGGTCCACTGCCACAACCTCTACCACATGATGACCGGCATGATGATGGAGTTCAGATACCAGGGAATTGCCGCCTGACGATCTGCGTCGCCGCCGTCAGGCCGCGCATCGGCAACGGTCTTCGGCAATACCACGCGTCCACTATGGAGGGCACAGACATGATGTTGGATTGGAACGAGTATCGCCAGCAACTGGCGGCCGGCGTCAGGGAAGTCGGCCTGCTTAGCCCTGATACGGTGAAGGGCTATGTCGCGCTCAGTTCGGCTGGCCAGAAGAAGGATTTGCTCGGAGCGAAAGTGCGCGAGCTCATAGCTCTCGCGGTCGCCGTTACGGCGCGCTGCGACGGCTGTATCACGGTGCATACCGAAGCCGCCATTCGCCACGGCGCAACCAGGGAAGAGATTGCGGAAGCGCTCGGCGTTGCGGTTGCCGTGAATGCTGGGGCGGCGCTCGTGTACTCCACGCGCGTGCTGGACGCCGTCAAGGAATATCCGCACGACGCCTCACCGCATGAATGAAATGGCCTCGGCAAATACGCGGGACGAAATAATATGCTGGATCGGATCATCGCCCACTGGGGCACATCGCAGCGTCCCGCTGTCGTGGGCTGCCTCTGGATGGCCGTTTTGCTCGGCACTCTTGCCTGGCTGGATCTTCGGCATGGCGGGATCTTCCTGGTCCCGCCCTTTGCGGCGACGATGACGATCCTGGTCTATCTGCCTGATGTCGCGATTGCCCAACCGTTCGCCATCGTCGTCGGCTCCACGCTCGGTGCGGCGATTGGCACCGTGCTTGCCCTGTTGCTGGGCGTCGGGCCAGTCATCGCAATTGTGGCAGCGCTCACGGCGCTGATCGTGTTGCCAATGTTGCGAGCCTATCATCCGCCCGGCGTGGCGTTGGCAATGTATCCGGCCTTGTTGCATCCCGGCTTGTGGTTCGCCGTCCAGGTTGTACTGCCATTCACGCTCGTTGCGGTGATCTCTGCCGGGCTCATGAGCAATCTGTTGCGCGGCTGGCCACAATATCCCGCATCACTCCGAACCGAGATCGGCTGAACTCGCGACCCTGACCCACGACCTCCTTGCGGCGAGAGCAATCGAAGCGCGCTGGCGCTGAGGACGAGGGTACCACCCACAGCACCGAGCGCCGCGCGGCAAGTCGATCCGCTTCACTGCCGCTCCCCCTCCCCTTGAGGGAGGGGGGTGGGGGGAGGGGTCGGTCGGTGCGGGCCTCCGACCCGACCAACCCCTCCCCCCAACCCCCTCCCTCAAGGGGAGGGGGAGTATTCAGGCCGTGGTCCACGCCGCGGTCCAAGCCCGCACGCAGCGCAAGAGAGGTTTCTCCAACGCCTCTACCGCGCCAGCGGCCGGTACTTGATCCGGTGCGGCTCGGTTGCCTGTGCGCCGAGCCGCCGCCGCTTGTCCTCCTCATACGCCTCGAAGTTGCCCTCGAACCACTCCACGTGGCTGTCACCCTCGAACGACAGGATGTGCGTCGCCAGCCGGTCGAGAAACCACCGATCGTGGCTGATGATCACGGCGCAGCCCGCGAACTCGGTCAGCGCATCCTCCAGCGCCCGCAGCGTGTCCACATCGAGGTCGTTGGTCGGCTCGTCGAGCAGGATGACGTTGTGTTCCGTCTTCAGCATCTTCGCGAGATGGACGCGGTTGCGCTCGCCGCCCGACAGGATGCCGACCTTCTTCTGCTGGTCCGACCCCTTGAAGTTGAACGCCCCGACATAAGCGCGCGACTGCACCGAGCGCTTGCCGAGATAGATCACGTCCGCCCCGCCGCTGATCTCCTGCCAGACGGTGTTGTCCGGGTTGAGGCTGTCGCGCGACTGGTCCACATAGCCGAGCCGCACCGTCTCGCCCACGCGCAACGCGCCGCCGTCCGGCGTCTCCTGGCCGATGATCATGCGGAACAGCGTCGTCTTGCCGGCGCCGTTCGGGCCGATCACGCCGACGATGCCGCCGGGCGGCAGCTTGAAGTCCAGGCCCTCGATCAGTTCGGTGTCGCCGTAGCCTTTGCGCAGGCCCTCGGCCTCGATCACGATGTTGCCCAGCCGCGGACCGGGCGGAATGACGATCTCCGCCACGCCCGTCGCCTGTTCCTGCGACTTCGCCAGCAGTTCCTCGTACCGCTTGATGCGCGCCTGGTTCTTCGCCTGCCTTGCCCGCGGCGACGCCCCGATCCACTCCTGCTCCATCGCGAGGGCGCGCTGGCGGGCGCTTTCCTCCTTCTCCTCCTGTTGCAGGCGCTTGCGCTTTTGCTCCAGCCAGGAGGTGTAGTTGCCCTCGAACGGATAGCCGCGGCCGCGCTCGATCTCGAGGATCCAGTTGGTGACGTTCTCCAGGAAGTAGCGGTCGTGGGTGACCACCATCACGGTGCCGGCATAGTCGTGCAGCGTGTGTTCCAGCCAGGCGACGCTCTCGGCGTCCAGGTGGTTGGTCGGCTCGTCCAGCAGCAGCAGGTCGGGCTTTTCGAGCAACAGCTTGCACAGGGCGACGCGGCGCCGCTCGCCGCCGGACAGGGTGGCGACGCTGGCGTCGGCCGGCGGGCAGCGCAGCGCGTCCAGCGCGATGTCCACGCGGCGGTCCAGCTCCCAGCCGTCTTCGGCGTCGATCTTTTCCTGCAGGTCGGCTTGTTCCGCCAGCAGGGCGTTCATCTCCTCGTCGCTCATCGGTTCGGCGAATTTCATGGAAATTTCGTTGAACCGGTCGAGCGCGGCCTTCAGGCTGGCAAACGCCTCCTCGACATTCTGGCCGACGGTCTTGGCGGGATCGAGCTGCGGCTCCTGCGACAGGTAGCCGACCCGGACGCCGGGCGCGGCCCAGGCCTCGCCGCCGAACTCCGTTTCGATGCCGGCCATGATCTTCAGCAGCGT
>DATHNI010000404.1:0-11199 GCA_035486135.1 Acetobacteraceae bacterium
TGTGCGTCCGACGATGTATCGCGATGCTGACGAAATACTCCCCCTCCCCTTGAGGGAGGGGGTTGGGGGGAGGGGTGCGTACTGTCGCCGGCCAGCGGATGTACGCACCCCTCCCCCCTCCCTTGGTCCGCTTCGCGGCCCAAGCCCTCAAGGGGAGGGGGAGTCATCTTTTTTCCGCCTACTGCGTCCATTTCGCCAGCAGGGTTGGCGTCGCTTCGCCGCGGCGGGCGCGATAGATCGTGATGTTCTCCAGCACCCGCTGGACGTAGTTGCGCGTCTCGCCGATCGGGATCTCCTCGATCCAATCGATCATGTCCACCGGCCCCACCCGCGGATCGCCGTTCTGTGCCAGCCATTGCAGCACCCGCCGCGGCCCGGCGTTGTAGGCGGCGACGGCCAGCGGCAGCGAGCCATCGAACACCTCCAGCATCTGCCGCAGATACCCCGAACCCAGCCGCATGTTGAGCTCGGTATCGCCGTTCAGCGCCCCCGGCGACATGTCGACGTCCAACTGCCGCGCCACCGCCTCGGCGGTGGCCGGCATCAACTGCATCAGGCCGCGCGCCCCGGACGGGCTGACCGCGCCGGCGTCGAAATTGCTCTCCTGCCGCATGATCCCCAGCGCGATCGCCGGATCGACCAGGGCCTGCGGCGGATCGTACGGCGCGGGCCAGCCTTCGACGGGCAGCATCAGCCCGTCGCGCCCCATCCGCCGGGCGATGGACACCGCCGTTTCCGGCAGCCCGACGCGTAACGAGAGCGCCGCGGCGAGCGTGCGGTCGGCCGGGTCGGGGGCCAGTTCGTCCATGCGCAGCAGGAAGGCGCGCGCCCGGTACGGATCGCCCCACGCCGCCAGCCAGGCCGCGGCGCGTACCACCTCATGCCCGGTAAAGCCGAGCGCTGTGTCGCGCGTCCAGGCGGGGTCGTGCAGCGCGCCGATCCGCCGCGCCAGCGCCGCCGCATCGTCACCCAATGCCAGGGCGGCAAGCTGGCCGTAAAACGTGGTGGGCCACGCGGCGGCTTTTTCGTAGGCCGGTTTCGGGTCCTTGCCCGCGGCGGCCTCGGCCCGGCCCTGCCAATACCATGAACGCGCCTGGGTGATCGCCGCCTTCGACACCGCATCGAGCACCTGGAAGTGGCGCAGCGCCACCACCGGATCGTTCAGCTTGCGCAGGGCGAGGAAGCCGGCAAGGAACTCCGCGTCGGCGACCGCCTCCGGCGCGGTCTGGGCGTGGCCGTCGGCGACCCGGTAGGCGGCCGGCGTATCCCCCGCCGCGAGCAAGGCTCGCGCCAGCAGGTTCCGCTCGGTCCAGAACGCGGTCAGTTGGTCGGGCGCCGCGGCGCGCGTGGCATCCTGCGCCGCCGAGCCGTCGTGCTGCCACACCAACAGGGCGTCGTCCAACCGGCCAGCCCGGCGCAGATACCGCGCGTGATCGAGCATCAGGCCCGGATCTGCTCCCTCGTTGACATGCGCGGCCGCCAGCAGCGCTTCCGCGCGTGGATCGTCGCGCTGGAAGGCGAGCCGCACCTCGGCCTCGGCCCGCCGCGCCGCATCGAGGCGGCCGATCTGCCGGCCCGCGGCCGCCGGATCGTGCAAGACCAGATGCTGAAACCGCGCCCATTGGTCGTCCGGCGTCACGATGCCGGCCCAGCGGTGCAGGAAGGCAGCTTCCTGCCCAGGGTCCGCGAGGCCGGTGATCCAGGCCTTGCGCGCATCGTCGGCCGCGGCGTCGGCCTGGCCCGCGATGGCCAGGGCGGCCGCGCAGCGCAGCAGGGCGGGCTCCTCGGTGACCGGGGCAACGGCACATTGCGCCAGCACGTCCGCCTCGTCCGGGTCGGCGGCGATGGCGTATTGCCGGTGGCGTTCCAGCAACGCCTGGTTCGGCCAGTCCGGGTTGTCGCGCATGAAATCCGCGATTTCGGCCGGGGTTGCCGCGCCAGGCGCCAGCAGGCGGTAGTAGAGCACCAGCTTCTCGGCCACCGGGTCGGCGTAGCCGGCGGCGTCCGCCTGGGCCTCGGTCCAGTGATCGGCGCGGATGGCGGCGATCGGGTCGCGGCCGGCCGTCGGCACGCCCTGAGCAATGGCCGCCGTGGCGGCGCCCAGGCTGGCGGCAGACAGGAAGCCAAGCAGCGAGAGGACAGGCCGAATCGTCGGGCGCATAGGTGCTTCTACCGCGACCCGGCCTTGCGGCGCATCATCCGCGCGCCTAGCGTGCGTTGCGCGCCTGGCGCGCGTTGTCGAGGCCAAATGCAGGTCAGCTCGATTGTGCCGGCCGGCAAGCCAGTGGGAGAACGCCATGTTCAAGGGATCGCTCGTCGCGTTGATCACTCCGATGCGTCAGGACGGAACATTGGACGAAAAGGCCTATGCCGCATTGGTGGACTGGCAGATCAAGGAGGGCACGCACGGCATCGTCCCGGTGGGCACCACCGGCGAAAGCCCGACCCTGTCGCACGCAGAGCATAAGCGCGTGGTGGAGATCGCCGTCGAGGTGGCGAAGGGGCGCGTGCCGGTGATCGCCGGCGCCGGATCGAACAGTACGGAAGAAGCGATCGCACTGACGCGCCATGCGAAGGAAGCCGGCGCGGATGCGGCCCTGATCGTGACGCCGTACTATAACAAGCCGACCCAGGAAGGCATGTACCTGCACTTCAAGGCGATCGCCGACGCGGTGGACCTGCCGATCATCATCTACAACATCCCGCCGCGCAGCGTCATCGATATGAAGGTCGAGACCATGGCTCGGCTGGCGAAGCACCGGAACATCGTCGGCGTGAAAGACGCCACGGCGGACCTCGCGCGGCCGCTGCACCAGCGCCGCCAGTGCGGCGCGGATTTCTGCCAGTTGTCGGGCGAAGACGCGACGGCACTGGCATTCAACGCCGCCGGCGGCGTCGGCTGCATCAGCGTCAGCGCCAACGTCGCACCCAGGCTGTGCAGCGACATGCAGGCGGCCTGGATGGAAGGCCGCTTCGCCCAGGCCATGGAAATCCAGAACCGTCTGCTCCCCCTGCACGACGCGCTGTTCACCGAGACCAGCCCGGCGCCGGTGAAGTTCGCCGCCTCGCTGCTGGGCAAGGCGACAGAGCATTGCCGTCTGCCGCTGGCGCCGCTGATGGAAGGCACGCGAACCAAGGTGCGCGCGGCGATGACGGAAGTCGGGCTGCTGAATTAGGGGCCGGCGCGATATAACTGCTTCAACCAGCCGCGCCGCAAAGCCCTGTGTCATGGCCGGGCTTGGCCGGGCCACCCACGTCTTGTCTTGCTGCCAGCAGCAAAGTCGTAGGTGGCCGGGCCAAGCCCGGCCATGACACAGGGAGCTGTGATCCGCCTCCAATGGATTCGATTGTTCCCGAACGGACCCTTAGCGGTACCACGCTGGCGAGCATTATTGCTGACGTCGCGGCACCGATCGGATCCGGCCGCTCACCAACTCACTCTGTTGGTCTGGTGCATGCTCTGGCGCGGCATCTGGGCTTGACCCGGCCACCCCCGCACAGCAGATCGGGGCGAGTGGCCGGATCGAGCCCGGCCGTGGTGGGCTGACATGGCAGAAGCGAAACCCAAGAAGGGCCTGATCTCGCACGGCATTGCGGCGCAGAACCGCAAGGCGCGATACGACTACACGATCAAGGAGACGGTCGAGGCCGGGCTGGTGCTGAAGGGCCCCGAGGTCAAGTCGCTGCGCCACGGCCGCGCCACGCTGAACGAGGCCTGGGCCGGCGAGCGCGACGGCGAGATGTGGCTGATCAATGCCTATATCCCGGAATACCAGGGCGGCGTGCTGTCGCGTTTCGAGCCGCGTGCGCCACGCAAGCTGCTGCTGAAACACAAGCAGATCGCCCAACTCACCGGCGAGATCAGCCGCAAGGGCGCGACGATCGTGCCGCTGCAGATCCACTTCAACGAGCGCGGCGTGGCAAAGGTCTTGCTCGGCGTGGCGGAGGGCCGGAAAGCGCACGACAAGCGCGCCGCCATCGCCTCGCGCGACTGGCAGCGCGACAAGGCAAGGCTGATGCGCGCGCGAGGGTGAGACAGGATATTCCCTCTCCCGCTACGCGGGAGAGGGTAGGGTGAGGGTGAGGCGTGCCGCACGCTGCACCCTCACCTAACCTCTCCCGCAAGCACGGGAGAGGAATAATCGTAAGGCGGACCATGGCAGACGATATCGAGACCACCGGCAAGATCCGCGACAAGCTGATCGAGGCCAAGCAGGGCTGGGCCCGCGAGGGCCGCCTGCTGACCGGCACCACGGCCGATCCGCAGCGCGACCGGCTGCCGCCGGGGCAGCTTCTGGTGACCGACTGGCCGGTGCTCGACCTCGGCGCCGAGCCGAACGTCACGCCGCAGAAATTCCGGCTGGATGTCGATGGCGCTGTTGAGAACCGCCTCAGTCTGTCGCTCGACGAGTTCATGGCGCTGCCGCAGGCCGAGAGCGTGTCCGACATCCACTGCGTCACCCAGTGGTCGCGCTACGACAACCGCTGGAAGGGCGTGGCGGCGCGCACCATCCTGGCGCTGGTGCAGCCGAAGCCGGACGCGAAGCACATCGTGTTCTACTCGTTCGACGGCTACACCACCAATGTGCGGCTGGACCAGTTCGATCAGCCGGACGTGTTCCTGGTGCACGCATGGGACGGCAAGCCGCTGACGCGCGAGCATGGCGGCCCGGTGCGGGTGCTGATCCCGCGCTTCTATTTCTGGAAGTCGGCGAAATGGCTGCGGCGCATCCAGTTCACCATCAGCGATCACAAGGGGTTCTGGGAGCAGCGCGGGTACCATAACAACGGGGATCCGTGGCAGGAGGAACGCTATAGTTGAACCGGCGCGCCGGAGCGTTCCGGCGGCAATCGCGGGAGTGACCGGCATGGCGGCAGCGCAGGACAAGCAGGCCTGGGACTTCAGTTTCCCGGGCATCGATGGCGGAGTGCTCGATCTTGCTGCGTTCAGGGGGCGGGTGCTGGTGGTTGCCAATACGGCCAGCTTCTGCGGCTACACCTACCAATACGAGGGCCTGGAGAAGCTGCACCAGACGCAGGCAGGGAGCGGGGTCACCGTGCTCGGGGTTCCCAGCCGGGACTTCAACCAGGAGTCACCGGACAACGGCACGGTGAAGACGTTCTGCGAGACCAATTTCGGCGTGGACTTCCCGCTGGCCGGCATCGCGCATGTGCGTGGCGCCCAGGCGGCGCCGTTCTACGCGTGGGTGCGCGAGCAGACCGGCTGGGAACCGGGCTGGAACTTTAACAAGGTGCTGATCGGGCGGGACGGCCGGGTCGCCGGCACGTTCGGCTCCGGCGACGAGCCGCAGGGGGAGAAGCTGAGCCGGGCGATCGCCGCGGCGCTCCAAGGGTAGGCAATGTGCCTCCGCCGCTAGGCCCTCCCCTTGCCCTCCCGCAACCAGAAGGGAATGGAGGAAGCGTCAGGCGACGCACCGACCCCTCGGCGTCATGGTGCGCGAAGGCGCACCATCCACGACTTCGTTGCATCAAGAAAAGTCGTGGATCGTCCGCCTACGCGGACCATGACGCCGAGAGGGCACCGTTCACGCTGAACTTGACGTGGTTATTGCTCGGCAGGTCCTTACGCCCGGTCGATGCGGCATGAATAGCAGCCGCGCCGCGCGTTGTGGGCGTGCAGGAAAGCGACGTCATCGCGGCGGAACATGCGCGCGATCAGCGCTTCCAGTTCGGTGCCTTCCGCCACCTCGGCATCGACCATGATGCCAGCCTCGTCGTAGGCGCGCACCGATAGCAGCCGCGTGCGCTGCTGCGCCGGCACGTGGTTGATGAAGCTGGCGCTCTCCCGCACCCCCTCGCGCACATAGATCGGCCCGCTGGCACGATACGGCGAGGCCGGCGAGACGTGGTGCGGGTAATGCAGCAGGATCGACACCTCGCCGGGTTCGGCGTCGCGCAGAGTGACGCGGCAGGGCGGCATGGTCGGCGCCATGTCCGGGGTGGCAACCACCCGGCGCGCGCCATGCGCCAACAGGTCCTCGTCGGTCATGCCGTAGAACGGCAGGAATGGCTCGGCCGGCAGGCCAGTGATGCGAAAGTCCATGGGGTGGCTCCTTTGCCTGGTTGACGCGCCAGACATGGGCCGTGCCGGGCCGTGCCCGCCATCCGCCGATTGCGGTTGCTCGGACAGTCGAAGAGTCCCTCTCCCGCGTTTTGCGGGAGAGGTTAGGTGAGCGCGCAGCGTGCGGCACGCATCACCCTCACCTCACCTCTCCCGCAAGCGCGGGAGAGGGACTCTGTTCTCTCTTGACCCAGATCAATGCCGCCTCCCCGTCACCCTTGTTCAATGCGTCAGGCAGGACCCAGCGACTGCGCGCCGGCGGCGGCCTGACCGGTCCCGCCGGGCCGGAGAACCGTGCCCTGCCCGCACGCAATTGCGTGCGGCGGTGACGCTCCGCGCCGAGCCTGGCTGCGCCTTCCCCGCGAGCCCATCAAGCGGCAACCGAAAGTGACTGACATGGATGTTGTTGAACTCTCGCGTCTGCAATTCGGCCTGACGGCGATGTACCACTTTCTGTTCGTGCCACTGACACTCGGCCTTTCCGTCCTGCTGGCCATCATGGAGAGCATCTACGTTACCACCGGCCGCACCATCTGGCGCGACATGGTGCGCTTCTGGGGCACGCTGTTCGGCATCAACTTCGCGCTCGGCGTCGCCACCGGCCTGACTATGGAATTCGAGTTCGGCACCAACTGGGCGTACTACGCGCACTACGTGGGCGACATCTTCGGCGCGCCGCTGGCCATCGAGGGCCTGATGGCGTTCTTCCTCGAAGCCACCTTCATCGGCATGTTCTTCTTCGGCTGGAAACGCCTCACTCGCGTGCAGCACTTGTTCGTCACCATCCTGATGGCGTTGGGCACCAACCTGTCCGCGTTGTGGATCCTGATCGCCAACGGCTGGATGCAGTACCCGGTGGGCGCGCGGTTCAATATCGCGACCATGCGCATGGAGGTCACCGACTTCTCCGCCGTGCTGTTCAACCCGGTAGCGCAGGCGAAGTTCGTTCACACCGTCTCCGCCGGCTACGTGACCGGCGCGATGTTCGTGCTCTCGGTCAGCGCGTTCTACCTGCTGCGCGGGCGGTATCGCGGCCTGGCCATCCGCTCGATGACGGTGGCGGCAAGCTTCGGCCTGGCCTCAGCACTCTCCGTCGTCGTGCTGGGCGACGAGAGCGGCTACACGGCGGGTTTGAACCAGAAGATGAAAGTCGCCGCGATCGAGGCGATGTGGCACACCGAACCGGCACCGGCGTCGTTCACCGTGATCGGCATCCCGGACATCGAGACCCACACAACCGACGACGCCATCCGCGTGCCCTGGGTGATGGGACTGATCGCGACACGCTCGATCAGTGGCCAGGTCGAGGGCATCGACAACCTCGTGTCGGAGGCAGAGCAACGGATCAAGCACGGCATGATCGCGTATGGCGCGATGCAGACGCTGCGCGCGCATCCGGATGACGCCGCGGCCCGCGCCGCGTTCGACGCGCATGTGGACGACCTCGGCTACGCGCTGCTGCTGAAACGGTACACCCAGAACGTCACCGGCGCCGGCGAGGAGCAAATCGCCGCCGCGGCACTGGATACGATCCCGCCGGTGCTGCCGCTGTTCTTCACCTTCCGCATCATGGTGGCGCTCGGCTTCTACTTCATCGCCTTGTTCGGCACGATGTTCGTGCTCGCCTCGCGCCGCACGCTGGAGCGCCGCCGCTGGCTGCTGCATGTCTGCCTCTGGTCGCTGCCGTTGCCCTGGGTGGCCGCGGAACTCGGCTGGGTGGTCGCCGAGGTCGGCCGCCAGCCCTGGACGATCGACGGCGTGTTGCCGACCTTCCTGTCGGTTTCCAGTGTACCGGCCTGGAATGTCTGGGTCTCGCTCGGCGGCTTCGTGTTGTTCTACTCAGTGCTGGCCGTGGTCGAAGTCTACCTGATGGTGCGCACCATCCGGCATGGACCGGACGCTGTACCGAGTCCGGTCCAACCCACCCTCGCCGCCGTTGCAGCCGAATAGGAACGTCCGATGACCGAATATGAAATCCTGCGCCTGCTGTGGTGGGCGGTGCTTGGCGTGCTGCTGATCGGCATCGCCGTGATGGACGGCTTCGACATGGGCTCGGCCATCCTGCTCCCCGTCGTCGGCCGCACCGACATGGACCGGCGCGTCGTCATCAACACCGTCGGCCCGGTCTGGGAAGGCAACCAGGTCTGGCTGATCCTGGGAGGCGGCGCGATCTTCGCGGCCTGGCCCGCGCTGTATGCCGTCGCGTTCTCCGGCTTCTACCTGGCGATGCTGCTGCTGCTGTGCGCGCTGATCCTGCGCCCGGTGGGATTCAAATATCGCAGCAAGCTCGAGGGCACGCGCTGGCGCACCACCTGGGATACGGCGCTGTTCCTCGGCGGGCTGATCCCGGCCCTGGTGTTCGGCGTCGCATTCGGCAACGTGCTGCAAGGCGTGCCGTTCCGCTTCGACGACACGATGCGCATGACCTACACCGGTTCGTTGTTCGGGTTGTTCTCTCCGTTCGCGTTGCTGTGCGGCCTGGTCAGCGTCGCGATGATAACGCTGCACGGTGCCACCTGGCTGGCCTGCAAGACCGAGGGCGCGGTGCGCCATCGTGCCCAAAGCGCCGGCATTGTCGCGGCACTGGCGCTCGCGTTCCTGTTCATCGTGGGCGGCATCTGGGCCGCGGCACTGGACGGCTACGTGTTGCAGTCGTTCCCCGGCGTCGATGCGCCATCGAACCCCTTGACCAAGCATGTAGTCCACCAGGCCGGAGCCCTGATGAGCAACTACGCGGCGATGCCGTGGATTGCCGTCGTGCCGGCGCTCGGCATCGGCGGTGCGTTGGTCGCGGCACTGCTGGTCTCGCTGCGACGCTTGCGTGTCCTGGCATTCGTGGCCAGCGGGCTGTCGATCGCGGGGGTGATCGGCACCGCCGGCGTCAGCCTGTTCCCCTTCATGATGCCGTCGTCGATCGATGCGACGTCGAGCCTGACGGTATGGGATGCGTCGTCCTCGGCGACGACCTTGACGGTGATGACTGTGGCGACGGCCATCCTCCTGCCGATCGTCATCGCCTACACCGCGTGGGTCTACTACATCCTGCGCGGCCCGGTCACCGCGGCGGATATCGAAGCCGATCCGCACATGACGTATTGAGGAGTGGTTGCATGTGGTACTTTGCGTGGATCCTGGGCCTGAGCTTCGCTGCCGCGTTCGCCGCGCTTAACGCGATGTGGCTGGAACTGGCACCGGGCAAGGGGTTGCCGGACTGATACAGCCTGGCACATCGACGGGTGCATTCACTATGCCAGGGCAGTGCGGCCTGTGAGTCAGCAAGAAAGTAAGTAAGTAGATTCACCACAAAGGCACGAAGGCACAAAGGTTCAATGAACTTCGTGCCTTTGTGCCTTTGTGGTGAATCTACTTACTTGCTTACTTTACTGACTTACCTGCCTGCCGCCGATCGGCCGTTCCGCCGCCCGGTTCAGCGCCGCATCGATATCGCCCTCCCACATCTCCCGCGGCAATTCATGCACCAGTTCGATCTCGTTGCCGTCTGGATCGTTGACGTGAATGCTCTGGGTGACGCCGCGATCGACCCGCCCGTGCAGCGCCACGCCACGTGCCACCAGGAAGTCGATCTGCTTCTGCCACGCCTGCTGTGTCGGATAGCCGATCGCCACGTGGTTGAGCCCCTGCGGGTACGCCGCGAGATCGGTCGGCAGGGTCGTTTGCTCCACCAGCGCGACATCGTGGTGACGCAGCTTGCCATCTTGCTCGCCGCTGTAGAACCGCATCCGGGCGCGAGGCCTGCCGTCAGGACCGGGACGCCGCAGCGTGCCCACCTGCCGGAACCCCAGCATCTCGGTCCAGAACCAGTGCGCCGCATCGAGGTCGCGGACGTTCAGGACAAGGTGATTCAGGCCGCAAGGCGTCTGCGCCACGGCCTCCGTTGTGTATTGCGCTGTCATTGGCTTCCTCCTTCGATTGAACATGTGTCGGGCGGCCGGCACACCGCCTGCGGCAAAGCCGGCATCGTTGCGGGCGCCGGCACGGTCCGTCTCCGGCCCGGCCGTCGTCGCATCCGTCAGGTCCGCTCGATGCTGGTGGCGGCGGCGTCGAGCGCCGCGGCCACGGCGTTGACCTGCGCTTCCTCCAGCGGACCCCGCCCGAGGCGCAGGCGCAGCGCGAGCTTCAGGTTCTCCATCGCGCGCATGATCGGCGCCGGGGGACCGCCGCCATACACGCGGCTGGCCTCCGCCATGCGCGCCCGCAGCGCGTCCAGCGCGGGACGGTAGGCTTCGAGATAAGCCTGACCCTCGGGCGTGATCGTGTGCAGCTTCTTCGCACCGTCACCGGTACTGACCGTCACATGACCGAGTTCCTCCAGCAGCGTCAGCGTCGGGTAGATCACCCCCGGACTCGGGCTGTAAGCGCCCCCCACCTGCTCCTCGATCGCCTTGATGATCTCGTAGCCGTGGCGGGGCTTCTCCGCGATGAGCTGCAGAATGACGAGGCGCAGATCGCCATGCGCGAAGAAACGGCCAAGGCCGGAGCGGCCGCCGCCGCCGCGGCCATGGCGGTGGTGGCCCGCCTCGCGGTCGTCATGTCCGTAGTCGCCGCGGGCGAACCGATGGCCGTGGGGTTTGTGGGTGTGTCTATGGAACATATGATCTCCAAAGCAGTTTCGACATAACGAACAATCAGATATATCGAAATCCAGTCTGCGACAAGGGGGTGGCGGACAAATTTTGCCGCACGCCGTCGGAGGCGCGTCCGATGGCAGCCTGGATCCCGTCCGGGATCGACCCGGACTGACGGGACAAGCGCAGTGGCTGCAACGCCATGACGGCACAGGGCGCCATCCGCCGGTCCCACCCGGCAAGAAACAGACCTCCCCTCCCCTTGAGGGGGTTGGGGGGAGGGGTCCGTGCCCACACGAACCCCTCCCCCCAACCTTGGTCCGCTTCGCGGCCCAAGCTCTCAAGGGGAGGGGGAGAAGTGCGCGGCCCCACGCCCATGAGAGCTCCCATCCTCGAGGTCGAAACCCTGACCAAACACTACCCGATCCGCCGCGGTATCGTCTTCGGCCGCGCCGTCGGCGTGGTGCGCGCGGTGGACGGCATCTCCTTCCAACTTGGCCGCGGCGAAACCCTTGCCCTGGTCGGTGAATC
>DATHNI010000405.1:0-18474 GCA_035486135.1 Acetobacteraceae bacterium
AGTAATACACCACGCGGCCGGACATGTCGGTTGGCATCAGGCCGGTGTAGGTCCAGATCACCGCCACGACGGGGATCTTGATCGGGGGGAAGATGTCCGTCGGGGTCTTGAAGACCGCCATGCCCCCGAACAGCAAAATCAGGATCGCGAGGACGACGAAAGTAAGGGGCCGCTTGAGCGCGACAACGACGATAGCGTTCATACTGTCCTCCCGGCCCCTGCGGTCATGTCCGTTGGCGGGGAACGATATGCCCGATGCCTTGCAGGGTGCTCTCGCGTAAGCCTCGGTGGAACACGTGACGCGCGATGGCGCGGGGCGGTGTGATGGGGATCGCGAGGCCGGCAAGCATCGCCAACCCCATCGGCAACCTGGCGATGCGTTGGTTGCGCGATTTCGTTACGGTACCGGCGCACAGACTGAGCCGCAGAATGCAGGTCAACACCATTTTGTTCAGCACGTTCGAGGATGCGCTATCGTAGTCGTGGTGCCTGCTGCCAGATGGCCGAGCAGGAGAGTCACGAAGACCCCGCAGTAGGGCGGCAGTGACGACGGTCACCGGCCGGTGCCCTCGAGGGTTCGGGGATCAAGTAAATCACAAGCGGGAGTGTGCAAGGCCGAAGGTAAAAATATTCCGACGAGCATGTCATGGCGGATCGCGACCGCGCGGCGGTCCTGGACACGACCAAAGCATCGCTCGAACGGCCCACCTAGCCGCTAAGAGTCAAGCGAGGCGGCCGATTATACCCAACCGGCCATTGAATTCATTGGGAAACCCGGGACCTTCCAGGCTGTGGGCCACAGGTCCAAATCCTACAAGACGCGCCAATTCCATAGATATGCGAACGCATTGACTGCGCGTCCGCGGGGCAGCGAATGGTTTGCGATCAACCGCAACCGGCCGGCGACGGGAAACCGTCAGCCGGCCGGGCTTGCGCCATTCCGAACGTCAGGCGATCTTCACGTACTCGAAGTCACCGGTCTGGCTGTTGACCCCCACCCGAGGCGGCGCGATCCAGCTCGCATACTTGCCGCGCTCGTGGCATGGCTTCATCAGCGAGCTGATGAATTGCATGTCGTCGTCGTTCGGCAACCACTCGCCCTGCCTGGCATCCCACTCCGCTTCGCTCAGCACCGCGCCGGCCGGGCTGATGCGGTGGCCGGCGAACTCGCCGATCCGCTGGTTGAAGCCCTTGTGCGGTTGGGTGATCTTGAAGTCGATCCCGGCTTTCTCGATTGTCCTGTTCCATCGATCGATGCCGCCCTGGCAATCCGCGATGTAGTCGTCGAGCAAGCGGGCGTTGATGGCCCGCAACGCCGGCACTTGTTCGGGCACCAGTTTGCCATCGATCACCCGGGTGACCGGATAGGTCGCGTCCTGCAACACGTGGTCGTCGGTCAGGTTGGCCTCGTTGAAGCGGCCCTTCAAACCCGAGCTGAACGCCTCCGCGGCGTTGCTGGATATTTCACTGCCAAACAGATCGCGCGTCACCGACATGTGGAAGTTGGCCTTGCGTTGCAGCAGCGGCAGATCGACGACGCCGAGCGCGCGAACTGCTGCGACATCGTACGGATTGCTGATGCCGGCATGCTTCATGGCCATGCATGTTGATGCCGATCGACTGCCCCTCGAGCACCGGAAACGGCATCGTAGCAAAGTCGAGCACGATATGGTGGGTGTCGTACTCCTTCCCAACCTGGGTGACCCGTACATTGCCGGTCACCGTGGCGATGATCGCCGGTTCCGCTGCCTTGGGTCCGTAGAGGTTCGAATAAGGATGCGCCGCTGACCAAGGCGGGACCGTGGCATTGTACGCGCTGCTGTTGAACGGCGTTTCGCCGGTCACCGCCGCGGGCAACGACGGCGCCACTTGCTCTGGCGCGGGAACCGCATCCCCATCCGTGTCGGCCAGGCCCAGTTCGTCAGCCGTCAACGCGGCCGGCAATTCGTCCCAATCGAGTTGGTCTGCCACGCTGTAGGCGGCCACGCGCGGCACGCTGCGCCAGCTATCGATGCTACCGGTAGGGCATGGCGGAATGCACGCCATGCACAGATCGCACTTCGCCGCATCGACCACGTAGTTGCGCGAGTCGTGCGTGATCGCCCCCACGGGACAGGTGGCCTCGCAGGTATTGCAGCGGATGCAGATCTCCGGGTCGATCAGGTGCTGCCGGATCACCGTCACGGACTGGTCCATGGTTCCCTCTGTCACCGTGCCGCGCACGCGATCAGTCGAGGCTCACACCCTGCTCCAGTCGAAAGCCGCGCGTTCGCCCTTGCCATAGACCTTCAGCGCGCCCTTCTCGCCCACGGCGTTCGGGCGCTGGAAAATCCAGTTCTGCCAGGCAGTCAGGCGGCCAAACACGCGCGTGTAGATGTTCTCCGAGCCGTTGAAGCGCAGGTTGGCTTCCATCGCGGTCAGCGCATCGGGGTTCATCGTGACGCGTTCCTCGATCGCGATACGGGTTTCGTCGTGCCAATCGATATCGTCAGGGTTGCTGGTCACCAGGCCCAACGCAAAGGCCGCGTCGGCGTCGAGCAGGCGGCCCACCGTCGCACGCACGGCCTCCAGCGCCGGCGCCTCACTATAGAACCGCCGCTGCAATCTGCTCTCGCCGGTGACCATCGGGTAGACGCCGAAATTCGTCTCGCCGGCACTGATTTTCGGCGCCCGCGCCGCATCGTTCGGCAGGGCCAGGTGGTAGATTCGATCGCAGGCCAGCGCCAGTTCGAACAACGTGCCAGCGAAGCACGAGCCTGCCTCGATCAACGCGAACAAGCTGCGCGACGACACATCCAGCCGGCTGAAGGTGCGCCGCAGATAGCCGATGGTCTCGCGTACCAGCCAATGCTCCCGGTTCGCCAGCAACACCGCATCCATTGCCAGCACGGCGGTGACATCGCCCTCGGTGCGCACCAGCCAGGTGCCGATCTCGAGTTCGTTGGTGCGCATCCACAGGATGGCGTCTTCCAGTTCGCGCGCCAGCGCCAGCGGGTACCACGCCGCGCCGGCGGTCTCGATCCCGGCGACGTTCGAGGGCTGTGCGCCGGCCGGCCCCTTGACCGTGAAGCTGGCGGTCCGCGCTGCGCGATCGATGCTCACGGTGACGCGCGGGTAGCGCAGCGCATCGGCTTCGACGACCCGCCCCAACGGCGCCAGGGCGACCCCCCTGGCCGCGTCCGGGCGGCTGCTCGTCGCCGCCAGCCGCAGCGCATGGTCCCGCACCGTTGCGGCGAACTGCGCCGGCTTGGCGATCGCGTCCACCAGGCGCCAATCCTTGGCCTTCTGGCCGCGCACGCCTTCGCTCGTGGTGCAGAAGATGTCGGCGAGGTCGTGCCGGACATGGCGCTTGTCGGTCAGCCGGGTCAGGCCGCCGGTGCCTGGCAGCACGCCCAGCAACGGCACTTCGGGCAGGCTGACGGCGCTGCTGCGGTCATCCACCAGCACGATCTCATCGCAGGCCAGCGCCAGCTCGTAGCCGCCGCCGGCGCAACTGCCGTTCACCGCCGCCAGGAACTTCAGCCCGTCATGCTGCGACGAGTCCTCCAGCCCGTTGCGCGTCTCATTGGTGAACTTGCAGAAGTTCACCTTCCAGGCATGGCTGGACACGCCCAGCATGTAGATGTTGGCGCCGGAGCAAAACACCTTCTCCCGCGCGCTGGTGACGACCACCGTGCGCACCTCGGGATGCTCGAACCGAACCCGATTGACGGCGTCGTTCAGCTCGATGTCCACGCCCAGGTCGTAGCTGTTCAGCTTGAGCTTGTAGCCGGGGCGCAGGCCGGCGTTCTCATCGAAATCCGCGGCCAGGGTGGCGACGGGGCCGTCGAAGCTCAGCTTCCAGTGCTGATAGCGCGAGGGCTGGGTTTGGTAGTCCACCTGGGGCGGCTCGCTCATCTCGGTCTCCTTGGTGGCGTTTGGCTGCGTTGAGGGGCGCGAATGAAAGCATTATACTGCATAATTATGCATTGAGCAAGCGGTATACGCAATTTATTGCATCATACCCTAAGCCGTGATCACATCGAATCCTAAGCCGGCAGGTCCAGGGCGTGCCGCACCCGCGCACGCAGGATCTCGAACGTCTCCGCCAACGGCTGCGCGCTGGTGTCCACCTGTAGTTCGGCCTTTGAATAGAACGCCGCCCGCCCGGCCAGGATCGTTTTGAGGTCTTCCATCGCCTCGCGGCTGGCCGCCATGGGGCGCGTGTCGCCCTGCGCCACGACCCGCGCCATGTGGTCCTCCGGTGCGGCCTGCAGCCACACCGTCGTGCAATGCGCCAACAGCAGGTTAAAACTCGCCAGGTCGGAGACCATGCCGCCCGCGGTGGCGATCACCGCCTCGGGGTAGATCTGGATCGCCTCCTCGATCGCCCGGCGCTCATACCGGCGATAGGCGTTCTGCCCGTACAACCCCTGGATCTCGCCGACACTGCAGCCGGCGAACTTCTCGATCTCGCGGCTGATCTCGATGAAGGGAAAGTCGAGGTCCTCGGCCAGCATCCGGCCCAGCGTCGATTTGCCCGCTCCGCGCAGGCCGATCAGCGCCACCCGGGAGCCTCGCGCCCGGGCGCCTTCGCCATGGGCCCCGCCGGTGCCCAGCAACTCGCCCACCGCGATGCGCACGCGGCGCAGCGTCGCCTCGTCGCGTTGCTCCAGCAGTTCGCGCAACAGCAGCCATTCGGGGGATTGCGTGGTCACGTCGCCCAGCAGCTCGGCCATGGAGCATTGCAGTGCCCGCGCCACCTCCAGCAGCACCAGCACCGAGGCATTGCCGATGCCATATTCCAGGTTGGCCAGATGGCGTTCGGACACACCGGTGGCCAGTGAAAGCGCCTTGCGGGTCATGCCGCGGCGGGACCGTAGCGCGCGCGCACGCTCGCCGAGCGCCACCAGGAACGGCGATTTCGCGCCGTCCGCGGCGGTATCGGGCGCAGCTACGGCCGGTGCAGGCTGCCCGGTCCGTATGCCGTTCCGGTCATCGGCGTCCTCGGCACTGGCGATCGGCTGCGCGGATGAGGCCCTCATCGGGCTGGACCCGTCGCTGGCGTGGTGCCTTCGGGAGCCTGCAACATAGTGCTTGACATGGTTTGGCAGTCATCCTATCCGGATAGACACGCACAATAATGCACAAGGCCCGCGCCGGCAAGACCCTTCCGTCTCGGATCCACGGAGCAAACAAGCAGCCCCGAAAGGGCGGCAAAGGAGACGCCAATGAGCAGCATCCCCGTTCGCGCATCGGACGGAGTCGAGCCGCCGCCGGAAAGCTTCAATTTCGCCGGATACCTGCTGGCGCAGAACATCCACCGGCCCGGCAAGCCGGCGTTCATCGACGATACGCGCACCCTGAGCTACGGCGTACTGGATGAACGCGTGCGGCGGATGGCCTCCGGCCTGCGCGATCTGGGCATCAAGCGCGAGGAGCGCGTGCTGCTGCTGATGCAGGACACCAACGACTGGCCGGTGGCATTTCTGGGCGCCATCTATGCGGGAATCGTCCCGGTTCCGGTGAACACCCTGCTGACTGCCGACGACTATGCCTACATGCTGGAGCATTCCCGTGCCCAGGCCGCGCTGGTCAGCGGGGCAGTGCTGCCGACCTTGAAAGCCGCCCTGACGCGGTCCGATCACGAGGTGCACCGCGTCATCGTGTCGCACCCGGTCGCGCCGCTCGACTTCGGCGAAGTGGTCTTCGAGGCGTTCCTCGACGGCCACGCCCCGCGCCCGCATCCCGCCCCGACGCATGCCGACCATCCCGCGTTCTGGCTGTATTCGTCCGGTTCCACCGGGCGGCCGAAGGGCGCGGTGCACTCGCACGCCAACCCGTACTGGACCGCCGAGCTCTACGGCAAGGCCGTCCTCGGCCTGACCGAGAACGACGTCTGCTTCTCTGCCGCCAAGCTGTTCTTTGCCTACGGCCTGGGCAATGGCCTCACGTTCCCGCTCAGCGTGGGCGCGACGACCTTGCTGATGGCCGAACGGCCGACGCCCGAAGCGGTCTTCCGCCGCCTGACCGGCGGGGGCGGCGACACCAGGCCGACCGTGTTCTTCGGTGCTCCGACCGGGTTTGCCGGCATGCTCGCCTCGCCGTCGCTGCCCGGCCGCAAGGACGTGGCGCTGCGCCTGGTGTCCTCCGCAGGCGAGGCGCTGCCGGCCGATATTGGCGAACGCTTCCTGCAGCATTTCGGGGTGAACATCGTCGATGGCATCGGTTCCACGGAGATGTTGCACATCTTCATGTCGAACCGCCCGGGCCAGGTGCGCTACGGGACGACCGGCTGGCCGGTGCCCGGTTACGAGATCGAGCTGCGCAGCGATGGCGGCCATGCCGTACCGGATGGTGAGCCGGGCGACTTGTACATTCATGGACCCTCGGCGGCGATGATGTACTGGGGCAACCGCGCCCGGACGCGTGAGACCTTTCAGGGCGGCTGGACCCGCAGCGGCGACGAGTACATCAGGAACCCCGACGGCACCTACACCTATGCCGGCCGCAGCGACGACATGCTGAAGGTCAGCGGCATCTGGGTCAGCCCGTTCGAGGTGGAGGCGACGCTGGTGCAGCATCCCTCGGTGCTGGAAGCCGCGGTGATCGGAGTGCCGGACGCCGAGGGCCTGGTGAAGACCAAGGCCTTCGTCGTGCTGAAGGCCGGCGAGCACGCGACGGACGCCGACCTGAAGGCCTTCGTGAAGGACCGGCTTGCGCCGTACAAGTATCCGCGCGCCATCGTGTTTGTCGATGAGCTGCCGAAGACCGCCACGGGCAAGATCCAGCGCTTTAAATTGCGCGCCCAGGCGGCGTCAGACGCGCATGACGAAGCATCGGCCGGGTCGCGCGAAGACGGCGTGCTGATGCCGGTTGCGCTGTAGAGCGTTTTCACCTCGAGTGGAAACACCGGCTCTCCCCTGTCATTGGGAGGAGCGAAGCGACAAAGCAATCCCCTGCCTGATGAGCCGACCCGGCCTGATGAGTCACGGGCGGCTCATCAGGCAGGGGATTGCTTTGTCGCTTCGCTCCTCGCAATGACAGATCGTCGCTTCGCTCCTGGCAATGACAGATGCGGCGTGGCGATTCCGCTCAGGATGGAGGTGTTCTACCCAGCGCCGGCGTTCGCCAACAGTTGCTGATCGAGCTGCTGCACCGTCTGCGCCTCGCGGCTTTGCTCTTGCGCGTTCGGAGCGACGCCGCCAGCCCGTTCGGCACCTTGCACCTGGGTTTCGGTCGGCTGATGGTCCAGGCCGCCCCATATGTTGCCAATGCGTGCTGGCGTTTGGTTCGACGCAAATGTCTCGTCCGCAAGTGCGGCCCCAGCAGGAAGCAGGAGCATGCCGAGCAAAGGTATGACTGCAACCAGAGCGGCCTGGCGTGACCTGTGGCGTGGGGACACGCGTGACGTCTGACTTTCGCCCGGATTCGGGCGGGATACGATGATCATGGCTGTGTTCTCCAATCGTACGGCAGACTCCATGCTGTCGTCCTAGGATATCCGGAGCGCCATATGGTTCACCAATTCCGTTTGTCCACAGGGTGTCCATCACTCTGCGGCATGGCAGGTGCGACCTTGGTCCTCACCGAAGGTAGCAACCGGCAATAACCGGCCGGGCGCGCTGATGTGACGCGGCGTGGCCCCGCATCTATAGTGCGATTATCGTCCGGTGAGGGGCCCTCGGGTGCCGCATTGTTTCACGCTGGATGCGGGCGCAGTCATCGGCGCAACGTCAGCAGCAACGACCTTCCGGGATGTCATGCGATCATCAGCATCGCCGCCTCACTCAGACAGCGCCAAGGTGTGGTTATCAATAAGCCCGTCTTGGCGATCTCTGCGTCTCGGCGAACGTTGCGATAAATATGCCGGAAACAGCTAGCACCTCCCGACCCGACTCACCCGCGAACCGGCGGACAGCAGCGCCGCGCGGCATCCGGCGTTGCTCCCCGTCGTCGATTTCGCGACGTTGCATTGCTCTGGCCGGCCGTCTTCGGCTCGTTCCCGCTTGCACTAACGCCGCAGAACCGGCGACGCGAAATGCCACCCGAACCGGGCGCTGAGGGTTCCGGCGACCGGTCGGTGATCCGGCTGCCGCTGACCTGCCGGCCGCGGAGCAAGATCGTGCGGGGTCCTGCCGGGTGATAGTCTGGTGCAGGATCGCAGCGTCACGCTCTTCGCAACTCCCGATGCCGCCGCCGCTGTTCACCTCGCCTTAACAGCCGCCGCGCCATAACCCGAGGCGACGCCGGCGCCTCATCCCGGGGATGGCCCGCCGGCTTGTGGGAGAACGGTGACGGATGCCGGCGGTCGGACCACTCGGTGACGTAGCGGATTTGCTCGGTTCGCTGGGCGAGAGGGCCGAGCGTCATTTCGCCGCGATCGGTCACAGCCTGGAACAGGCGGTTGGCATTCTCGCCGCGCTCACGGCGACCTTCCGGGCAATGCTTGGCGAACTGCATGCGACCGAACTTGTGCAATCCGGGCAGGACCTGGCCTTTGTCGCCGCCAGCGTGGACGAGCTTGCCGCCACGGCCCAGACCGACGTCGTCACCCTGCGGCAGGTTACCAGCGTTGCCGAGGCGATCGAACAACGCATCGCCCGGATGCACGCGGTGCTGCAGGAGGTCGGCATACTGGCGATGAACGCGCGGCTGGCGGCGGCGACGATGGGTGAGGCCGGTTCCGGGTTCCTGCCGTTTGCCGCTGAGATCCGCCGCTCCGCCGGCGAGGCGCGCGGCGGTCTCGATTTGCTCGCCCAGGAGCTGTCCGGCGCAAAGCAGCACTTGTTGGTGGCCGGCCAGGCCGCCGGGGCATTCGTCGCGCAATATGCCGGCTCGATGCAGGTGATCACCTCGCGTCTGACGGCCAGCGTCGCCTCGATCGAGGCGCACGTGGCGCTGTCCGGCAACGCCGCGTCGGTCGTCCGGACCCGCTCGGAGCAAATCCACGACCAGGTTGCGGCGGCGATCATGGCGCTGCAACTCGGCGACATCACCCGCCAACGCATAGAGCATATGCAGAGCGCATGTCTGGTTCTGTCGCAGGAGGCTGTTCCATCGGCGGTGGGCTACCGCCTGGTCGCCGCACAATTGCTCGATGCCGCCGAGGAACTGGAGCGCGGTGATGCCCGTATTGCGGAGGAGTTGCATGCGCTCGTGCTTGACGCCGGCGATATCGCCCGCCTGGGCAATCAGGCCTATGGCGCGTCGGATCGGGGGCAGGGCTCCTTCCTGGACGAACTCGAAGCCGACCGGCACCAGGCGCAGGTCCTGTTCGGACATCTCCGCGCCGCGCATGCCGCAGTGGACCCGTGCATTGCCGCCGTGCTGCAGGCGGCCAACCGGCTGGTTGGCCACGTCGTCACGATCAGGTCGGTGGAGGCCGATATCCACATCATGGGCATCAACACCAGCCTGAAATGCAGCCGGCTCGGCGTCGTCGGGCGGCCGCTGAGCGTCATTTCCCAGGCGGTGCGCGATTGCGGCCGGCAAACCGCGCAGCATGCGGCTGCTGTGCTCGAGGCGTTGCAGCATCTGCTGGCGGAAACCCGCCGGCTCGCCGCGGCGGATGAGCGGCAGGGCATGGATGCGATTGAGACCGCGGCCCAGCGGATGACGCGCGCGGCGGGTTGCCTCGGCGACACCGGAAAGCGCATGCGGCAGGCGCTGACCGGGCTTGCCGGTGGTGGCGAGGCGGTCGCGCGGCTCCTGCGCAGCGCGATCGAAGGCTTCGCGGCACAGCGCGAGATCAGTGCCGTGCTGCGCAAGGCGTCCGCGGTCTGCACCAAGTTGGCCACGCAAGCCGTCGAAGACGGAATTACCGCGGCCGCGCTGGCGCAAATCGCGGCGAGCTACACCATGGCGCGTGAACGGATGGTGCATGCCCGTTTCGCGCCGCTGCCGGCCGGGCAAGCGATCGACAATCCAGTGCCGCCGATGGCGGACGCGAACTTGGCCGGCCCGGCGCTGGCGGACTTGAACCTGGCGGACGCGGCGTTGGCCGACATGCTGTTCTGATGTGCCCGGCCGTGACACAGAAAGCGCGTGCCCCAAAGACCGACGATCGTGTCGCCCAGTCGTCGTTCCCGGTGGACGCAGGCGCGATTACAAATGTTGCGCGATGTACGGCGGCAGGTTGAACGCGCCGACATGGATCTCCGGCGTCCAGTAGCGTGTGGTGCCAAGGATGCCTGACGCCGCTGCCCGCTCGCGGATCTCTGATACCGGTGCCGAGGCCAACGCGGCATCCTTCGCCGCCCAGCCCAGGGTCATGAACCCGCCCACATAGGTCGGCACCGCCGCGACATACGCCGTCACATGCGGGAAGAACTTCGCCCGCCGCGCGCTGGTCTCGCGCAGTTCGTCGGCCTGCATGAACGGCACGCCGCACTGGTTCACCACCAGGCCGCGCGACGTCAGGATCCGCGCGCAATTTTCATAGAACGAGTCGGTGAACAGAACCTCGCCCACGCCGATCGGGTCGGTCGAATCGACAATGATCGCATCGAACGACGCATCCGGCGCGCGCTTCACATAATCGATCCCATCGCCGACAATGACGTCGGCGCGCTTATCGTCCCACGCGTCGCCGGCAATGCCCGGCAGGAATTGCCGCGACAGGCGGATCACCTCGCCATCGATCTCCACCATCACCGCGCGCCGCACGGTCTTGTGCCGCAACACGCGCCGTAGCACGCCGCCATCGCCCGCGCCGATGATCAGCACGTCCGACGCCGCGCCATGCGCCAGCAGCGGCACGTGCGCCAGCATCTCCTGGTAGACGAATTCGTCCGCCTCGGTGATCTGGATCACGCCGTCCAGCACCATCACCCGGCCATGCGACGAACTTTCGAAGATGACGATGTCCTGGAAGTCGCTCTGCACCCGCGCCAATTCGCGCTTCACCAGGAAGCGCTGACCCCAGTCCGGATACAGCGTCTCGTTGATCCAGTTGTCGGTCGCCATCCCTCGCCTCCAAACAAGCGCAACGGCCCGGAGCCAAGCCCCGGGCCGCGCCAAACGCAACAGAACTTCGTATTACGCGAGCAAGCCGCGCCGTTGCTCCGACTGCACGATCGACGTGGGCTGAAACGCCGCCTGCAGCACCGGCAGCGAGTCATACGGATCGCACGCACCACACATGAAGATGTCGATCGCGGCGAAGTCGCGCTCGGGCCAAGTGTGGATCGAGACGTGGCTCTCCGCCAGCACCAGCACGCCACTCACCCCGCCATCAGGACCGAAGTGATGGAAGTGGCTGTGCAGGATCGTCGCCCTGGCCGCTTCGGCGGCGTCGCGCAACGCGGCATCGATCCGCGCCGGATCGGTGAGGTTTTTGGCGCCCCACAGATCGAGCAACAGATGCATGCCGGCGAACTTCACGCCGTCCTTCTCGACAAAATAGTCCTTCTGGGCTTCCGGCCCCGTAAACTCCTGGTTGCTGCTCGGAAGATCCGAGACCATCCCCAGCGGATCGAGTGATGGGCTGAAACTGTCCATCGAGCTCCCCTTCCCTGCCAGTAGACGGCCTGTTGGACGCGCGCATGCAGGCCACACGGCGTCCCCTGGGGCCAAGGGGGCGGAACATGGGGAAAGGGGGGCCGGAGCGCAAGAGGAAATTACGAGAAGATGCCTCTCCCGCAAGCGGGAGAGGAAGTGTGTCAAATCACGGCCGCATCGCTTGCAGATCGGCGGGCAGGGCGCGGGCGAAGCCAACCTCGCGGCCGGCGCGCGCAAGGTCGGTGGTGCCTTGCACTGGATCGGCGGTCAGCAGGCGGAACATCTCGGCCAGCGGGCCGGTGCCCATCCGCGCCTCCTGGTGCTCACGCAACGCCGCGAGCGTCGCATCGTCCCCGGCCCGCGCCGCCGCGGTGGCCAGCCGCAGCAGGCTGCGGCGTGCCGCGTCGTCCAGGTCCCCCGACTCCGGCACCGTTTTTGCCACGTAGTCGGTCAGGGCGCGATCGGCCCCCACCCAGTCCTTCGCTTGCTCAAGGATGCCGGCACGCGCCGCACCGGCCGCCACCGTGTCGATCCCGGCCAGCGTGCTGATCGCGCCGGACACATCGCCCCATCGAGCCTGCGCGTCGGCGCGCATCAGCACGCGTTGCTCGATCAGTGGCGCCGGAAGGTCAGCGGCGTCTGAAGCGGCCAGCGCCGCCAAGGCGCCGCTGGCATCTCCCTCCCCGAGGCGCAAGGTCGCGAGCCGCGCCCCGAACGTCGCGCGCGCGGGGCCGGCGGGCACCGCGCGCATGAGCTTGTCCAGCACGGGCCCGGCGCGTTTCGGCAGGTCGAGCGCCACCAGTTTGTCGGCGAGCACGGCCTGCATGGCCTCCCCTTCGCGCGTGTTCGGCACAAGGTCGGCGTTCTCGTCCACCAGTGCGACGAACTCCAGCGGCGGTATCTTGTCCGCCGCGTCGTCATGTAGCAGCGCGTCGAATGTTGCTTGCAGCCTGGCATGGATATCCTTCGCGTCATCCGGGAAGGCCACCTCGCTGTCGCGCAGCAGGGCGAGCGCGGCCCGCCACTCCCCCAGTTGCTGGCGCATGCCGGCAAGCTTCTCGCGCAATTCGAGCTCGCGCCGATCGCCACGCCAGGCATACAGCAGCCGGTCGAATGCCTCCGCCGCCTGCCTTGCATCGAACTTGCCGCTGGCGAGCCGCAGGTCCACGGCGCGCACTGCGGCGCGGGCGCTCAGGGACTGGTCGCGGCTGGCCGTCAAAGCGTCGTAGCGGGCAAGGGCCGCCTCATTGTCCCCGGTTGCCTGAGCCAGCATCGCGCGCGCCATGTCGAGCCCGGGCAACTCCCCCGCGCGCGCCAGTAACGTCTTGGCGGCAGCCTTGGCACCGCCCTGCACCATGGTCTCCACCGCGAGCGGCAGCAGCCTGTCGCGGATCGGCGGCGGATAGGTCAGCAACAGCGGCGCGGTGCCGGCCAATGCGATCGCCGCGTATGGCGAGGAATTATCCTGCATGGCGGCGTGCAGGGCACGCCACAGCACCACCTCGTCGGTCCCGGCCAGGCGCGGGTCGTCGATGCCATCTGCCTCGCCGGGCCGGCCGGCGAGCATCGCCGCTACCGCCGTCAGGCCGATGACATCTGCCGAGGCGGCCTGCCGCGGATCGTCGGCAGCGGTAAGCTGCAACAGTGCCTCGGCCTCGGCGCCCATGCCGAGGCCGAGCATGCTGACCGCCGCGGCGCGCCGCTTGGGTCCGCGCGCGAGCGCAGGCTCCGACCCAGCTTCAGCGATCTGCGCCGACAGTTGCCGCAACAGTTGATCCGCGGGCTGGGCCGGGAAAACGAAGCGGCGGGTCAGGGCAGCGACGTCGCCCAGTGCCTCACGGTCGCTCGGTGACACTGCGAGGGGATCCGGCCCGGTGGTCAGCGCAAATCCATTCGGAATGGAATGCAACGAGACAGTGTCGGCCAGAGGGGCGACGACGACGCCTTGGGTGGTCGCCAGCAGGGTGAATTGCGGTGTGCGGTGCAGCGTGAGCATCGCCTCGCCCGGCCGGCGCTGCGTGCCAACGAACAATGTGCCGCCGGTCAGCGAATCGGCGATGGCAAGCACGCGGCCCGGCTCCGCGGCGGCGACACTGAGCAGGGCCTCGTTGACGTCCGGGGTGAGAGGCCGCGGCAGCGGCGGAGCGACGAGCGTGGCGACCGTCCAGCCTTGCGGTGTCTTCGACAGGGTGACGGAGGCGCCCGCGGGCGGCGTGATGCGGATCAGCGTGCCGGCCGGGAGTTGCTCTACTCGCGCCGCGGCAAATGTCGGGTTGGATTGCAGAGCGCTCATGTCGATGAGGCGGCGGTCGTCGAACACCACCAGGGTTTCGCCGTGGTGGCGGAATACGGCGGCGCCGACGTCATCCGGGAACGGCAGCAGGAACGCGGCGCCTGCCGTGCCCGGCGGGAGCGTTGCCGGCAGTGCGACGAGAGGAGCGAGTTCGCCTGAGTTTGTAGCGGTCGTCGCCGGACTGGGAGGCGAGGACGCGGCGCTGGCGGAAACCGCCGGCGTCGGTAGCGGCGGCGGGGTGAGTGCTCGTGCGGGAACCGGCGCCCGGGTGGCGGCGACGGCGCGGGCTGGCGGCGCAGGGGAGGGGGCTGGCGAGGCAGGGGAGGGGGCTGGTTTTGCCGCGGTCATGGGGGCCGCGGCGGGGTGCGCGGGCGGGTCGGCGGCATGTGGTTTGGTAGCGGCTGTAGCGAATTTCGATCTTGGTGCTGCGGGTGGGGACGTGGTTGGCGTCGCCGATGGGTTCGTCGCTGGGGACGCCGATGCGGGCGTGGTTTGCGAGGCCGATGCGGTTGTGGTTGGCGTCGCCGCCGCAGTCCTGGCCGGCGACGCCACTGCGGGCGTCGCCGGGGACGATGATGCGAGGGCGAGTACAGCCGCGGGAGCGGGTGTCGATGCGGGCGATGGACGCTGGGACGGGAGAGCAAGCTGGTCGTGTGGCGGAGCGCTCGCCGCCGCGGCATCGAATACGTCCACGACCACATGATCGCCCAGCCGCGTATCGTGGAACGTGGCGCCCGCGGCGACGGTCAGCACCGCCTGCGCGTGGTCCGCATGTAGCGCCGCTATGTTGCGTGGCAGCTTGGGATCGCCTGTCAGCGCCACGTCGTCGGCGAACCGCACCGTGACGCGGTCGCCGTCGCGCACCACTCGGTAGGACACGCCTGGTGGTGCATCGAACACGATGCGCCCGAAGTCGGGGTGGTTGCCGGAACGGATTGTCACCGCAACCGGGTTGTCCGCGAAGGCGGGACAGATCGGCGAGAACAGGACGGCAATAGAGAGAAGGATAACCTCTCCCGCAATGCGGGAGAGGACGCCGCGCAGCGGCAGGTGAGGGTGATCGGGTCGGCACGCTGGTATTCGCACGAACGTTCCAGGAGGATTGTGTGCGGGGGGCGGCACCCTCACCCGCCGCTGCGCGGCATCCTCTCCAGCGATGCGGGAGAGGTGATCATAAATCACAACCCTCCTCATTCGAAACTCGCCAGCAGCTTGTCGATGTCCGACTGGTCCATCGCTACAGTCGGAAGCTGCGGGCCATTCAGGAGTACCGCCTCGGCCGGCCCATCAGGCGAGCCGGCCACACTGCTCGTCTCGCCGAACGTCGAGACGAGCTGGCCCACCTTGGTCTCGATGATCTTCAGCGTGTTGACCACCTTGGTGATGCGCTGGCCGGTGATGTCCTGGAAACCGCATGCTTCGTAGATGCGCGTGGTGGCGTCCTGCAGTTGTGCCGCCGGTTCGCCGGCCAGATGCTCGGCCACCGCGTCGAGCGTTTCGCAGGTTTCCAGGATCGCGTGCGTCGCCGCCGCGGTATGCGCGACAATCGCGTCCAGCTCGTCGGTGGCGAACGGAATGTCGCTCACCGTGATATCGTCCACCCGCAGGGCGGCGATCTCCGCCTTGGCGGCGGCGATCGTGCGGCCGAGCGATTCCACCTCGGTCAGCAGCGAGGTTTCCTTCGCCGTCAGGTCGCCGCTCATCGTGCTCAGGACAGCGCGCACCACGTCCGCCACCATGTCCGGATCGCTCGCGACATAGCGCGAGCGGATCGCCGCGAGCCGTTCCGCGAGGGCGGCCCCCGCGCCGTCGGTGATGTCAGCCATGCGTCAGCACCTTCTCGATCTTGTCGCGCAGGGTTTCCGCATTGAACGGCTTGACGATGTAGTTGGAGACACCGGCCTGCTTGGCGGCCACCACGTTTTCCACCTTGCTTTCGGCGGTGATCATGATGAAGGGCATGCCTTTCAGGCGGGTGTCGGCGCGGACCTCCTGCAACAACTGCAGCCCGGTCATCGGCGCCATGTTCCAGTCGCTGATCACCAGGCCGAAATTGCCGCTGCGCAGCTTGTTCAACGCCTCCGCCCCGTCGGTCGCTTCCTCGACGTTGTGGAACTCGATCTGCTTGAGCAAATTACGGATGATCCGCAGCATCGTCTTGTAGTCGTCCACGATGAGGACGTTGATCGATTTGTCCATCGACATGGGCTTTCTCTGTTCCTGTTCTGGTATCAGCCACCCTTCTGGGCGGAGGCTGCGGGGGTTTCCCGATGGGTGCGCATCTGGGCCAGGCTGGTGGTGACGTCGCGCGCCTTGTCGGGGTTCATCGCCGCCAGTACCAACGCCGCCTTCGACTCCTTCATGCGATCGACGAGGGGCAGCAGCACCGGCATTTGCAGGTCGTTGAAGATCACCGCGGCGTCGCGCGGCTTCATCGCCTCGTAGAGCTTCACCAGGCCCTGCCAGCCGGCTTCCTCGCGTTGCTGGCGGGCGGCTTCCAGGTCCTGCAGCTTCTTTTGCAGTGCGCCGAGTTCCTCGACCCGCGTCTGGAGCTTTTGTTCCGCGGCAGCGAGGATCGATTCCCGCACCGAGAGCGCCGCGTCGCGCGCGTCCAATTCCTGGCGGCGCTGCCGCAGGTCGAGCAAGACAGCGCGCTCGCTCTCGCTGAACGGTGGTGGCGCAGTGGGGTCCAGGCTGGGAACGGCGGTGGCCGGGGGAGGCATCGGGACCGGCGCGGCCGGTTGTGACTTGTCCGGCACCGCCGCGCGCGCTGCCGACACCATCCCGCCGGCGGACGCGCTATCGAACGCCATCCCGCTGGCGGACCCGCTATCGAACGCCGCGACGGCACGGTGCGCGAGATCGACCGTCTTCAGCGCCAGGACCGCGGCCAGCGTGGCGATGGTGAACGGCAGCAGCCGGGGGGTGGGCAGATGCAGCTTCATCGCGCCATCCTCAGGGCCTTGAGCAAGTCGCGCTCGGCCTGGCTGCGCACCCGGGGGAGTGTGGCCGGGTCGTCGTCCCCGGCGTGGATCGGACGCAGCGCCTCGGCGGCGAGCGGCCGGCCGGCGCGGACCAATGAATCCAGGCGGTCCGCCAGGGTCTCGCCGCGTTCCAGCAGGAACACGAGGTCGTCTTTCAACCGGACGACCGTGTCGATCTGTCGCGCCATCTGCCGCCCGGCGCCGTCCGCCGCGACGCGCAACTGGTCGATCCCCGCTTCCGCCTGGCGCGTGCTGGCGTTGAAGCTGGCGACGAGGTCCTCCAGCACCGCACGATCGCGCTTCAGCACGCCGAGCGCGCGTTCCAGGCGCAGGGCGTGGAACAGCGTCGCGGCCAGCAGCAGCACCAGCACGGCTTCCAGGATCCATTCCATGCGGATCATTCTGCGGTGCCTTTGGTTAGCAATCTGCCAACGGCGTTCATTTTCCCTCTCCCGCTTCGCGGGAGGGGGAAGGGTGAGGGTGATGCGGGGTAGGGTGAGGGTGATGCCGGGTAGGATAAGGGCGATGCGGCCCGCTGCACCCTCCCCTGGCCCCTCCCGCGAGCGCGGGAGGGGGAAAGTGGCTTGTCGTCCTCATCTCGTGCTCGGCAGGGTACGGACGATGTCGCGCTCGATCCGGACGGCGACGCGGTTCTTGCGGCGGCCGACGCGGGCCTCGAACAGCGGCACGGTGCCGCAGCGCAGCGTCACCGTCGCGCCGGGGCCGGTGTTGAGCACGATGCGCATGCCCGGCTTCAGGTCCATCACGTCGGACAGGCGCATGATTTGCTCGTCCAGCACGACTTCCAGTTCAACCTCGGTATTCCACAGCTCCTCCGCGAGGTGGGTTTCCCAGATCGAATCCCGGCCGAACTTCTCCCCCATGAACTGCTGCAGCAGCAGCTCGCGGACCGGCTCGAGCGTGGCGTAGGGCAGCAGCAGCTCCAGGCGGCCGCCGCGGTCCTCCATGTCGATGCGCAGCCTTGCCAGCACGGCGGCGTTGGACAGGCGGTTGATGGTGGCGAACCGAGGGTTCACCTCCAGCCGCTCGAACCGGAAGGTGACGGGACAGAGCGGGTCGAAACTGGCGGACAAGTCGGCGAGCACCACCTGGATCAGCCGCTCCACCAGGGTGCGTTCGATCGTGGTGTAGGGACGGCCTTCAATGCGCATCGCGGCGGTGCCGCGCCGGCCGCCCAGCAGGACGTCGACGATCGAGTAGATCATCGCGCTGTCCACCACCATCAGGCCGTAATTGTCCCACTCCTCCGCCTTGAACACCGCCAGCATTGCCGGCAGCGGAATGGAGTTCAGGTAATCGCCAAAGCGCAGCGACAGGATGTTGTCGATGCCGACCTCGACGTTGTCGGAGGTGAAGTTGCGCAGGCTGGTGGACATGATGCGGACCAGGCGGTCGAACACGATCTCCAGCATCGGCAGGCGTTCGTAGGACACCAGGCCGGAGCTGATGATCCGCTGCATGCCGGTGCGGTTCTCACCGCCGCCGGGCCCGTCGTCGAAGCCGAGCAGGCTGTCGATTTCAGCCTGATTGAGGACGCGCGCGGGTTGTGCCGGCGGTTGTTCTGCGGCGCCTTCCTCCGTCTCGGCACCCCAGGCGGCGGCGAGGTCTTCGTCGGATTGCTGCGGTTCGGCGCCACTCATGGGAGTGGCTCGTCACGGCGGGATGCGGCATGCACGAGGAGATACTCCCCCTCCC
>DATHNI010000406.1:0-20932 GCA_035486135.1 Acetobacteraceae bacterium
CAGGCCGATCCTTCTGACCACAACCAAGCGACTGTCGCTTCGGGCGGCAAGCAAGAATGCTCCGGCAACATTTCAAATCCTCTGTGCCGAGGTAGTAGATCACACCGTCGGCGCAGATCGCTCCTTCGCATCGGCTAGCGCGGCGGACGTGACGGCCAGCCAGAACAGATCGCTATGCGCTACGCTACGCTGGCCTGAGCGGCCAACGCCATGTCCGGGTCTTCTTGCGCGCGCTCACGCACCGCGTGAACGCTCCAGCTCGATAGGGATGGCCGATGCTCCACGGGTCTAACGACCACCCGGGATCCAATTCGTCGGTCAAAACCCGCGGTGCCGAGGTCAAATGCCCGTCCAGAAAATAATCCTTTACTTCTCACTTTTTTGTGCTTATAGTCCCCCTGAGATGCAGGCCCAGCCAGCCACCGCCGACCCAAGCAGCCGCCCCGATCCCCTCCAGGTTCGGACCGTCAACGACGCCGGCCCGCAGAGCAGAGCCCGCCGCTTCCTCAGCGTCGTCCGCAGGCTCATCGACTACGGCAAAGGACTTGCCGCCACGCTGCAACAGCGGACCCCCGGCTCCAATCATCCACCCGAACAACTGATGACCTTCGGCACCCGGGACATCGCGCTGATCCTCCAGCGCATCAGCCGCGCCCTGAATCTCGCCGCCGCGCTCGACGTTATCCTCGCCCGCCGCGCCCTGCGCCGCGAGCCACCCCCACGCACCACCGAGCCAGCCCAGCGCCAGCCCTATCCCGCAGAGCACCGCGCCCGCGAAGCCAGGCCTCCGCTCTCCCTGATGCCGACGGCCGAGGAGATCGCGGCCGAACTCCGCCGCCGCCCCGCCGCTGCCGTGCTCGCCGATATCTTCCGCGATCTCGGCCTGGTACCGTCGCATCCGCTGTACCGGGAGGTAAAGCAGGTGATCTCCGAGAACGGCCGCAGCGTCATGCCGATGTACCGGGAGGCGATGGAGCGGGTTTGCCTGGACGTGGCCCATCTGCACGAGCGTATGTGCGAGGGCTGGACGCCCGATCTGCCGCCTGCATGGTGGCAGGTTTGGCAGCAGGCATCGCAGCAGTCATGGCGGCTGGTGCCTGCGCCTGGCGGCACCGGGCCGCCCTGAGCACACGGGTTGGACGATCAAAGCGTGACGCAACGGGGCCCGCAACGGCTGGTCCCGCTGCTCTGATTCGGGTCGTGCCGCGGCGGAATCGTCACGCTGCTCCGGTCTTTACGAGTTGGCCACCGGCCGGCGGTGACCGACCCGCCCTGAATGAAGCCGTGAGGTCGTCGCGCGAAGGATACTCCCCCTCCCCTTGAGGCAGGGGGTTGGGGGGAGGGGTCCTGTGCCGCACGGGACCCCTCCCCCCAACCGCCTCCCTCAAGGGGAGGGAGTCTGTTCTTGCCAGGACCGTACTGCTCTTCACTCCGCCGCGGCGCGCAGGGCCGCACCGGCCGCAAGCGGGCATAATGGCAGGGCAACCGCCAGCATGGCGGCCAGGAACAGCAGATGCGGGCGTGGGCTGAGACCGCCCGAGGCAGCGTCGGCCGCCGCCACCCCGAAAATCAGCACCGGCGTGACCAGCGGCAGCACCAGCAGCGGCAGCAGCACGCCGCCGCGGCGGGCGCCCAGCACGACCGCCGCGCCGGTGGTGCCGAGCAAGGACATCAGCAGGCTGCCGGGCAGCAGCGCCGCCAGCAGAACCGGGATGGTCTCGTCCGGCAGCCGCAACATCACCGCGAGCGGTGCGGCGGCCAGCAACAGGGGTAGCCCGGTGACCAGCCAGTGGGCGGCGGCCTTGGCGCCGGCGATCGCGGCGGCCGGCAGGCCGCACAGCAGCAGCAGGTCGAGCGATCCGTCCTCGAAATCCGCGCCGAACAGCCGGTCGAGCGGCAGCAGCGCAGCGAGCAAGGCGCAGACCCAGATGATGCCGGGCGCCATGCGGCCGAGGGTCTCCGGGGCAGGGCCGATCGCCAGCGGGAAAAGCGAGGCGGTGAGCACGAAGAACAGCAGCGTCGCCAGAGTGTCGGCGCCATGTCGCATCGACAGCCGCAGTTCGCGCGTCAGGACGGCAAGGAAGCGGTTCATGGCCGGGAAAACTGCTCCGTCGGCGGCGCGGCGAGACAAGTCGCCGCGCGGCGGCGGGTGCGGGTCGCGCGGCACCCCATGCCTAACCGTTCCCGCCAGCGGGAACCAGGACCACGGCGGATCGCGGCACCCTCACCCGCCGCCGCGCGGCGACGTCTTCCACTACCGTGGGAGGGGTTCTGGCGCGGCCCGGACCCCAAGGAGATGCGCGATCGCATGGGTCAGTTCGGGACGGTTCAGCGTGTAGAAGTGGAACTCGTCCACACCGTTCGCCTGCAACAGCCGCACTTGTTCCGCAGTCACCACGGCGGCAATCATGCGCCGGAGTTCCGGATCGTCGTCGGTGCCCTCGAACATGCGCGCCAGCCAGTCCGGCACGCCCACCCCCGATATCGCCGCCATGCGTTGCAGTCCTGCCAGGTTGGTCACCGGCATGATGCCCGGCACCACCGAGGCGGCGATGCCGGCCGCCAGGCAGCGGTCCAGGAAGCGCAGATAGGTCTCGGTGTCGAAAAAGAAGTTGGTGATCGCCCGCGTCGCCCCCGCATCCAGCTTGCGCTTCAGGTTGTCGAGGTCGGCGTCCGGGCTGAGCGCTGTGGGATGGGTCTCCGGATAGGCGGCGACGGAGATCTCGAAATCGGCCACCCGCCGCAGTCCGGCCACCAGGTCGGCGGCATAGGGGTAGCCATCCGGGTGCGGCTGATAGGTGGTGCCGGGCGGTGCATCGCCGCGCAGGGCAACGATGTGGCGGACACCCGCCTCCCAGTATTGCCGGGCGACCGCATCTACTTCGTCCCGCGCAGCGCCGACGCAGGTCAGGTGCGCCGCCGGCACCAGCCCGGTCTCGCGCACGATCCGGGCCACGGTGGCGTGGGTGCGCGCCTGGGTGCTGCCGCCGGCACCGTAGGTGACCGAGACGAAGCGCGGCCGCAGCGCCTCCAGCCGGCGGATGCAGGTCCAGAGCTGGTGCTCCAGCGCCTCGGTGCGCGGCGGAAAGAACTCGAAGGACAACAACGGCGGGGGATGTTCCGCGCCGCGCGCCGGCAGGGCGGCGAAGCGCGGGCCGGTCAGCCAGCGCTCCAGCGTGCGCGGCATCCGGTCGGGAGGAGTCGGAGCGTTCATCCCACCATCCTAGCACGAATGCGTGACCGTCTCACGCGCCGTTGTGGCTGCGTTCCGTTGCCTCCGGCGAGTTGCGTGGTAAAAGGGGTTCACGCAAACCTTAACGGGCCCGTGTTCCAATCCGGCGACGAGGCTCCATTTCTTATCTTGCCAGCCTTTTCGCCGGGAGCGACCGTGGTCCGCCCACCCACCCGAGGGAACTGATGCGAGCTGCTCTCCGCTGGCTGCCCTGGCTGCCGTCGCTGCTGGTCCTGTTGGTCGCTGGCTGCGCCACGCCCCCCAAGGATCCCGACGAACTCGCCGATTTCAAGCAGACCAACGATCCGCTGGAACCGACGAACCGCGTCTTCTACGCGATCAATGACCGGCTCGACCGGGCGATCCTGAAGCCGGCATCCCAGGCGTATGTCTTCGTGCTGCCGGAAGGGGTGCGTACCGGCATCCACAATATCCTGGGTAACCTCGGCACCCCGGTGCAGCTCTCCAACGACATGCTCGAGGGCAAGCCCCGGCGTGCCGGCGACACCACCATGCGTTTCCTGATCAACACCACGGTGGGCGTGCTGGGCTTCTTCGACGTCGCCAAGGGGTGGGGCTATCCGGACCACGACGCCGATTTCGGCATGACGCTGGCCAATTGGGGCGTGGGCGAGGGGCCGTACCTTTATTTCCCGGTGCTCGGCCCGACCGACCCGCGCGACTTCGCCGGTTTCGGCGTGGACGTCGCGGCCAATCCGTTCACCTGGGTCGGCCAGGGAGCCGCGGTGGAGGGACTCAACTGGGGCAGATGGGCAGTGGGCGCTCTCGACGCACGCTCGCGCCTGGCCGGCGATATCGATAACGTCAAGCAGACCGCCCTCGATCCCTATGCGACGTTCCGCAGCCTGTACCGCCAGCACCGGCAGTCACAGATCGAGGAAATGGAAAATGACCACCGGGCAACGGTGCCGGTGTGGTTCCCGCAACCCGCCCCGGCCCATTGAACACTCCCGGCCACCGAGCAAACAACGAGGCCACCTTATGCCTTCACGCCGCTTCCTGCTGACCGTTTCCGCCGCATGGCTCGCTATCGGCCACGGCGCACGTGCCCAGTCCGCGACCGACGGAGCCAGTGCCTTCGTCAAGGCGACCGGCGACAAACTGGTCGCGGTGGTCAACGGTCCCGGCTCGTCGCAGCAGAAGCGCCAGATGCTGACCCAGATCATTGACGGGACGGTGGATGTCGATGGCGTGGCGCGGTTCTGCCTGGGGCGCTTCTGGAAGCAGGCCTCGCCCGATCAGCAGAAGCGCTACATCATGATTTTCCACCAGGTGCTGGTCACCAACATCACCTCCAAGCTGGGCGAATATCAGGGGGTGAAATTCACCATGGGCCGCACCGAGCCGGATGGCGACAACGCCAAGGTGAGCACCGTCGTGGATCGCCCGAACAGCCCGCCGACCAACGTGCAATGGATCATCAGCAGCCCAGCCAGCGATCCGAAGATCGTCGATGTGGTGGCCGAGGGCACCTCGCTGCGGCTGACCCAACGCAGCGACTACGCCTCATACCTGAGCCACAACAACAACAACATCGATGCGCTGATCGGCGCGATGCAGCAGCAGGTAGAGCAAGCCCACGCCAGCGGGTGAGTCGGGCGGCGGTTGCGGCATGGCGGTATTCCCGCGTGCGTGCCGCGCGTCCTATCCACTCTGGCGCAGCGCTTACCTTATCCTCTCCCACGCAGCGCTTACCCTATCCTCTCCCGCGGAGCGCCTCATCTTATCCTTTCCGGCTTCATGGGAGAGGGGGACCGGCTTTCGTACAGGACCATCGGCCAGCCGTTCTGGGTGAAGCTGTCGCACGCGGTCATGCCGATGCCCCCCAGCACCATGCGGGAGGCGAAATTGCTGGCGCGTGCTACCGCGACGATGCGCCGGAGGCCCGCCTCGTCGTGGCCGAAGCGCAGCGCGGCGCCGGCGGCTTCCCGGGCGAGGCCGCGACCCTGCGAATCCGGCCATAGCGCGAAGCGGAGGGCCACGCCGCGGCCATCCGGGCGGCGCTCAAGGCCGGTGATGCCAACGAAACCGGCAGCCGCGCGGTTGATTCGGGGCGCGTTGCCGCCGGCCTCGCGGATGGTCCAGATGCCGAAGCCCTCGGCGCCCCAGGCAACCACGTCACGCGCCAGTTCTTCCTGCGTCCGGGTGGGCGAGCGCACCCCACCCAGCATCACCGCGAACACCCGAGGATCGCCCTTGATCGCGATCAGGTCGGGCAGATCCGCCCCGTTCACCGGCGTCAGCAGCAGCCGCGCGGTGCGCAGGATCCAGCGCGGGTTCATGGCAGAGGCGCCGGCGGTGCGCCGGCGCAGCGCGGATCAGGTGCGGTAGCTGGCGTCGATGCTGTCGAGTTGGCGAAGATACGCGGGCCACTCTGCCGAGGCCCGCCCCCTGTCATGGAGTTCGTACTGGGCCGCGACATGCTCGCAGATATGCGGTGGCACTTCGGACAGTTCGGCGCCGGTGGACTCCATCATCAGTTGGATGCGGGCGGCGCGGACGAACTGCTTCATCAGGCTGAATGCCTCTCGCGCCGTGGCGCCCACGGTGGTGATGCCATGATGGCGCATGACCAGGGCTCGGTTCTTGCCCAGCGCGGCGGTAATGCGTTCGCGCTCGTCGAAGCTGTCGGTGATGCCTTCGTATTCGTGGTACCCGATGCGGTTGTAGAAGCGCATGGCATCCTGCGACAGCGGACGCAGCCCGTGCTTCAGGCCGGACAGCGCGACGCCTTCGTCGGGATGCACATGCACGGAGCACTTCACGTCCGGCCGCGCGCGCAACACGCCGCTGTGCAGGGTGAAGCCGGGGCGGTTGACGCCGGAACGCTCGTCGAGGTCGGCGTCCATGCTGACCTCCACCAGGTTGGACGCGGTCACCTCGGTGTAGAGTGATTCGTGGCGCTTGATGAAGAAGTGGCGCGGGTTGGAGGGGGTGCGCATGGCGGCGTGGTTGAAGATCACGTCGCCCCAGCCGTGGCTCGCGAGCAAGCGATAGACGGCGGCGAGATCGACGCGCGCCTGCCAGTCGGCGTCTGTGGTGGTCGTTGGCGCGGTCTCGATGTCCATCGGCTGGGCCCTCCCGTTGGCGACTAGGACGTTGTTTAGCGGGTTGGTGGTGCGGAGAAAACCTCTCCCGCTGCGCCGGGTTGGGCCGCGAAGCGGACCAACGCGCGACGCAAAGCGGCGATGGTGATCGGGAGGCACACTGCGTTCCTCGCTGCGGCACCGATCATCTCGTCCCGGCCGTCGTGCGCCGGCGCAAGCGCCAATCCGCCGCCAGGCAGCCGCGAGCGTGCCTCTCCCGCTGACGGCGCGACGGCTCTACTGTGAACGATCGAGGGAGGGAATGATGGACATCAGGCACGTTGTGGTTCTCATGCTGGAAAACCGCTCGTTCGATTGCATGCTGGGCATGCTCTATCCGAACAGCGACAGATTCGATGGCCTGATCGGCACCGAGTTCAATACGTGGCACAAGCCGGACGGGACGCAGCAGAACATCCAGGTCTGGAAGGATCCGTTGCTGACGGCGCAGACGCTCTGCGTTCCCGACCCCGACCCAGGTGAGTTGTTCACCGACATCCAGATGCAGCTCCGCGGGCTGGCGGCCAACGGTTCGGTGAGCACCGGTGCCCCGACCATGAGCGGCTTCGTGGACAATTACATGCGCCAGCCCACGACCAATCCGGCGCCGGACCCCTACTCGCCGATGCACTACTTCACCCCGGACCAAGTGCCGATGATCAGCCAACTGGCCCGCGCCTACGGTGTGTCCGACCGGTGGCATGCCTCTGCTCCCTGCCAGACCTGGCCGAACCGCTTTTTTGTCCATGCCGGAACGGCCGCCGGCTACGTCAACAATTCCCCGACGCATTTCCCTTATACGATGCCGACGGTGTTCAATCGGCTGTCGTCGGTCGGGCAGACCTGGCAGATCTATTTCCATGACATCCCGCAATCGGCCACGCTGACGGAGTTGTGGGACCACACGCTGACCAATTTCAGCCATTTCGAAACCGACTTCGCGCGCGATGCCGCCAATGGTAAGTTGCCCGCCTACAGCTTCATCGAGCCACGCTACTTCACCGACCCGGTGCTGCACCGGGTTCCGAACGATGCGCACCCGCCGCATAACGTTGCCTATGGCGAGGAGCTGATTGCCAGCGTGTACAATGCGGTGCGCGCTGGCCCTGGCTGGCCACAAACGCTATTGATCATCACCTGCGACGAGCATGGCGGCTGCTATGACCATGTGCCTCCGCCGCCGGCGACGCCGCCGGACGTGCTGCGTCCGGACGGGTTCGACTTCAGTTATTTCGGTGTGCGGGTGCCGGCGGTCATCGTCTCCCCCTATGTGCGGGCCGGCAGCATCATCCGGCCACCGGGCGACACGCCGTTCGACCACACCTCGATCATCGCGACGCTGCGGAAATTGTTCCATTTCACACCGCTGACGCGACGCGATGCGGCGGCGCCCGACCTGCTGGCGGCACTGCAGCAGGAGCCGATCACCAACGACCCTCCCTCGATCGCCGCGCCTGCCAGCCCGCCGGCGCCAGAACAAGTCGCGCGGGCCGCCGCCAAGCCGCCGAACAACCTGCAGCAGAGCCTGTGTGCGCTGGCCGTGCAGTTGCCTACGGTCGGGGCCGATGTCGGCGCGCACATCCAACGCCTGGTCTCGGTGCCGGATGTCGTGCCGGTCCACGCCACGGTGGGTGAGGCGTCCGCCGCGGTGCTGGGTCACATGCAGGCCTTCCTCGGCCAGCAATGAGGGGGGCGGCGCTGTTCGCAGCCCTGAGGATGGGTTGCATCCGTTGCGCCGCTTCTTCGCAAACTGCTGATCTGCCCCGATGGCAATGCGCTTTAACGATCGGCACGAGTGGGTCGACTACCTGAGGGCCTACGAAATGGCCCGACGGATCGTGGCTGACCCGTCCACGGTCGTTCAACACGGCCGCGCATGCGCTGCAGCCGGGACGTGCCGTTGCCTTGAACCAGCAATAGTCCCGTGCCGGGCATTGACCGATCCGATCATCCAAGCGTGCCATGCAGAACGTCGTAATGCCGCGCGAAACTATCGAATTCCGACAAGGCGGCGCGACCTTCCGGTTCGACGATAGCGACCTCGGGATCCGGCCCGGCGAACTGCTTGATTGTCTCCAGCGAGTCCCAGAGGGTGACAGCGAGGAACTCGACCTCTCCCGCCACGTCGCGCCGCAGGAGACAGGCGCCTTGGTGGCCCGCAATGTTCTTCAGGTGCGGTGCGACCGTCGTCGTGAAATGCGTGGCATAAGCATCAGCCTTGGATGCGAGCGCCACACCACGCCAGAGTCGGGCAATCATCCTGTCCCCTCCTATTGGTCTTGCCGAACGTGGACCACTGCCGGCTTCGCCGGCCTGCGCATTCGTGCCGGTGCGTACAGGAATCACACCCGTGCAATTCGCCGCCGCGAGCCGCTTCGGCTGAACCGTCGCGCCGCGAACCCACCTTACACAGGGGTCAGCAAGCAAGGCGACATGCTGAAGTGTGTCATGGCCGGCGAAGGCCGGCTACCCACGTCTTTTCCGCGTGCCACACAGCAAAATCGTGGGTGGCCGGCCATGACACATGATTTGCATGTCGCCCTGCTTGCCGACGGTAGAGCAGGGGACGTTGCTGCGTGATTGCCGCTATCCTGCCTCGGCGATATCGTCCGCCCGACATCCTGCCGAGCGCCCAAACGTCATGATGCGATTCCCCACAGGAGGCAGCATGCCATCAACCATCGTCGGTGGCGCCATGCTGCCGCATGCCCCGCAATTCTTCACCTTGCCGGAGACCGAGGACAAGGCAACCGTGGCCCGCGTGCGCGACGTCGCGGCGCGGATCGGCGCGCAACTCGCAGCGCTGGAACCCGACCTGTGGATCATCTTCTCCAACGACCACGCGGAGCAATTCTTCCACACCGTGGCACCTGCGTTCACCATCCATGTCGGCGGCGAGGCGTCCGGGCACTTTGCCGGCCGCGACTTCCATTGGAAGGTGCCCGGCGCGATCGGCCAGGCCCTGGTGCGCGATCTGTATCGCCAGGGCTTTGATCCGGCGTTCAGCAGCACCGCCCGGATCGACTACGCGATCGGCATTCCGCTGACCCATCTCGGGCTGACGGCGCCGGTGCTGCCGATCTACGTCAACGCCTATCTGCCGCCGCAGCCGACGATGGAGCGCTGCTACGCGTTCGGCCAGGCGGTGGCGCGCGCCGTCGGGGCACTTGGCCTACGCACGGTGGTGCTTGCGAGCGGCGGCATGTCGCATTTCCCCGGCACCGATCGCTACGCGCAGCCGGACCTGGCCTGGGACCATCGCGTGCTGGACAAGCTGCGCGCCGGCAACCTGAAGTCGCTGATCGGCTATGACGAGACGGAGCTGGACGCCACCGGCAACATCGAGCTGCGCTGCTGGGCCTGCGCGGCGGGTGCATTGGGCGAGCAAGTGCCGGACGAAGTGCAGCTCGATCCGAGTTGGCACCACAATTACGCGTCGCTGGGGTGGTGGAGCGGCACGGCGCCGCCGCGCGATCCGCATTATCCGGCGACGCAGCCGGAGCTGGTGGCCTTGACCGGGGCGCTGCATGCGCTGGCCCACGATGCCGAGGCGCGCCGCGCGTGGATCGCGGCGCCGGCCGCCTATGCCGCGCGCTTCAATTTGGACGAGGAGCAGCGCGCGGCCCTGGTGTCGATGGATCGCGCAGCGTTCCTCGCGATGGGCGTGCATCCGCTGGTGCCGTTCCTTGCGGCGATGCAGATCGATCGCGACCGCCGGTAAGGCGGCGCGGGTCATGCTTCGCCGCAACCCGCTTCTCCGTTGCGCATAAGCCAATCAAGGCGAGGGGATGTTGAATATGCACACTGAACCGCCGCCCAACGACGGCAGCGCCTATAACTTGCCGCCACCGTCGCACGATGCCGAGGTGACCGAGGTACGACGCGGCACGCCGATGGGCGAATTGCTGCGGCGCTACTGGCATCCGGTCGGCCTCGCCGCCGACGCGGGCGACACGCCGCGCCGGGTGCGAGCGCTCGGCGAGGACCTGATCCTGTTCCGCGACGGCGCGGGCCGGCCTGGCCTGCTGCACGCTCGCTGCTGCCATCGCGGCACCACGCTGTACTACGGCCGGGTCGAGCCAGCCGGTATCCGCTGCTGCTACCACGGCTGGTTGTTCGATGCCGCCGGCCATTGCCTGGACCAGCCTTGCGAACCGGACGGCGGCCGCCAGCGCGCGCGCATCCGCCAGCCATGGTATCCGGTGCAGGAGCGTTACGGCCTGGTCTTCGCCTATATGGGCCCGCCCGAGCGCAAGCCCGTGTTGCCGCGCTACGAATGCCTGGAGGTGATGGACGACGGCGAATTCCTCGAAGCCGACGACACGTCGCTTGGCGGTGGTGGGCCGGCGATCATCCCCTGCAACTGGTTGCAGCATTTCGAGAACGTGGTCGATCCGTTGCACGTGCCGATCCTGCACGGCGCGTTCAGCGGCGCGCAGTTCACCGCGGCCATGGCGGCGATGCCGCAGGTGCAATTCGAGGCGACCGACACCGCCGTGAAGGTGCGTTCACAACGTCCCTCCGAGGACGGGCGGGTGTTCCACCGAGTAACCGAGGCCGTGCTGCCGACTTTGCGAGTGGTGCCGAACCCTCGGGTGGCGCAGTTCGCGCGGGTGGAATCGATTGGCTGGGTGCTGCCGATCGACGACACGTCGTTCCGTATCTACGTCGTTGGGCGGGTGCGGGAGGCCGGCGACATCGGGCGCATGCGCTCGAAGTTCAGGGAAAAATTCTGGTGGGAGCTGACCGAGGCGGAGCATCGCGCGCTGCCGGGCGACTACGAGGCGCAGGTCGGCCAAGGACCGATCACACTGCATACGGAGGAGCACCTCGCCAGTTCCGACCGTGGCATCGCGATGCTTCGACGTTTGCTACGGCGGCAGGTGCGTGCCGTCGCGGAAGGCCGCGATCCGGCGGGCGTGAACTTCGATCCCGATGCGGCGCCGGTGGTGTTCGAGGCAGGAAATTACGTGCGGAACCCGTAACTCCCTTCAAACGATGCGCAGCGGGTAATCGGTTGGCGGCACCATTGACTCTCGAATGCGTCGCGCCGGCCGCGCCAACCGTCATGGTGCGCGAAGGCGCACCACCCACGACTTTGCAGCGCATCGCAGGCGCAAAATCGTGGATGCCGACCCCGGCCTTCGCTCCGCGCAGGCTCTGCGTCGGCATGACGAGGACGATGCCGTCCGTGCGTCAGTCTTTCGGACGCCTGGTATCAGTCTATGGTATTTGAATTCCGATTCCGTGTCAGCATCAAAGCAATCCCCGACTGGCGAGTTAGGGCGCCTCGTCAGGCGCGAATTGCTTGCTCAGGTCAAGCTGGGACGGCGTCCCTCGGAATGATAGAATGACAACGCGGTGGTCGCGCCGCGCTAATCCGCTGAGCAGCGATCCCGCATGGCGCCCATATCCTCGGATCGGCGCGAATTGCGTTGCGTCCGGTAACTGCCGTCGCGGCCCGACAGGTCGGCGAGCAGGGACCACACCCGTGCGGGATCCATCGGCACGTCCGGGTCGTTCAACAAAGTGTCAAGTTCATCCAATTTCCGGGCGTAATCATCCTGCGTCATCAGCCTCGTATCTCCTGCTCTCACAGATCGCGCCCAGTCTCCGCACGAGTATGGCGGCGATTGGGCGCGATTATGAATATGGAAGTTTTAATCAGCGGTTAACGGGGCGGGGCGATCACAGGGACGACAACACGGCTGGGGCGAGGGCGGCCAGACGCGCGGCGGGGTTGGCCTGTTGCGGGGGAAGCCAAGTCGTGGCCGGCGCGACGTGCGCCGGCCATGAAACGGGGGCGGGGGTCGGCGGTCGCGGGACAAAGCGGCGTGGGGTCAGCCGATAAACCGCACCAGCTTGCCGAGCGGGGCGCCGAGGACCTCGTCCTCCCGCATCACCACGTTGCCGCGCACGATCGTGGCCACCGGCCAGCCGGTGATGTCCATGCCGGCGAACGGGGTCCAGCCGCAGGGGGACACGATCCAGGACTCCTCGATCCGCCGCCGCCGCTTCATGTCCACCAGTGTGAAGTCCCCATCGTAGCCGGCCGCGAGGCGCCCCTTGCCGACCGCGCCATAGACCCGGGCCGGGCCGGCGCACAGCAGATCGACCAGGCGGGTCAGCGACAGCCGGCCGGCATTCACGTGGTCCAGCATCACCGGCACGATGGTCTGCACCCCGGTCAGCCCGGCAGGGCAGTCCGGCCAGGGGAGCTTTTTCTTCTCCCGCGAATGCGGCGCGTGGTCGGAGCCGACAGTATCGACCGTGCCGTCATTGATCGCCCGCCATGCCGCCGCCTGCACCTCCGGCCCGCGGATCGGGGGGTTCATCACGCCGAAGCCTTCCAGCCGGTCGTAGCAGTCCGGCGCGACCTGCGTCAGGTGGTTGACCAGCACCTCGCAGGTGGCGATGTCGCGGAAGTCCTTCAGGTAATCGAGTTCCTCCGCGGTCGAGACGTGCAGGATATGCGCCGGGCGGCCAGTGGCGCGGGCCAGTGCCATCAGCCGCCGCGTTCCGAGGAACGCGCACTCCACGTCGCGCCATTCCATGTGGCGGCGATAGGGGTCGCCCGACCTGAACATGTGCTTGCGGTCCTGTAGCCGGTATTCGTCCTCGCTGTGATAGGCGATGCGCCGGCGGCCGGAGCGCATGACGCGCTCCAGGTGTTCGTCGTCCTCCACCATCAGGTCGCCGGTGGAACTGCCGGCGAAGATCTTGATCGCGCAGACGCCGCGGCCGAGTTCCAGCTTCGCCAGTTCCGGAATGTTGGTCTTGGTGCCGCCGACATACAGGCCCATGTCGCACCAGGCCTCATGCTCCGCGTAGTCCTGCTTCCAGGCAAGCCGGTCGGCGTCGGTGATCGAGGGCGCGGTGTTCGGCATGTCGAACACCGCGGCCAGCCCGCCGAGCACGGCGGCGCGGGTGCCGGTGGGGATGCTCTCCACCGCCTTATCGCCGGGGTCGCGCAGATGCACGTGCGGATCGATCAGGCCGGGCAGGACGTGCAGGCCCTGGGCGTCGATGGTCTGGTCCGCGGTGGCGTCGGCCGGCACGCCGAGCGCCGCGATGCGGCCATGGCGCACGCCCACATCGGTGGCCTCAATGGCCCAGGGCAGCACGCAGGTGCCGTGGCGTATCAGCAGGTCGAAATGCGCTGGCATGGCGGAAACCTCTGGTTGGGCGGGGTAGTGATCGTCGTGGGGCTTGGTGCAGGTGGTTACGGTGGGTGGGCGGTCGGAGGCGGTCAAGATGGAGCGGCAGGCAGCCCGCCGAATCGCCCCGGCGTTAACGCAATGCTAGCTTCTTTGGCGCATACCTTCACCCGGTGAGGCAGCGGCGGCCGGAATTGCCGGTGCCGGCGGACGAGCCACGCTCTTATGCGAGCCGAGGTGCATGTGCAGAAATCGAGTCCCGGCCCGGTCTGGCGGATCCTCGGTTGGGTCCTGGTTCCGGTATTCTACCCCGACTATCGCAGACTGTTGATCCGCAGCTATGTGCTCTCGGCGCGCCTGGAACTGCTGTGCACCTTCTTCGCGGTGATCGCGCCATTCGCCACGCCCTCCTTGCTGCAATTGGTGCGTGGCTGGCTCGAGCGGCTGCGTGAAGACGTGGCGGAGTTCGGTCGCCAGGTCCGCTCGCCGCGATCCCGGGTCACGGCGCCGCCGGCGCGCACCGCGCCACAGGTGAGTGGGGAGAGGGAATTCCAGAACCCCTGGGCGTGAAAGGAAGCACGCGAGGCACAGACTGTCGAATTGCTGCCGCACAAATGGCCGACTGAATGCGCTGCCGAGGCTGACAGCGCCGGGCGTTTGGGCGATGGCGACCTTGCCATTTCCGAACCCCGGTCGCTTGACTGCGATCGACTTGGGGGTCGCATGACGGGATGGCGGCAGACGTTTTCATAGCAGCCACTGGTACGACGAACCATTCCCCCCTTGGCCGGGAGATGCGGAAACCGCAGCCACGCGGCGACGATTCGAAACGTGCGGGTTGCCACAGGCCCGCGTATGCTGCCCCTTTCGCCTGTTCAAAGCGGCTGGAGGCAGATCCATGCGGCGTCTTATCCTGGCGTCTCTTCCCCTGCTTTTGGTGCAGGCGGCCTCCGCGGCTCCGCCGGCCGATGCCGATCCCAAGCTCGCCCCCTGGTTCAACGATCTCCGGCAACCCTGGACGAACGCCCTGTGCTGCTCGATGGCCGACTGCCGCCCGACCGAATCACGCACACAAGGTGACCATTACGAAGCCTTTGTCGGTGGTGAATGGCGGCTTGTGCCTGACGATAAAATTCTGCAGCGCAGCGACAACCCGACCGGACATGCGGTTGTATGTTGGACGCCGCGTGCCGGAATTTTATGTTTTGTGCCGGCGCCGGAAAGCTGAGCTCCGTTATGAAGCGCGCGATGGTTGAGCAGGTGACAAAGCAAAGACCCCCGCACGCATCATGCGTTTGAGCGGGGGTCGGTTTTGCGAAGCTAAACTTCGCGCCAAGGCTATATGCGCCCGGCTATATCTTGGTCTTATGGGTTTCGTTGCCAGTGCCAAGCGGGCCAGCAACCCCTAGCATCCCAGGTGGAGTCATGCTGCTAATGCACCCTCCTTGCTGTTGACAATTACAAACTTGTGTCAGAGGGGACCTTTTGTCAAGCCATTCCATGCGCCGCGGCGCGATTCAAAAAATTAAATTGTGCACCTCTCCCCCGGAAGCGGGAGAGGTCGAGACGCGCAGCGGTGAGGGTGAGGGTGATCGGGTCGGCACTCTATAAGCCGCTCGCTGCAGAAAGTGGTTCGGGGCGACCCGACCACCCTCACCCTCGGCGCTTCCGCACCTCGCGTCGATCCGCGTCGCGGCTCAACCACGCTTCGCAGGAGAGGTTTCTATTTTGCCACCTGCTCTGCCAGGCGCATGAATAGCGGCACCGCGGCGGCTAGGTCAGCGATACGGACTCTTTCCGTCGGCGTATGCGCCACGGCGATGTCGCCGGGTCCCAGCACCACACACGGCGCGATCGCCTGCAACTCGGAGGCATCGGTACCATACGGCGCCGTGGTCGGTGGCTTGCCCGCGGTGTCGGCGCACAGGCGGACCAGCGGATGGTCCGCCGGCAACTCAGGAGGAAAGCCCTCGCGCGCCTCGGTCACCGATACGCCGCCCCGTTCGGCGGCGGCGTACACCGCGTCCAGCACCGGCGTGGGATCGAGTTTCGCGGAGTAGCGGAACTTGATCCGCGCCGTCGCCAGCGGGACGGTCACGTTGACCGCCGCGCCATGGTTGTCGATTACCAGGTTGAAGTCGCTGAACGGAGGATCGTAGTCGGGATCCTGCAGGTTGCGATCGGCACGCAGGCGCTCGAACACCGCCTTCATCTCGACCAGGAACGGGATCAGCGCCCAATTGGCGTTGCGGCCTTTGCCGGTGCTGCTGTGCGCCTGCACCCCGTGGGCGACGCAGGTAAAGGCGATGTGCGCACGGTGGCCGCGCACCGGGATCAGGTTGGTCGGCTCCACCACCAGGATGCCGCGCGGCTTCACCCGCCGCACCAGGTCCGATTGCGACGCGATCAGCCGGGCGCCCTGCTTGGTGGTCTCCTCGTCGGTGGTGATCAGCAGTGTGACGGGCACGCGCGGCGGGAGCGAACGGGCGGCGACGATGGCGGCGGCAACCGGGCCCTTCATGTCGGTGCTGCCGAGCCCGTGCAGCATGCCGCCGGCGTCGATCCGCGCTGACCATGGGTCTTCCTGCCAGCCGGTGTCGGGCACCGTGTCCATGTGGCCGGACAGAGCCAATCCCCCTTCCACCGCGCCGCGATGTGCAACCAGGACGCGCTTCGCCACGCCGGCTGGGTCGGTATAATCGAGCCGCTCGATGTCGAAGCCGGCGAGCGCGGTCTCGATCCGTTCCGCCACCGCCAGGTTGGAGACGAAGCTGCGGCTGTCCAGTGCCACAAGATCGCGGGTCAGGTCGGCAACGTCGGCGGTCAGTTGGGGCATGGGGCGGATCTCACGGTTTGATGCGGCAATCTGCCCACGCACGCCGGCGCGCTCAAGGGCAAGCGGATGCGGTGCCGTGCGAAACCTGCGGTATGGCGCGGCGGCTGGCCTGACGGGCCGCTTGGCCGCGACCCGTCACGCCACGGACCACAGGTTCGGCGCAACCGCCGCGGAATAGCCCGACACGAACTCGCTCGCCGCGCCGGTTGCCGGATCGAAGCCGTGCCGGCGCACAGTGCCGATGTTCCCACCGTAGAGATGGATGGAGATCGACGGCCGGTCCGGCACGGCATTCGCGACCGTGTGGATATCCCCCAGATGCGGCGACACGGCGTCCACCATGCCGGGCCTCAGCCAGGCCGGCTCGCCCGCGACCAGCCGGCCCTCGGGTTGGCAGGTGTATGGCACGGCTTCCTCGGTGCCACGCAACATGCCGATCAGGCCCCACATCAGGTGGTCGTGCACCGGCGTCTTCTGCCCCGGACCCCACACGAAGCTGACCAGGGTGAAACGGTCGAGCGGATCGCCATACAGCAGATACTGCCGATAGCGGGTCGGGTCGCAGGCGGCGAACGGTTCCGGCAGCCAGTCGTCGTACGCCACCAGGCCCGAGAGCAAGTCGCGCGCCGGCTCCAGCACCGCGGCCTCGGCATTGCCCTGGTGTTCGACCAGCCGGGTCATGGCGGCGACGAAGTCGCGCAGGCGGGTGATCCGCATCGGTGAAGTCCTCCTCGCGAGGGGCGGTCAGGGCGAAGGGGCATGCTGGGCGAAGGCTGTCCTGAAAGATTATCGCGACATTGGCTGCGATTGGAAGCGAACTTTCCCCTCTTGCTACGGAATTCAGAGTGTTTTTGCTTTACGCGATCCGTCCGGCGTCCGCTGGCACGGCGGCGCGTCCCGGTGTTGCCGACGATTTGATCCGGCGCGCCTGGAAACTCGATACGATACCCTCGGCAGGCTCCGGACCGTCGTCTAGGTCTGCTCGGGGGATGCCGACGCCCAACCGGGTACCGGCCATTAAGCAGTCGGAGCAGGGGCGATGCGCAGAGCCGGTTTTCCGCAGGCCGCTATCGGCATCCTGCTGGGTATCCTGGTTGTCGTGTCTGCCGCGCCTGCGACGGCCCAGAGCGCGGGTGACGAGCACCGCGTGGCCCTGGTGGTGGGCAACTTCAATTACCAGCACGTGCCCCGGCTATCCAATCCCGGCAACGATGCCGTCCTGATCGCCAAGACGCTGCGAGCGCTCGGCTTCACCTTGGTCGGCGACGGCGCGCAGGAGAACGTGGACAAGGCGCATTTCGACCACCTCGTGCAGGATTTTGGCCGCGCCATCCAAGGTGCCGACGTGGCGCTGTTCTACTACGCGGGCCACGGCATGCAGGTCGACGGCAGCAATTGGCTGGTGCCGACGGATGCCAATCCGACGCGGCCGCAGGACCTCGAATTCCAGATGGTCAATGCGGAGCTTGTGCTGAAGCAGATGGACGGGGCGGGGACGCGGCTGAACCTGGTGATCCTGGACGCCTGCCGCAACAATCCGTTCGCGACGCTGGGCACCCGCGCGGTGCAGACCGGGTTGGCGCAGATGCGTGCGCCTGAGGGGACGATGATCTCGTTCGCCACGCAGCCTGGAAACGTGGCGGCGGACGGCAGCGGGGCGGACGGGCCCTATGCGATCGCGCTCGCCGCGGCGATGCGCCAGCCGGGGCTGGACATTTTTCGCGTGTTCAACGAGGTCGGCCTGACCGTGAAGCGCAGCACGAATGGCGCGCAGCTTCCGTGGGTGTCCAGCTCGCCGATCGATGGCGAGTTCTATTTCAGCCCGACCGATGCGACGCCGGATCCGATCCTCGCGGCTGCCGTCGATGCGGCGCCGGCCGGATCGCCGATCCAGGGAGGCGGTGCGCGCACCGCATCCGCGGCGAACGGCGTGGCGTCGGGTGGCAGCGCGCCGGCCGCCAGTACTGCATCGGAGCCGGACAAGTCTGCATTGTCCAATAGCGCCGCGTCGGCGGATCGAGCCGCGCCGCTCACGCTGGGCCAGTTGCAGGAGCAGGCGGCGCAGGGGAAGGCCGACGCGCAGTTCGACCTCGGCTTCGACTATGCGAAAGGGCAGGGGGTGACACGTGACGATGCGGTCGCGCGCCATTGGTTCGAGCAATCGGCGGCCCAGGGGGTAGCCAAGGCGCAGTTCTGGATGGGCGTGATGCTGGAGCGCGGGCGAGGCGGTCCACGCAGCTACGAGGACGCGCGGCTATGGTTCCAGCGCAGTGCGGAACAGGGCTTTTCGCCGGCCGAGGTTGCGTTGGGGCGGGCTTACGGACGCGGTCTGGGCGTGCCGCGCGATCTGCAGCAGAGGACGTATTGGTATCGCCGCGCCGCAGAGCATGGCAACCCGATCGGCGAATGGGCCATCGGCAATTTCTATCAGTTCGGCGACGGAATGGACAAGGATATCGCGCTGGCGCGGCAGTGGTATCTGCGTGCGGCCGATCGTGGTTTCGTGCTGGCTCAGGTGCGGCTTGGCCTGATGTCAGAGCATGGCAACGGGGTGCCGCAGGATTATACCGATGCGGCGCGCTGGTTTCGCCGGGCGGCGGATGCCGGCGGTCCGGCGGGACTCAACGACCTTGGTGTGTTCTACCGGCGCGGCTTGGGGGTGCCGAAGGATTATGCCGAGGCCATGCGCCTGTTTCGCCTGGCCGCGGATAAGCGGTACGGGATGGCGTATTACAATATCGGGCTGATGTACGAAGACGGGCAGAGTGTGAAGATCGACAAGGCGGAAGCGCGTGCGTGGTTCGAGAAAGCTGCCGCCGTCGGCAATCAGCCGGCGATCGATCGGCTGGCGCGGATGGACGGTGAGTGCAGGGCGGGCCATCCAGGCGGCGGGCGCGAAGCCGTCAGGGCATGTTAGGACCCGCCGCGGAATAACCACGTCAGGTTCAGCGTGAACGGTCCTCTGTGTCATGGTCCGCCCCCGCGCTTGACCCGGGCGCGCACCATGACGCCGAGGGGCCAGCGCGTCGCTTCGGACCACCCCCCTGGTCTGCTGAAGACCTGCCTTGACCCTGCTAACCCTCAGCTTCCAGTGGCGCGTGCAGTCGCGTGCCGCGACAGACGATGCCGCCGCGGTTGCCGACCTCCACGCTGCCGTAGCGCTGGGCATAGGCCGGCGGCAGCGGCCGGGCGCCGGGGGCGGCCAGCCAAAGCCGCAGCAAATGCCGCTTGCGGTCGGGCTCCGGCCAGTCCTCGAAAGCGGTGCGATCGTGCAGCGTGGTGTGGTTGTGCACGAACTGCATGTCCCCTGGCTGGAGCTCCATATCGAGGCGCAGTTCGGGGTCCTCCGACAGGCGTTCGAACATCTCCAGCGCCTCGAGGTCTTCGGCCGTCAGCCGGCGCGCGTCCTGGAAGCGCTGAGAGGACCGGATGTATTGCCCCGAGTAGATCACCGACAGATAGCCGGCATAGTCGTTGAACACAGGGAGGTCGAACCAGGGCAGTTGGCCTTCGGGCACCTCGCCGCGGCGGTCAACGGCGAAGGGGGTGAACAGACGGCGCAGCAGGTCGGGGCGTTGCGCGGCCATCGCGTTGTAGATCGACATCGAACTGGTCAGCGACGACAACCCGCCGTGCTTCGCCGTCTTCAGGCAGAGCAATCCGACGATGTCGCAGGAATCGGTATGGAAGTGCTGCCGTTCGGTGGTCTGGTAGATGCGCACGCGGGGATCGGTGGTGGACAGGCCGAGGTCGCGGACATGGCCGAGCACATGTCCCATGGCGTTCTGCGAGCGCGCGCTGCCGAAATACGTGCCGATGCCCCAATAGGCGGTGGCGCTTTCGGCGATCGGCCGGCCCTCGACCGGCAGGCCGCGCATCAATACGAAGCCGCGGCCGCCGATGACTTCCTCGCGCAGTCGATCGAGCACCGGACCCAGCGTGGGCAGCGGAAAATCCGTCCGCTGGATGGTGGCGATGTCGAGGCCGCGGGCGCGCACCGCGGCGGACGCCGATTCGATTTCGGCGATCTCGGCGGCCGACAGGTGGTAGGTCCACGCGTCCGGGTTTGCGGCCAGGTCGGCGCCGATCCAGGCCGATGGGCCCTCGACCGGCGGGCGGGGTGGACGGACATCGACGTTCATGGCTCGGTCTCTCCTCGTGCGGCGGGGCGATCATGCCGGGGGGCGTCGGGGTCCCGGCCGTTCGGTGCTGCGCCCGACGCTGTCATTGCCGGCGCGGCGATGCAATATCCGGGGGATGCCGGACCGGTGTACACGCCACTCGCATAGTTGGCTCACCGGCGGTAGGAAGCCTTCGCCGGCCGGCACCTCGCCCGGTTGCGCATTGCCGAAGGAGGCTCCGATGCAGAAGAACCTTGAACCTCGATTCTGCTTTTGACCCGATGAGCAAGCGCCGGAGGGGTTTTCAACTCCGAATCCCGCGTCAGGCGCGGCCTGCGCATCGTGCACGGTGACAAGGAGCTGATTGAGAAACTCGGCCGAGAGGACCTGTGCCCTTGCGGCTCCGGTCGCCGGTTTCAAGCGCTGCTGCCTTGGCAGCAAGCGTTTCAACGGTTCAATGCGAGCTGACTATCACCGCG
>DATHNI010000407.1:0-13586 GCA_035486135.1 Acetobacteraceae bacterium
CTATTATAGCGCATGGCGTTTCCTTCTTGATACCTGGCTTGGACAGCATCGACGTGGATCGCAGTCGGTGCAGCTTCGGACTGCCGCCGCGCCTTGGCAAGAGCGCCGGGGTTTCCCCGCCGGCCGATCACTTATCGGTGCGCAGGCAGCCTGCCGCGGTGCAGCGCGTTTCCATCCCATGCTGATTTCCCGCCTGCGGCGTGCGTGCACCAGACTGATCGATGCGCGAAATGCGTCACGTGACGCGGCGGCGCGCAAGGCGGCCGCGCGCGACGTGGCCCAAAAGCAGGTGGTCATGCAGCAACTGGCCGAAACGCTCCAAGCCAGCCGGGGACGGGACCGGAAGTAGGGTCCGGCCTCAGTGCCGCCGCTGGCTGCTTGGCGGGCAGCTTCCCGTTGCCGCGCCCGCCCGGTCCATCCAGAACGCCCGCAGCCCGAGCACGCAGCCGGGCAGCAGATCGGCCGCGCGCTCCATCAATTCATCGAGAAACTCGTCCGATAGCGTGGCGTCGTTCAGGCCGATTTCCGGTTCCGACAAACCGGCGATGATCCCAATCGGAATCAACAGCATCGCGGTTTCGTCGTCGAACAGTGCGGCCTCCCACGCATCGGAACGCAGGGCAACGGCCTGCATGAAGCCAACCGCCCAGTCCTCGGTGATGCTGTTGCCGGTTCTGTCCTCCCAGAACACCGGGGCATACTCGGACGGCTCGGCATCCAGGCTCTCGGCAATTTCATTATAACGGCCAAGGATTGATCCGATGATGGCCTCGGCTTCCGCCGCGTCGGCGAAGTCCGGATGCGCGCCGCCCCAGACGACCGGCAGGAACTCGCTCGGCATGACCATCTCGGGACCGATCACGACGCCGGCAAGGAAACCGTCGAGCTGCGACACGTCCATGCACTCGGGCGGCGAGCGGTCCGACAGCAGGTAGTCGTTCAGCGCATCGAGATCGACCGGGCCGGGCTGCGAAAATGGTGGGAGCATACTGCGGTACTCCTGGGCCGGTGCGCGGCGGTGCCGCCAGGGCGCAAGCTACCATGTGGCCGCCAGCGCCGATAGGCGCCCGCATTGTGCCGACCCGCGTTGTGCCACCCGCATTGTGCCAAACCGCCGCGTGCCAAACCGCCGCGTGCCAATCGGCCGCGTGCCAATCGGCCGCGTGCCAACCCTCCCCGTCTTCGTGCCGACCCGCCCTTTGCCAAACCGCATTGTGCCGACCTTTCTTATGCCGACCCTTCTTGTGCCGACCTTTCTTGTGCCAACCTGCATTGCGCCGGCCCGCGTTGTCCGGAACCGCCTTGTGCCGGGCCGCCCTGCGCCGAACCGTCTTGTGCCGAACCGTTTTGGGGCGTCCCGCCTTGTGCTCCACCGCCAGCTTATGTTGCACGGCCGCCTTGTGTTGCAGCGGAACGGCTGTCTAGAACCACCGCATGGCCCCCGACTCCATCCGTCGCCTGACCGTCGCCCCCAGTTTGCTCGCCGCGGACTTCGCGCGCCTGCGGGAGGAGGTCGCCGCGGTCGAGGCCGCCGGCGCCGACTGGTTGCATCTCGACATCATGGACGGGCATTTCGTGCCGAATATCAGTTTCGGCCCGGCCATCCTGAAGTCACTGCGGCCGCACACCAGGCTGCCCTTCGACGTGCACCTGATGATCGAACCGGTCGATCCGTTCGTCGCCGCGTTCGCCGAGGCCGGCGCCGACCATATGCTGCTGCATCCCGAGGCCGGCCCGCATCTGCACCGATCCTTGCAGCTCATTCGCTCCCATGGCCTGAAAGCCGGCGTGGTGCTGAACCCCGCCACGCCGTTGGATACCGTTGCATGGGCGCTCGATCTGGTTGACATCGTTCTGGTGATGTCGGTGAACCCCGGATTCGGCGGCCAGGCCTTCCTCCCGTCGCAACTGCCCAAAATCGCCGCGCTGCGCCAGATCATCGACGCCGCGGACCATCCGATCGCGCTCTCGGTGGATGGTGGTATCACGCCCGCCACCGCGCCGCTCGCCATTGCCGCCGGCGCCGACACGCTGGTGGCCGGCACCGCGGTGTTCGGTGCGCCCGACTACCAGGCGGCTATCGCAGCCTTGCGCTCCGGTGCAACGGCCGCCAGCCCGGCGAGCATCGCACCGGCGAGCACCGCACCGGTTAGCGGTGGGCCGGGTAGCGGTGCGCCAGGGAGCGCCAACCCCGGCGGCAGCGCGCCGAGTGGCGGCGGATGAGCGGCACGTCGCCGCGCCGCTGGCTGCGCGACGCCCGCCGCGCCCTGGCCCGGCTGCCAACGCTACGGATCAGCCGCATCCCCGACGCCCCCGCACTGCCGGTGCGCGATCCCTGGCCTGGCGATCCCGGCCGCGGGGCCCGGCTGCTGAAGGGCGAACTGGAGCTTGGGGGGGCGGTTCGGATCCTGAAGCCGGGCGCCTGGAACGACAGCTCCGGCTCGGCCGTGCTGCGAACCGCGGCGCATAACTTCTCGTGGCTGCGCGACCTGCGCGCGCTGGGCACCGATGCGGCCCGGCTGCGCGCCCGCGCCCTGGTCTCCGAGTGGATCAACGCGCCGCCGCCCGATCCGGTGGCCTACCGGCCCGACGTGGTGGGTGCACGGGTCGCGGCGTGGCTCGGCCACTACGACTTTTTCGCCGCCACCGCCGACGACGTGTTCCGCCAGCGGCTGATGGCGCGGCTGGTGTCAGACGCTCGGGGCCTGTCGGCCGCACTGCCGGCCGAGGAACTCGACGCCCGGGCGCTGACCGCGCTGAAGGGGCTGATTGCCGCTGCCGTGGCGCTGCCGGAACATGCCGGGTTCCTCGCCCGGGCGATGCGGTTCCTGCCGCAGGAGATCGGCCGCCAGGTGCTGCTGGACGGCTGCCATGTCGAGCGCAGCCCCGCCGCGCAGCTCGCCGCCCTGCAAGACCTCACGGAAATCCGCGCGTTGCTTCAGGCCGGGCAGACCCAGCCGCCGCCGGCGCTGACCAATGCCATCGAGCGCATGGCGCCTGCGCTGCGCGTGCTGCGCCATGGCGATGGCGGGCTGGCGCTGTTCAACGGCAGCAAGGAGGAAACGCCGCCGCTGATCGACCTGGTGCTGACCCAGGCGGGGCGCGGCGGGCGCGGTCCGTCCGCGTTGACCGAGGGCGGCTTCCAGCGGCTGCAAGCCGGACGCAGCGTGCTGCTGGTGGATTGCGGGGTTCCACCACCGCCGGGGGTGGATCGCTATGCCCATGCCGGCACGCTGTCGATGGAGCTGTCGGTCGGCCGCGACCGGATGATCGTCAATTGCGGCGCGTTCCCGGCCGGGCCGCCTGAGTGGCGCGACGCGGCGCGGGCCACGGCGGCGCACTCGACCCTGGTCATCGCCGACCTGTCGAGCAGTGAGCTGAAGCCGGACGGGCTCGGGCGGCGGCCGGTGGTGGTGGAGGCGCAGCGGCAGGAGGCGAACGGCGCGCACTGGCTGGAGGCCAGCCATGACGGCTGGAAGCAGGTGTTCGGCGCGGTGCACCGGCGGCGGCTGTACATGGCCGAGAGCGGCGACGATATCCGCGGCGAGGATGCGGTGGAAGCGGCGATGCCGCAGCCCTTCACGGTGCGGTTCCACCTGCATCCCGACGTCAACGCCTCGCTGCAGCAGGATGGCGAGGCGGTGCTGCTGCGGTTGCGCGGTGGCGGCTGGCGGCTGCGAGCCGACGGCGCGCGCGTCACGCTGGAGGAGAGCATCTATCTCGGCGGCCTGGAACCCAGGCGGAGCGAGCAAGTGGTGCTGACCGGATACGCGGATGGTCCGCAGCAGGTGAAATGGGCCATCAGCAAGGTAGGGTAAATCCCTCTCTCACGGAGTGGGAGAGGGTAGGGTGAGAATGATACGTGCCGCACGCACGACCCTCACCCTACCCTCTCCCGCGCAGCGGGAGAGGAAGCCTCTCGACGCGTGAAAATCCTCGAGATCACCAACGTGGACTTCTCCCTGCGGCACTTCCTGCTGCCGCTGATGCGTGTCCTGCGTGCGCGCGGCCACGACGTGGTGGGCGTTTGCGCCGAGGGTCCCCTGCTGGACGACGTGCGGGCCGAGGGGTTCCGCGTGGTCGCCGCCCCCTTCGCCCGGCGCATCTCGCCGCTGGCGCATTGGCGCGCCTTCCGGGCGCTGGTCGCGCTGCTGCGGGCGGAACGGCCGGACCTCGTGCACGCGCACATGCCGATCAGCGGGTTCCTCGCCCGGCTGGCGGCGTGGCAGGCCGGCGTGCCGCGCGTCGCCTTCACCTGCCACGGCTTCCTGTTCAACAACCGCGAGGGCGCCTGGCCGCAGCGCGCCGCCAGCTTCGCGATGGAATGGCTGGGCGGACGGGTCACCGACGTGTTCCTGACCGTCTCGACCGAGGAAGCGGCGGACGCACGCCAGCTAGGCATCGCGCGGCACGCCGTAGCGGTGGGCAACGGCCGCGATCCGGCGGTGTTCCGGCCCGACCAAGCTGCCCGCGCGCGGTTGCGGGCAGCGCTCGGCACGCCGGCGGATCGCGTCGTGGTCGTCGCGGTGTCGCGTCTGGTGGCCCGCAAGGGTTACCGCGAACTGGCCGCCGCCATGCGCGACGTGCCGGACGCGGAGCTGTGGGTCGCCGGCGAACGGCTGGAGTCCGACCGCGGCGAGGACATGGCGGCGATGCTGCGTGCCGCCGGGCTGGGCGAGCGGCTACGGCTACTGGGCTATCGGGCCGACGTCGCGGCGGTGCTGGCGGCGGCCGACATCTTCGTGCTGCCGAGCTATTTCGAGGGCCTGCCGATGTCGGTGATCGAGGCGATGCTGACCGGCCTTCCGGTTGTCGCCACCGCGATCCGCGGCCCGCGCGAGCAAGTCGTGCCGCAGGTGACGGGACTGCTGGTGCCGGCTCGGACGGTGGCGCCGCTGGCCTCCGCGCTGCGCCGGCTGGTTGGCGACCCGGCACTGCGCGCTGCGATGGGCGAGGCGGGGCGGGCTCGGGCGCTGGAACTTTATGACGAGGCGAAGGTGCTGGCGCGGACCCTGGACCTGCTGGGCGCGTAGACTTGTCTTCGGCACCGCTGGTTGCCGTCCGGGCGCGGTGCTAGTGACGGCGGCGGGCGGCCGGCGAGATCGAACCGAGACCGTCAGAACACCAGGACAATGCACATGAACCTCGATGCCATTGCGATCGGCGACGCACCGCCGGACGACATCAACGTCATCGTCGAGGTCGGTCTCGGCGGCGAGCCGATCAAGTACGAAATGAACAAGACGGCCGGCACGCTGTTCGTGGATCGATTCCTGTACACGCCGATGCGCTATCCCGGCAATTATGGCTTTGTGCCGCACACTCTGTCCGATGACGGCGATCCGATCGACGTGCTGGTGGCCAACACGCGCCCGATCATCGCCGGTGCCGTCATCAACGTGCGCCCGATCGGGGTGCTGAAGATGGAAGACGACGGCGGTGGCGACGAGAAGATCCTCGCCGTGCCGTCTCCGCGGCTCACCGCACGCTATCTCAACGTGCACAACTACACTGACCTGCCGGCGATCACGCTGGACCAGATCCGGCACTTCTTCGAACATTACAAAGACCTTGAGCCCGGCAAGTGGGCAAAGATCATCGGCTGGGGCGACGCCGCGGAGGCAAGGCAATTCATTGCCGAGGCGATCGCGCGGGCGAAGTCGTAAGCGCGCGCGGGGGAGGGCCCGTGCCGCCATTTGAACGGACCGGCGGCACCGTGCGTTGCGGTGTCCCTGTGCCATGGGCCTTCGGCAGGGTTCCAAAGGCAATGCGACCCGCCTTGTCGTGGTTATTTGATCGCCCTGGTGCGAGGTCGCGACCATATTGACCGACGGGTTGTCGTTGCTGTGAAGTCCAGTTGCGGAAACCAGTTACATTTTGGCTTGGGGCAGGCTTGCCTCGAGCAGTGGAATTGCTGGTGGAGAATGCCATGGGCAAGCGGGCCCGCTGGTTGCCGGTGCTGGCCGTGCCAGTGCTTCTCGGCATGACCGGAATGCCGGCGTTCGCACGGGGCGAAGCGGGCGGATCACGGTCCTCGGGCTTCGCGGCGCGAGCACCGATCCATGCAGGCACGGGCCGGTCACGGATCACCTTTCACCGCCTTGGCAGTCGCAACAATCTGTTGCTGGGTCGCGGCGCGCAATCGCGATATAACCTGCCGTTTGGGCTCTGGCCGGATTTGCCATACTGGCAGTACTGGCAGTCGGTGCCCACCGACGCGGCGTCCGGGGACGATGCCCCGGCGAACCCATACGTCATTGTCATATCCGCGCAGCCGCCGTCCGCACCGCAACGAACGCCAGTGGCGGCATCTGGCAGTGTCTCTGTCGGCGGCTGCTATCCGATTCCAAATGGCTATCACTGCGACAGCCCCCAGCATGGGGCGGCGCCCTGACCCCGCCACGTTATGGGGTCAGCCTGGCCCTTGACGTGCCGCCGAACGGAACCCTGGTTTGAGTCCGTCTTTGGCGATCACATTCCAACTCCACAAGTCAGGCCTTCCTGTTCATGGCGGCTCGATAAAGGAAGGGACAGAACAAGGCTGAAAGGGGCAAGCAGGGAGGGAAAGTCCCCGTAGAGCACAATCAGCGGCAAGAGAATTCAGCGGGACTTGCCGAATTTTCCTTCACCGATCCTGAATGTGAATTCGATTTTCTTGGAAGTATCGTAGTGACGTCGACCTTCTTGTTTCCTTCGGGAGATCGCAGCGAGCGCAGGGCATTGTCAGCAATCGCGTGAGCGATAGAGCCATATGCGCAGAAATCCAGGCTAATTCGCATGGTGACATTGTAGTGAGCCACGACAAGAGTTCGACAATTACCCTTGACCTAAAATTCAAAACAGTCGAGCTTTCCGTGAGAATCCGGGGGATCGACACGGGAGCGTATTTATGAAGAGCACCATTGCGGCTCTGTTATGTATTTGCCTCAGCGCTCCCGCCGCCGCGCAGCAGCAGCAATCGCAAGGCGCTGCCCTCGTACTTGCGAATCAAGGCGCCGTTGGTGTCATAACCGGCATGGAGGGTGGCACCTACGCGCGTACCGGTGCGGACCTCACCATTCTCGACGGCGACACATTGCGGGTTTTGCCAACCCTCGGAAAGGGTTCGCTGCAAAACCTTTCCGACATTCTCTACCTGAAGGGAATCGACATCGGTTTCGTGCAAGCCGATGCACTGACCTATGCCAAGCAGCATAACCTGTTTCCCGGCCTGACCCAGAACATCCGCTACATCGCCAAGCTCTACGATGAGGAGGTGCACGTCCTGGCTCGCAAGGACATGACGCGCCTTGAGGATCTTGGCGGCCAGCGTGTCAATGTCGACGTCGCCGGCAGCGGCTCTGCCATGACGGCGGAAATTCTGTTCGGCGCGCTCGGCATCAACGCGAAGCTCGAACATCAGAGCCAGGTGAACGGCGTACAGGAGCTGGAGCATGGAGACATTGCGGCGATCGTTCATGTCGGGGGCGCGCCGATTCCGCTGATAGCCGGCGTGCCGGCCGACAGCCAATTGCATTTTCTTCCGGTCGCTCTAACGCCGGCCCTGGCACAGACCTATTTGCCGGCCCAGCTTACACACAATAATTACCCGTCGCTGGTTGCAGATGGCGCTTCGACGCCGACGATCGCCGTTGGCGACGTGATGGCCGTATTCGCCTGGGCACCGGACACCGCGCGATACAAAAAGGTTACGCGGTTCGTAGATGCCTTCTTCAGCAGGTTCAGCGAATTCCAGCAGCCGCCCCGCCACCCCAAATGGAGGGAGGTGAACCTGACCGCGGAAATGCCTGGCTGGGTTCGCTTTCAACCCGCCGAGGCATGGCTGGCGGAGCACTTGAGGGCGGGCACTGCCAATGCCGCGACGCAAACGCGTTTCAATGAATTCCTGTCGCAAGCCGCACCCGATTCGAGCAATGGGATGACCGACACGGCAAAGGTCGCCTTGTTCCGACAGTTTCTAGTTTGGGACAGGCAGCAAGCGGCGGCACATTGACATGCCCTCCGTCCTGGCGCGCTGGTCCCGTGCGGCGGCGTTCCGCCCCGGCACAGGCTCGGCTCCTGCGGGCCCTGTAACAACGAGCAAGCATCATAGCGTGTCCAGGCAAAGTGGCCGCCTGATCGCGTCCTCGGTTTGCGTGCTATGCATGTCCGGTGCATTCTTCCCCGCGTATGGCGATGCCGCTGTATCAACCGGCACCCAGGCGGCCGAACCGGACCACGAGATCGCCATGATGCTCTCGAAAGTAGAGCGACAAGTCGTTGCAGGGCAGGCCACGACTCCTCCGCATGACAACGCGATGGAAACCTGGCAGCAAATCACCGAAAAGATGGTCGCTCCGGTTTCACCGCGGGTGGTGCAGGCGTTGGCGGATTTCGCCACCCAGATGCGCGGCCGTGCGGCAGCCGAGGAAACCGCGGGCAATCCACTGACGTCCGTCGGTCTCTCGTTCTTCGCCGACCTGGCATCCGATGAGGTCAAGAGCGTGGATGCTCCTGCGGCAACGCCGTTGCCGCGTGCCGCGCAGGCCGATCCGGATCACGCCCCAAAGGGCGACCCGTTGCCGGCACAATCGGCGCCTGCGACGGGTGCGAGAGCAACACCCCCATCAGTGCCGTCCAGTTCTTCGAGGGTTCCTGACGCGAGCGCAGCGCCCGCATCAGCGCCGTCCAGCACTTCGATCGTTCCTGGTCCCACGCAGGCAGTCGTGCCGCCTCCGGCCGCCGTCGCTATGGTAGCGGCGCGCCCGTTGCCGGAAACCGCGCGGCCGCCAGCCGATGGTCCGACAACCGCTGCTCCGGTAGTTGGCCGCCCGACGCCTGACCAACCGCCGCACAATCATCCGGTGCTCAATCCTGCTGTCGTTGCGGAGCCTCCGGCGGCAGGCGCGGGCGGCGCGATTGAAGGGCAGGTCGCGACTGCGTACGTCGATCGCGGCGATGCCTTGCTGGCGATCAAGGACGTCTCCGGAGCGCGCAAGTTCTACGAATTCGGCGCGAACATAGGGAGCGCGCGTGCCGCCACTGCTCTGGCCAGGACGTACGATCCATATTTCCTGGCCAGCCTCGGCGTCATCGGGCTGCAGCCGGATATGGCGGTTGCCGTGAAGTGGTACAACAAGGCCGCGGCACTCGGAGACCGGGACGCCATCGCACGGCTACGCTTTCTGCAACAGGCATCTGCCAAATAGTCGTTCGGTCACGGCCAGGCTTTCCATCGTCGCACGCCAAAGCTGCATCACTCTGCTGCCTGTAGTTCGGGCGATCCGCCAATGCGCAGGATCGTGTCGGCACCGTTCATCATCTCGGGCCGGTGAGCGACGCTGATGCGGGTAATATCGAGCCGCCGCAGCCGCTCGTTGATCTCCTGTTCTTTTGCGACGTCGAGATGCGCTGTTCCCTCGTCCAGAAACAGGATCTTCGGGTTCTTGTAGAGCGCGCGAGCGAGCAGCACCCGCTGCTTCTGGCCGCCGGAGAGCGAACTGCCCATGTCGCCGATAAGGCTGCTGTAGCCCATCGGCATCGCCATGATCTCCTGGTGCACGCCGGCCAACTGCGAGCACAGGACCATTCTGTTATGATCGAACTGTGGATCGAAGAAGCATATGTTGTCGGACAGTGAGCCGGATAGCAGTTGGTCCTCCTGCATGACCGCCCCGACTTGTTCTCGATAGTTGCGTACTCCGATTGTCCGCAGTGGGATGCCGTCAACCAGTACCTCGCCGCCGGTGGGCTCCAGCAGCCCCAGCATGATCTTCAGCAGGGTCGTCTTGCCGCCGCCCGAAGGTCCCATGATGGTCACGAACGACCTGGCCTTGATCTTCAGGTTGACGTTCTCGAGCACGAACCGCTCGGTCTCCGCGTATCGGAAGGACACGTTGCGCAATTCCAGTTCGCCGCGCATCGGGGCGGCCGGCAGCAGTGGGCTATCGTGACCGGCCTCCATGGGGGTCAAGGCAATATCGGCAATGCGTTCCAGGTGCAGGTCCAGCAGACGGAAGTCCAGCAGTTTCTCGACAAGTGTCGCCGCCTTGCCGGTGAAGCTTGACTTATAAGCCATGAACGCAAAGATCATGCCGATTGTAAGCTCATTCTGGAGCGCCATCATTGCCGCCAGATAGACAGTCACAATGTTTTCCATGCCAAAAATAGCGCGATTCATAACGTCAAAGTGGATCATGGTGCGTCCCCGGCGAATACCGGCATTCACCGTATCGGCATGCAGATTGAACCAGTGACTTTCGCGGTCTACCTCGCGGTTGAACAGCTTGATACTCTGGATGGCGCGCGCGGTTTCGATGAAATTGGTATTCTCCTGTGCCTGGGCGCGGATATAGGCCTCGTTCAGGCTGCGGAACCGGCGATAGGTAACCAGCCGTAGGGCAAGGTACAGCGACATCGCGGCGACCGCGACGAGGCCGAGGCGGGCACTGTAGAGGAAGATCATCGTGAGGGTGGCCAGTGCCATCGTTCCGTCGATCGCCGCGAGGATGAGGCCCTCGGCCAGCACGTTGCGAATCGGCTCGAGCGACTGGAAGCGGGATAGTACATCGCCGATATGGCGCTTTTCGAAGAATTCCAAGGGAAGCCGCGCCAGGTGATGGAACAGGCGCGCGCCCATGTGGAAGTGTACCCCGTTCTGCACCACCAGTGCGATGTGTGAGCGAAGCCCGTATGTTACAACATTGATGATTGTGAGCAGCCCGAAACCGAGGGCAAGTGTCAGCATCAGGCTCGCATCACCTCGCGCGATGACCTCATCGACCGTGAGCTGCAGATAGAACGGCGCAGCGATCACCAGCAGTTCGAGGATCACGGATAGCACGAAGATCTGTGTCAGCGGGGGCCCCAGTCCACTGAGATGGCCCCAGAATGCGCGGAAGGGGAGACGGGTTTTCTCATTCTTTGGTGTAAAGCCCTCCGATGGGGATAGCTCCAGCGCAACGCCGGTAAGCCGGTTCGATGCCTCGGCGAACGAATAAAACCTTGCGCCCGAAGCGGGATCGTGAACGACGATTCCCCGGCTCGTGATGGTCTTCAGGACCACGAAGTGATTCATGTCCCAGTGGACAATCGCGGGCAGGGTCAGCAGCCGGATGTCGTGCAGCTCGAAGCGAAGCGGCCGGCATGACAGATGCATCTGGTTCGCCACCTGGATCAGCCCACGCAGGGTGACGCCCTTCAGCGACACGGGGTGACGGCGGCGCAACGTATTCAGGTCGATGCGATGCCGGTGATAGGACGCGATCATCGCCAGGCACGCCAAGCCGCATTCTGCCGCCTCGGTCTGCAGGATTCGTGGCAGGCGCGACCGGGTGCCAAAGTAAAGCAGGTCCTGCATCATCACTCGAGCCCTATGTGCCGAAGGGGACCGACAATCCAATCCATGATGCTGCGCCTTTCCAGAATGATGTCAGCGCGAAGCGACATATCCGGCTGCAGCGGAACTTTTCTGCCGCGCACATCGACATTCGGGCGGTCGAGTGCGACGGTCGCAGCGTAGACGGGCTGGTTCACCTTCACCGGTGCGACCAGGTCGCCATCCATCAGCACTGTCTGCGACACGTCGACGATGCGGCCGCGATAGGTGCCGAACCGCTGGTAGGGAAACGCGTCGTAGAGGATTCGCACGTCCTGTCCCGCCTCAACGAAGCCAATGGCGCTGGCCGGGATGAACAGTTCCGCCTGGAGAGGGCTGTCGGTCGGCACGATCTGGAGCTGCATGCGGCGCGGATCCGCCTGCTGCCCGACGCTCGCTTGCAGGAGCGAGACGAGGCCGCCGATCGGCGCGCGCACGATGTAGGCGCGTCGGCCATTGGTTTCGGCGATGCGTTGCTCGGTGCTGAGGAGGTCATTGCGCAAGGGCTGCACCTTCGCTGTCAGGGCGGCGGGCAGTTGCGCGATATCGAAGTTGATTTGGGTCAACTTCGATCGTTGCGCCATCATTTGCTGGCTCGTCGTGATGAAGGCCTGGCGTTGCTCGAGCAGGGAGTCCTCACGATGTTTCTGATCTATCTCCGACATGAGACCTTTGGCACGGAGCTCCGCGCCCATGGCGACCATTCCTTCGAGCAGGCTGATCCGGGTGCGCTGGATGGCAAGTTGTGCGGTGTAGGTCGTCAGCTCCGAATCGAGTTCCTTCGCCTGGGCGGTGAGGCGGTCCTGCTCGGAGGCGTTCAGGTGAACTTCATTCTCGATCCGAGCAGCGAGAGATGCCTTCTGTTGCTCCAGGGTGTGCAGTACCGCCGCGTTGACGTCATCGCCGTTGCCCGCGATCTGGCTGGTTGTCACGGCGATCAGCGGCTCACCTTCGATAACGCGCTGGCCCTGGCGCACATAGACGGTGCTGATGATGCCTTGCTCTGGCGCGAACACTCTGGCGGTGCCGGATGCCGGCTTGAGGTAACCGACGGCGACTTCCTTGCGAGCATACTGGCCTACGAAAAGGAAGGCTATGACGCACGCGGATGCCACGACGACGCACCACACCATGAGCCTGGTCGATAGCGGCTGCAGGGGTACGACGCGGCCCCATTGGCGATTGTACTGCTGGAACTCGAGGACTTCCCGGCGGAACAGCGGGCGTTGCTGTGTGACGGATTGACCGGCCTCACGGGAGCGTAGCGGGGTTTCACCGGACAGCGCCGGCCCGACAGCAGCCTGCCGGGCTCGTAACGATGATGTATTTTGGCGATCGCGCTTCATGTGTTGCCACGCGTCCCATGTCGCAGCGTTTGTCGGTGGCCGTTCAGTTATTTATAAAATCCGGTCCGAATGACGAGGCGCTCTAAAGCCGCGGAAATCCGATCTGAAGTGAGAGCGCTTGGCCCCTTCCGTCCCTGCAATACGATGCGCGGAGACGGAAGGAGCAACAAGCACTGATCGGCATTACTAGCCCGCTCTTTGCGTTATCGTCTCCACCGTGCTGCCAATCTGTGAAACGGCGCTAAGTACAGCGATATTGATTACATTTCCAATCGCAATACCCGTATTGATGTCTATGGGAATACTGATAGACACCAGTCCGCTCGATCTCGATCCTGCCGCCACCATATCAAGATCAGTATCGAAAAGCTCCTCAATGGTCGTGATGTCGTCCTTCGCCATAGCAGCGCTTCCTTTAGCTGGGGCCCACAGGTCAAGCCCTCGCGTTACAACGTCTATTATCCCGCCAGCCAGATTGGGCACCAATCAACCCGACGGGAACTCCATATCGCACTTCTTCTCGCGGCATGGCCGAGGATCACCCCGGCCATGCACAACGAATGGATACCTCGAACGAGGACCCGAAGCTTCAGGGGACCTTCGGCCGCCGGGCTATATGTATCTTCGAGGGGATTTCCAAAGGCGATAAGGTGTGACCAGAGTTCAGTAGATGGTCTGGGTCACTGTCGAAGTGTTGTTTCCACCCTGGAGCGCGAGAGCGAGGACCGCAACGTTCTCGTTCCCATCTGAAACCAGCGCCGTATTCTTTTGAACGATGGTGGTGTTATGGGAACCGTTACCGTTGAACGAACCAAAATTGAGGCTGCCCCCGGTCACGGCATCGAGCTCGGCATCGGACAGATAGGTTGTCGACATGTCAGTTT
>DATHNI010000408.1:0-4740 GCA_035486135.1 Acetobacteraceae bacterium
CTACTCGAGCGGCTCCGGATCGACGAGTGGGACCGGACGATCGACGTGAATCTCAAAGGCATGCTGTACGGTATCGCCGCGGCGCTGCCCTATATGCAGCGGCAGAAATCCGGGCATTTCATCAACGTCTCTTCGGTGGCCGGCCATAAGGTCGGACCTGGCACTGCGGTCTACGCGGCGACCAAGTTCGGGGTGCGTGCCCTGTCCGAAGGGCTGCGCCAGGAGGTGAAGCCGTACAACATCCGCACCACGATCATTTCGCCCGGCGCAGTGGCTACGGAACTGCCCGACAGCGTGACCGATCCGGACGCCGGGGCGCGGGTCCGCAGGTTCTATGCGGAACAAGCGATCCCCGCCGACTCGTTCGCGCGCGTGGTCGCCTTCGCCATCAGCCAGCCAGACGACGTCGATATCAACGAAATTCTGTTCCGTCCCACGCGGCAGGAGGTTTGAACGGAATTCGCAACCGTTCTCCATAGACCATCGGGCGAAGGACCCTCGACACCCATGACAGCGCAAACCTCCAGGCAGAGCCTGAACTTCGAGCAACCGACCATGTCGTCATACCACGCGACGTGGGATGATGCGGACTGCGAACCGCAGCTCCCGGCGCCGCGCCGGAGTGTGCCCGCCCGTCGGCTCTCTTTCGTTGGCAGCTGCCTGGCCGCTTTCGTTAGCACGCGCTTGCAGGCGGCGCGGGCGCGGCGCGTGGCGGCCCGCGAAATGGTGGCGATGTCCGATCGCGAGTTTGCCGACATGGGCATCACGCGGCGCGACACGATTCGCGTGCTCGATCCGGCGTTTGTGCCTGATCGCCAGCGTGCGGACATCTGATAGCGGAGGATCTTCCGGCCCACGCACTTTGAACAGAGGGATGCGACCATGCCACACGTGATCGTCAAGCTGCAGTCCGGCAGATCGGAGCAGCAAAAGACCCGGATTGCCGACGAAGTCACCAAGGCCGTCATGGCCACCGCGAACTGTGCGGAGGATGCGGTATCGGTCTGCATCGAGGATATCGCGGCGAACGATTGGACGGAGAAGGTCTACAAGCCGGATATCATCGGCAATGCGGCCCGGCTCTATAAGAAGCCAGGATACGACCCTCGGTAGCAATGAAAAATCCGTCGCGGCACCAGCCCGGATGACGGCCGGAGTTCGATCGAGCAGGAGTTGGTCATGGCGGAGACGCTGCAAGGAAAAGTCGTTGTCATCACGGGTGCCGGTGCCGGCATCGGCCTGGGCATGGCCCGAGCGTTCCACGCGGCCGGCGCGCTGGTTGCGATGGGTGATCTGCGCCAGGACACGGTGGAACGCGCGGCTGCCGATCTGGGCGGCGAGCGAACCCTCGCGGGCGCCATCGACGTGCGGGACGACGCATCGGTGCGGCGCTTCTTCGCAGCGGCGGAGCAAGCCCTGGGCCCGGTGACGATCGCGGTCGCCAACGCCGGCGTCTATCCGACTCGCGCGGTGCTCGACATGGTCGTCGAGGAATGGGACCGCGTGATTGAAACCAACCTGCGCGGGACGTTCCTTACGTGCCAGGCGGCGGCGCGCAGCATGACGGCCGGCGGGCGGCCGGGGAAGATCATTACGGTCTCCTCCGGCGCCTATGCCAGCGCGCGGCCTGGCGCGTCGCACTACTGCGCGTCGAAAGCTGGCATCGTCATGTTCACCAAGACGCTGGCGATGGAGCTAGCCGAGGCACGCATCAACGTGAACTGTGTCGCCCCGGGTTACATCCAGCTTGACCCGACGGCGGCGGATTCGGAATTCCGGCGGGCGCTGCTGCAGAACATCCCATTGGGGCGGTTCGGAACACCGGCCGACGTCGCGGACATCGCGTTGTTCCTGGCCTCGTCCGCGGCCGACTACGTCACCGGCGAGGTGTTCGCGGTCAATGGCGGCGCTTTCGCCGGGCGCATGTATCTGCCGCTGCATACCGCGACGGCACGATGACAGCACAAGCGGAATCTCGGCCTGCGGCTTTGCATCGAAGAGGAGACAGCGATGTCCGGAATGCTTGACGGAAAAGTCGCTCTCGTGACCGGCGGCGGTCGAGGCATCGGCCGTGGGACGGCGCTGCTGTTTGCCCGCGAAGGCGCGAGAGTCGTGGTCGCCGATCTGTCCGCCGACGGCGCCACGGAAACGGCGGAGCAGATCACCAAAGCCGGGGGCGAAGCGCGTTCGGTCGTCGCCGATATCAGCAAGCCAGCGGACGTTTCAGCCATGATGGCGGCGACGCTCGAGGCTTTCGGGAAGCTGGATTGCGCGTTCAATAACGCTGGTATCAACGGCACTCTTGCCGGTGTACGCGGCAAGCTGACGGCCGACTGGCCCGAAGACGCGTTCGACAAGCTCATCCAGGTCAACCTCAAAGGCACCTGGCTGTGCATGCGGGCGGAACTGCACCAAATGGTTTCTCAAGGCGCCGGTTCGATCGTGAATACTGCGTCCCTCGCGGGGTTGACGGGATTTCCGACGACGGCGGCCTATGCGGCGAGCAAGCATGGCGTGGTTGGCCTGACCAAGACCGCGGCGATCGAGTACGCGCCGCAAGTGCGCGTCAACTGCATCTGCCCGGGATGGATCAATACGGAGATGACAGCCGAAACGATCGCGCGGCGCGGGGATGAACTGCTGGTCAGGGTTCCCAGCCGCACATTCGGCAAGCCGGAGGACGTCGCGGAGATGGTGTGCTGGCTGTCCTCAGACCGTGCGCGATTCGTCGTCGGGGGCGCTTTCCCCGTAGATGGCGGCTACATGGCGAACTGATACGGTATCGTGCGACCTGATCTCGAGACGGCATGGAGGGCAAAGGCGTGGATGGCATGCTGACCACCAGTTCGGCGAGGGCGACAGCCGAGGCCTGGCTTGGCGATTTCGGCGCGGCCCTGACCTCCGGCGAGGCCCCCCGTATCGCGGCATTGTTTGCCGAAGATTGCCATTGGCGTGACCTCCTCGCCTTCACCTGGGACCTGCGCACGGCTTCCGGTGCCGGGGCGATCGCCCAGCGCATGGCGCCTGTCCTGGCGCACATGGCGCCGCACGAGTTCGCACCGGCCGCAGGCCGCACGCCGCCGCGGCGCGTCGTGCGCGCGGGCGTCGAGACGATCGAGGCCATCTTCGGCTTCGAAACCTCGGTCGGTCCCTGCAACGGCGTCGTGCGCCTAGTCTCCGAAGGCGGCGCCCCTCGCGCCTGGACCCTGATGACCGCGCTGGACGAAATCCGCGGGCACGAGGACCCGGCCAACGGACGGCGTTGGCAGGACGTGGACTGGAAGCGCAATTTCGGCGGCGAGAACTGGTTGGACCGGCGCAAGCGGGCGCAAGCCTACGCGGATCATGACCCCACCGTGCTGGTTGTCGGCGCCGCTCAGGCCGGGCTGACCATCGCCGCGCGCCTGAACCTGCTCGGCGTCGATACGCTGGTCGTGGATCGCGAGGCACGTGTCGGCGACAGTTGGCGCCGCCGCTACCATGCGCTGACCCTGCACAACGAGACGCGCGTCAACCACCTGCCCTACATGCCGTTCCCTCGCTCCTGGCCGGTGTTCATTCCCAAGGACATGCTGGCCAATTGGTTCGAGATCTACGCCGAGGCGATGGAACTCAACGTCTGGACGCACACCGAACTGGCGAGCGGCACCTGGGACGAAGCCGCCGATTGCTGGGACGTGGTGCTGCGGCGCGCGGACAGGACGGAGCGGCGCATGCGGCCGCGCCACATCGTGTTCGCCAACGGCGTCAGCACCACGCCGATCATGCCGGACCTGCCGGGCCTCTCGGAATTTCGTGGCACCGTGCGGCATTCCGGCCATTACGGCAGCGGTCTGGACTGGCAGGGCAAGCGCGCTCTGGTGCTGGGCACCGGCACCTCCGGCCACGACGTTGCGCAGGATTTGTGCGTCTCCGGCGCCGCCGAGGTGACGATGATCCAGCGCAGCCCGTCGCTCGTCGTCAGTTTGAAAGAGGCGCAGGCGCCCTATGCGCTGTACGACGAGGACGTTCCGTTCGACGACCTCGATCTGCTCGCCATCGCGTCGCCGTTCCCGGTCTATCGCCGCGCGCACCAGCGCATCACGGCGGCGAACCGCGCGGCGGACCAGGCGCTGCTGGATGGGCTGGAACGGCGCGGATTCGGCCTGTATTTCGGGCCGGACGATAGCGGCTGGCAGATCATGTACCAAAGCCGTGGCGGCGGGTATTATTTTGATGCCGGTTGTTCGCAGATGATCGTGGATGGACGCGTCGGGCTGATCCAGTATGCCGAGATCGAACGCTTCGGAACGGACGGCGCGGTGATGAAGGACGGCAGCGTGAAGCCGGCGGATCTGATTGTGCTGGCCACCGGTTACGAGGGCCAGGCGGCCGCGGCGCGACGGATCCTCGGCGACGCGGTGGGCGACCGCATGGGCCGCGTCTGGGGCTTCGATGACGAAGGCGAGCTGCACGGCATGTGGCGGCCAACCGGACAGAAAGGGCTTTGGTTCCACGCCGGCGGGCTGGCCCAGTGCCGCATCTTTTCGAAAGTGCTAGCGTTGCAGATCATGGCACGGGAGTTGGGCATCACCACATGATCGACGCGGGCGATGGCGGCATCCTCGCTGGCCAATTTCCGGCCCGAATTCTTGCTGAGCAGCGTCGATTGGCCGTGGTTCGATTTGAGTCGCCACGTACCGCCAAGAGGCTGCAGGAGCAGATGTTTGCATCTCGCGGTTGCGCAATCAAAAGCGGCCA
>DATHNI010000409.1:0-22775 GCA_035486135.1 Acetobacteraceae bacterium
TGAAGCTCGCGCCGGCGGGCATCACGGTGCGGGAACTGATCGACGAATATTGCGGCGGCATGATGGATGGCCACGCGTTCGCCGCCTATCTCCCCGGCGGCGCGTCGGGCGGCATCCTGCCCGCGTCGATGTCCGACATCCCGCTCGATTTCGGCACGCTGGAAAAACATGGCTGCTTCATCGGTTCCGCGGCGATCGTGATCTTCTCCGATCAGGACGACATTCGCGGCGTCGGCCTGAACCTGATGCGCTTCTTCGAAGATGAGAGCTGCGGACAGTGCACGCCGTGCCGGTCCGGCACGCAGAAGGCCAGGATGCTGATGGAACGGCGTGATTGGGACGCAGGGTTGCTGGACGAGTTGTCGCAGGTGATGCGAGACGCCTCGATCTGCGGACTGGGCCAGGCGGCTTCCAATCCACTCACCTGCATCATGCGCTATTTTCCCGAAGTGCTGGTGCCCAAGGAGGCTGCGGAATGAGTAGTTCGACGACGCGCGAAGGACCGCAGAACCTCGACGGCACGACAACCGAGACGCAGGGCCTGGTGTTCGAGCTTGACGGCAATCGGGTGGAGGCCCGGCCAGGCGAAACGCTGTGGGACGTCGCGCTCCGCACCGGTACCGAAATTCCGCATCTGTGTCATCGGCCGCGCCCGGGCTATCGCCCGGATGGCAACTGCCGTGCGTGCATGGTGGAGATCGAGGGCGAGCGCGTGCTGGCTGCGTCGTGCATGCGCATGCCCGCGGTCGGCATGAAGGTGCACAGCCAGTCGGAGCGCTCGAAGAAGGCGCGCGCGATGGTCATGGAGCTGCTGGTCGCCGACCAGCCGGCACGGGCAACATCGCATGATCCTACCTCGTCTTTCTGGAACTGGGCGGAGCATACCGGCGTTACCGAAAGCCGCTTCCCGGCGACGCAACGGTGGACGCACGACCCGAGCCATCCGGCGATGCGGGTGAATTTGGACGCCTGCATTCAGTGCAACCTGTGTGTTCGCGCGTGCCGGGAAGTGCAGGTCAACGACGTGATCGGCATGGCGTATCGCAATGCCGGATCGAAGATCGTGTTCGACTTCGACGACCCGATGGGCTCCTCGACCTGCGTCGCGTGCGGCGAGTGTGTGCAAGCGTGCCCGACAGGCGCGCTGATGCCGGCGGCTTATCTCGATGCCAACGAGACGCGCGTCGCATGGCCGGATCGCAAAGTGGACAGCCTGTGCCCGTATTGCGGCGTCGGCTGCCAGGTCAGTTATGAAGTCAAGGATGAGAAGGTGGTGTATGCGACCGGGCGCGACGGCCCGGCGAACCATAACCGGCTATGCGTGAAGGGCCGTTTCGGGTTCGATTACATCCATCACCCGCACCGTCTGATGCGTCCGCTGGTGCGGCTGCCGAATGTTCCCAAGCACGCGCAGGATCAGGTCGATCCGGCAAATCCCTGGACGCATTTCCGCGAGGCGACCTGGGAGGAGGCTCTGGATCGCGCGGCGGCGGGCTTGGCGCGCATTCGGGAGAGCGAGGGGCCGAAGGGTCTGGCGGGGTTCGGCTCGGCCAAGGGTTCCAATGAGGAAGCCTATTTGTTCCAGAAGCTGGTGCGGACCGGGTTCGGTTCCAACAACGTCGATCATTGCACGCGGCTGTGTCATGCATCGTCGGTGGCGGCGCTGATGGAGGGGCTGAACTCCGGCGCCGTCACGGCTCCGTTCTCGGCGGCGCTGGATGCCGAGGTGATCATCGTGATCGGCGCCAACCCGACGGTGAACCATCCGGTCGCCGCCACCTTCATCAAGAATGCGGTCAAGCAGCGCGGGGCCAAGCTGATCGTGATCGATCCGCGCCTGCAATCGCTGTCGCGGCACGCCTTGCACCATCTCGCATTCAAGCCCGGGAGCGACGTCGCGCTGCTGAACGCACTGCTGCATACGATCATCGAGGAGGGGCTGACCGACGAACAGTACATCGCCGGCTACACCGAGGGATTCGAGGAACTCCGCGAACGGATCAAGGACTTTTCACCAGAGAAGATGTCGCCGGTGTGCGGCATTCCGGCGGAGACACTGCGCGAGGTGGCCCGGCTTTATGCCGGTTCGCGCGCCTCGATCATCTTCTGGGGCATGGGGATCAGCCAGCACGTGCATGGCACCGACAATGCGCGATGCCTGATCGCTCTGGCCTTGGTGACGGGGCAGGTGGGCCGGCCGGGCACGGGGCTGCATCCGTTGCGTGGACAGAACAACGTGCAGGGCGCGTCAGACGCGGGCCTGATCCCGATGGTGTTCCCGGATTACCAATCGGTGGAGAAACCGGCCATCCGGCAGCAGTTCGAGAGTTTCTGGAACACGGCGCTCGACCCGGTGCGCGGCCTGACGGTGGTCGAGATCATCAACGCAATCCATGCGGGGCAGATCCGGGGCATGTATATCGAGGGCGAAAACCCCGCGATGTCCGACCCGGATCTGAACCACGCACGCGAGGCGCTGGCCAAACTTGAACACCTCGTCGTGCAGGATTTGTTCTTGACGGAGACTGCGTTCCATGCCGACGTCGTGCTGCCGGCCTCGGCCTTCGCGGAAAAGAGCGGGACGTTCACCAACACGGACCGGCGGGTGCAGATGGCCCGGCCGGTGATCAACCCGCCGGGCGACGCGCGGCAGGATTGGTGGATCATCCAGGAGATCGCACAGAGGCTGGGACTCGCGTGGGCCTATGGTGGACCGAGCGATGTGTTCGCCGAGATGGCGCAGGTCATGCCGTCGTTCAACAACATCACCTGGGAGCGGCTGGAGCGGGAAGGCGCCGTCACCTACCCGGTGGACGCGCCGGACAAGCCGGGCAACGAAATCATTTTCTATGCCGGCTTTCCCACCGAAAGCGGGCGCGCGAAGATCGTGCCCGCCAATGTGTTGCCACCCGACGAAGTGCCGGACGACGACTATCCGATGGTGCTGTCCACGGGCCGGGTGTTGGAGCATTGGCATACCGGCTCGATGACGCGCCGCTCCGGCGTGCTGGATGCGATCGAGCCTGAGGCGATCGCCTTCATGTCGCCGCGGAATCTGTGGCGCGACAAGCTGCGGCCCGGCGACTTCATCCGGATCGAGACGCGGCGGGGGGCGGTGGAGGTGAAGGTCCGCTCGGATCGCGACGTGCCGGAGGGCATGGTGTTCATGCCGTTCTGCTACGCCGAGGCGGCGGCCAACCTGCTGACGAATCCGGCGCTGGACCCGTTCGGGAAGATCCCCGAATTCAAATTCTGTGCTGCCCGGGTGACACGGGCTGCCGCGCCCGTCGAGACCGCGGCGGAGTAGGGATGGGCGCTGCTCGCGCGCTCGTCATGGCCGGGCTTGACCCGGCCATCTTTCGCGGCACGGGCGCAACGTCAGGAGGGACCGGTGCCGTGACAGATGGCCGGGTCAAGCCCGGCCATGACGAGGGAGAGAGTGTTACGGCCGCGTCCTATCGGCGATCACGAGGCCGATCGAACCGGTCAGCATCAGGACAGCCATGCCGCGCGGGGTGCCGTCGGTGAACAATCCCACCAGCAGGCCGCCGACGGCGCCCAGCAGAAACTGTCCCGTGCCCATCAGGGCCGATGCGCTGCCGGCGTTATGTGCCTGGTGCGTCAGCGCTCCGACCACCGTGTTCGGGTTGAGGAAACCCATCGTGCTCACCACGACAAACAGCGGAGCGAATACCAGCAGGAAGACGTGCGCTCCGCTGAATGCCACCACGGTCAGCGTCAGCGTCGCGCAGAGATGGATCCATCCGACGACGTGCAGGATGTTCGAAGCACCAACGCGCCGCACAAGGCGTGCGTTGATCTGCGAATTGGCGATCAGTCCCATAGAGCAAATGCCGAAGATCAGCGCATATTGCGATGGCGACAGATGAAAGCCTCGGATGAATACCGGTGACGAGCCGCTGAGGTAGGCGAAGAATGCCAAGGATGCGCAGCATCCCATGATGGCATGCGTCAGGAAGAAGCGCTCGTGCAGGATGGCATTATAGCGGCGCAATTGGTCGCCCAGGCGGAGTTGGATGCGGCGGTCCGGCGACAGTGTGTCCGGCAGGAGGAACCACACCAGGACACAGCAGAGCAAAGCGTAACCGGCCAGGACCCAGAAGATCCAGCGCCAGCTTCCGTAAATCAGGATGGCGCCGCCGAGGCTTGGCGCCAGGATCGGGGCAACGCCGAGCACCAGCGTGAGTTGCGACATCATTACGGCTGCGGCGTGGCCGGTGGCGAGGTCTCGCACTACCGCGCGCGGGATCACGGTGCCGGCGGCGCCGCCGAACGCCGAGATGGCGCGGAACAATGCGAGCCAGCCGACGCTGGTGGACAGCGCGGCGCCGACGGATGCGAGTGCATAGATGACGGTGCCGATCATGATCGGGTTGCGCCGGCCGAATCGATCGGACAACGTCCCCTGCGACATCTGGCCGACCGCTAGGCCCGCGAAGTAGCTCGCGAGCGTGAGCTGCGCCGCACCGGACGGCGCGCCCAGCGAGGCCTCGATGGCGGGAAAGGCGGGCAGATACATGTCGATCGAGGCCGGGCCGATCGCAGTCAGGAAGCCCAGCAGCCAGGGTAACCAGGAGGGAGGGCGCATGGCGATGTCATGGCATCGCGCGCCCCTGCCGCCTAGGGGTTTTCCACACTGGTCAGGCCCATCTGTCATTGCGAGGACTGCTCTGCGCCTCGCAATGACAAGAGGCAGGGCTATGCGCGAACCAGCAGCTTGTTGAGTTCCTCCAGCATGCCTTGCGGGTCGTCCCGCAGCACGTGATGCCCGGCCCGCGTGATCCTTGCCGTTCGCAGCAGTGACGGGTTGATTGCAGCCAGCGTCGCCAGGTCTTCGTCCAGCACCACCGATGGCGTCGCGTGCTGCGCGCCGATGCCGCCCGGGATCAAAGCGCAGTTGAACGGCGCCTCCTTCAGCAGGGCGTGGTGCTTGATCGTGCTGACCGGCTGCGGGTCCTCGGGATCGAAGCCGATGACGCCGCGCAGCAGGCGGCGCAGATACGACGACATGCTGGAACGGCGCCACGTGTTGGCGATGTCGGCCGCCAGCACGGGCCTGGTCAGATGGAACGGCGTGTCGATGAGAATGACGTTGCGGACGTGCCGCGGACGCAACCGCCCAAGCGCCAGGGCCAGCAAGCCGCCGACCGATTCTCCGATCACGAACAAGCTCTGACCGGCCGGCACGATATGGTCGACAAGCGCGGCAAGTTCCGCGGCGAGTGCCGGCAATGCTACGCTGGCGGTTTCACCCGATGCCCCGTGGCCCGGCCATTCGCAAACCGCGAGATCGAACCGGGCCAGAAACGGCATGGCGCGTACTGCCGCATCGGGCAGGGGGGTGAGGATATCCGGAATGAACACTGCCATGGGGCGGCGGCCCGGCGCCGCCACGATCTGGCACACGCTCAATGCGGTTGTTTGGCCAGGCAAAAAACGAGCATGCGCCTGGATATCCGCGCGCTGCGCGCAAACAGCTTCCTCCGTCAAGCGGAAGTATCGCTCCGCGGTTTCCTCGTTCGGCCGGATCCCCAGGTGCGGCGCAAGCTCGGCCAGGTCCGCCGCGACGCCGGGGGGCACCGGAGACTCCGATTCCGGCCAAGGCAGCGACGCATTCAACTGCGCTGCTGTCCTCGACGGTAGCATCGACGCGGCAAGCCGGACCGCATCGGCAATGGTCGCGATGCCGGCCATGGCACCGTTCACGGCCAGACAGGTCGTGCGCCCGCTGGAGTCGATCACCGGCCCCTGGAATGGCATGTCGGGCGCCTGCCGTTTGGGCGGGAGATTGAAGCTGCCGGTATCGATGCCGAATTTCTCCCCCATCTGCCGCATCTCGCGGATCGTATGGTCGTACAGCGCCGGATCCCGGTTGGCGCTGAGACCCATGCGCAGCAGGACATTGCGCATGTTGATCGAGATTGCGGGATCGTCGTTGAAGAACACCCGCTTGCCGATCACCAGCGCAGTGGCGATCGTCAGCTCCATGTTGGTGGTGTCGAGAAAGTATTCGGCGATGGTCTGATGCAGCGCCGGGTTTTCCGCGTGAAAGCGCTGCTGCAGCCGCGCGCCGCCGCTGCCGACGAAATGCGCGTTGCCATTGCTGTGACCGGACGCTCCGCAGATCGATAGCGGGCGGTCGATATGCAGGAACTGCCGCATCGCCCACAAATTGGCGATACCGGAATGGACATCGGGGATCTGCCCGGCGAAGTAGCGGCCGCCACAGAATGCCCGGACTTTCTCGATCACCGAGCGGCGAACGAACGCGCCATTATAGATCAGCGGCATGCTCGTCCAGGTCAGCGTTCCGTCGTACAATTGCAGCAGCAGGTCGCGGGACTGGCAGATCGCCCCCTCGGCGGGGCCGGGAAGATTGACGACGAGACGATTGCGCGCCGCCGCTCGTAACGACGTCGGCCAGTCGTAGTAATGCGGTGTCCATTGCAAGGCGCCCAGTGCCGGCCTGTCCTGCATCACCGCATCGCAGATGGCGCAGGCGTCTGGCATGATGCCGTCGTCGTCGCCGATGAACGCGATATAGTCGCCACTGCTGGCAGTCAGCGCGGCTTCCCAGTTCTCCGCCATCGGCAGGATTTCGGCAGAACATGTGAGCTTGATGCGCGGGGAGGCGAAAGAGGCGACGACATCCCGGGTGGCCGGATCGTCGCCGTTATTTTGAATAACGACCTCGAAGTCGGGGTGGGTCTGCGCCAGGGCGGTCTCGATCGTGAACGCCAGCGTGTCGGCGCGCTGGCGTGTCGGGATCACGATGGAAAAGCGCGGCATACGATGCTCTCCTGCGGCCGGGGCCGGTCAATGCGGCATCATCGGCCGGATGCGCTGGCCACGATGAATTTCTCCAGTGCTGTGCGGGCACCTTCTGGATTGTCCAGCAGCACCGCATGGCCGGTACCGCTGATCCGCGGCGTGATCAGCAGGGCGGGATTGACTGCCAGCAGCGCGGCGATGTCGGCGTCACGCACGACGGAGGCGGTGCCGGATCCCGGGTGGTCGCCGCCGGGGATATGCACACAGCCGAATGGGGCGTCGCGCACCATGTCGTAATGCAGCGTGGTGCGTTGTACCCGCCCGTCGGCCGGATCGAAGCCCATGATGTCGAGGCACACGCGGCGGGCGTAGGGCCGCCTGCCAAGGGTTCGCCAGGACTCGCCAATGGAGGCCGCGGCGTCCGGCCGGGTCAGGACGAACGGCGTGTCGATCAGGATGACATTGCTGATCCGGGCTGGCCGCAGGCGTGCGAGCGCCAGCGCGATCAGGCCGCCAAGCGACTCGCCGATGACGGTCAGGCCGGTTGCTTGCGTCAACGCGATGTCGATGACGGCGGCGTATTCTTCGGCGAACGCTGCCAGTGACACGTCGGCCACCTGGCCCGAGGCGCCGTGACCGGGAAGTTCGCAAATCGCAACATCGAACAGGTCGGCGAATGCCAACGCGCGCACGGCCGCCATCGGCAGCACGGACAGCAATCCCGGCAGGAACAGTGCGACCGGCTTGCCGGGGCGAGCTTGGGCGGGAATGCGGCACACGCTGATTTCAGTTGTGCGGCCCGGGATCACATAGCCTTTGCAGGCAATGTCGTTGCGCTGCGTTTGGATTGCTACCGTCGCGAGGGCGAAGAATTGCTCGATCGCGGCATGCCGGTGCCCGGCGTGGAGCAAGCCGTTGATGCGATGCATCTCCGCCGTGATGCGTGGCAGCGCCGCTGCCAGCACGCCCGCCCGCGCTGCCTGTGACGTTAGGCTATGATTTCCGATCGACATCGGGTCCGGGTTGTTCCTGTGAAAACCATACGAGGAGGCGGCAACGCGTGATGGTGCCGTGGATTCGTTAACACTTGATCAACATGCTGTTGCGTGGGTGCCACTGCGTCGATGGCCGCTTGTCCCGGCGTCAGCCAGATGTGTCCGCAAGGTAATGTCCGCGCGGTGTTGCGGAGATCGGGCGCAGTGGCCACACTCCGCCGCGCGATGCGGCCTGCGACGCTTGCCAGGCCGCGCGCAGGGAGGACGTGAATGAACGGAAGCACCATCCGGCTGCTGATTGTCGGCTTTGTTGCGTGTCTGTTGGGCGGCGCCGCGGCCTCGGCGCAAGGCTTCGACTGGAAGCGCCATCAGGGCGAGACCATCGACTTCCTCACCGAGAATCATCCTTGGTCCAACGCCCTCGTGGCGCAGCTTCCGGAGTTCGAGAAGCTCACCGGCATCAAGGTGCAGGTGGACAGCTTCCAGGAGCAACAGATGCGGCAGCGGCTGGTGACCGTGCTGCAATCGAAAAGTGAGAGCGTCGATGCTTTCATGTCGCTGAAGTCGTTGGAGGGCAGGCTTTATGCGCATGCGGGGTGGTACGCCGATCTCACTGCGCTGATGCAAGCGCCGGGCGAGACCTCGCCCGAGTATGATTTTGCCGATTTCAGTCACGCGTTGGTGGCGGGCGAAACGTTCGACGGCAAGCTGGATGGCATTCCGCTGAACATCGAAGGGCCGATCGTCTATTATCGCAAGGATGTCTTCCAGAAATGCGGCATCCAACCGCCGGCGTCGCTGGATGCGCTGATGGCTGCCGCGGCGGCGGTGAAGAAATGCGAACCGACAATGATCCCCTGGGCGACGCGCGGGCTGAAGCCGGCGCTGCCTTATACCTTCAGCAACGTGCTGCACAATTTCGGCACGGACTACATGGATGCGGCGGGAAAACCCGATCTCTGCGGTGCGGCCGGCGTCGCGGCGATCACCTGGTATGCTGACATGCTGCGGCTATACGGGCCGCCCGGCGCGGTCAACAATAGCTTCCTGCAAACGCGCGAACTGTACGGTCAGGGCCGCGCCGCGATGGCCTTCGAATCGACCAACGAATTCGGCGAGATGATGAAGTTTCCGCATCGCCAGGACGATACCGGTGTGATGCTGCTGCCGCCGGGGCCGGGCGGTGCGTCGAAGCCGACCGTGATCGGCTGGGGCCTGTCGCTGTCGGCATTTTCGAAGAAGACGCCGGCCGCATGGTATTTCGTGCAGTGGGCGACGTCGAAGGAGATGGACGCTCGCCTTGCGTTGCAGGGCATCGCACCGCCGCGCGATTCGGTAGCCGCCAGCGCGGAATACCAGGCATGGCTGCACCAGGTGCCGGTGCGCGAGGACTGGGCCGCGCTGCTGAAGCAGATGGGCGCCACCGGCACCAGCGAGGTTGGCCCGCCGCTGGAGCGCCAACCGCAGGCGCGCGAGATCATCGGCGATGCGGTCGATAGCGTCTTGCTCGGGCAGTCGTCCGCACATGACGCGGCATGCGGCGCCGACAAGCAGATCGCCGCGATGCAGGCGGAGAAATAGCATCTCGGCTGGTCGTGCATCCGGCGTCGTGGCGCCGCACGTCGTGATGCCGGTCCGGCGGAGACGGGCGCAGGGATCGTTCCGCTGGATGCTGCTGCCGGCGCTCGGCTTTATCGCCCTGATGATCGGTTTTCCGCTGATCGATACGCTGTGGCTGAGCCTGCAGCATTTCAGTTTCGGTTCGTCCCCGCGGTTTGCCGCGCTGAGCAATTACACCGCGCTGTTGCACGATGCGAAGTTCTGGCAGGGGCTGCGCGTCACCCTGGCGCTGTACGCGCTGTCGCTGACCTTGCAGCTTGTGACTGGGCTTTACCTCGCGCTGCTGCTGCATCGGACGCGCGTGCTGCGAGGGGTGCTGCGCACGCTGCTGGTGTCGCCGTTCGTGATGCCGCCGGTCGTGGTGGGCATGATGTGGCTGGTGATCCTCGATCCTTCGCTCGGCATTGCGAACTGGCTGTTGGGACTGGTCGGCGTGTCTCCTGCGCTATGGCTGGCGTCGCCGGAGTGGGTGGTGCCGACGGTCGCGATGATCGACACCTGGCAATGGGCGCCGTTCGTTGCCCTGATACTGCTGGCGGGCTTGCAGACCCTGCCGCCGGATGTGTTCGAGGCCGCGGCGATCGACGGTGCGCGCGGCTGGGCGTTGTTGCGCCGCGTGACGCTGCCTTTGCTGGCGCCCAGCATCATCACCGCCGCGACGTTGCGCAGCGTCGATCTGCTGCGGTTCTTCGACATCATCTACATCACCACGCAGGGAGGTCCCGGGGATGCGTCGCAGACTCTCAATATCTACGCGTTCAAGCAGGGGTTCGTGTTCCTGGATATCGGCTACGCGTCGGCGCTGATGGTGACGCTGACGGCCATCGTGATCGGTGCCGTGCTGGTGCTGATGCGTTTGCGCCAGGCCGCGACATGGTAGCGCGCAGGATCGTTGCTCACCTGCTGGACGCGGCGCAGGTCGTGATCGTCGCGGTCGTGTTCGTCGCGCCGGTGTTGTGGATGGTCACCGCCGGCTTCAAGGACCCCGACGCGGTGACCGCCTTGCCGCCGCAACTGCTGTTCCACCCGACGTTGCAGAATTTCACCAACGTGCTGACCACGATGCCGTTCCTGCGCTTCGCATTGAACAGCGTGGTGATTGCCGGTGGATCGACGGTGCTGGGCGTCCTGCTGGGAGTGCCGGCCGCGTTTGCCGTGTCGTGGAACCGCATGCACTGGCCGGCCCTGCTGATGCTGGCGGCGCGCATGGCGCCGGGGGCGCTGTTCCTGTTGCCGTGGTTTGTGATGTTCTCGGCGATCGGGGCGGTGGGCAGCTTCTGGGTGCTGATCGTCACCCATGCGGCGATCACCCTGCCGCTGGCGCTATGGACCATGCTGCCGTTCTTCGACGCATTGCCACGCGAACTGACCGAGGCAGCGCGCATCGACGGATGTTCCGACACGGCCGTGCTGCTGCGTGTGGTGTTGCCGCTGGTCGGACCGGGCCTCGCGGTGAGTGTTATCCTGTGCTTCGTGTTCGCCTGGAACTACTTTCTTTTTTCCCTGGTGCTGAGCGACATCAACAGCCGCACGTTGATCGTTGCGGCATTCAACTTCGTAGGCGAGGGTGTGACGGACTGGGGCGCGCTGATGGCTGCGGCGACGCTGATCGCGCTGCCGCCTGTGGTGGTCACGTTCCTTGGGCAGCGCTGGCTGGTGGCGGGGCTGACGGCAGGCGCAGTGAAGGGGTGAGGGCCAGGAGCGAGATCATGCCAAGGGTGGCTCGGTGCGATATGGTCGGGCCACGACGCCATGGGAGGCATCATGGGCAACATCGTTGAGATTACGATTCCGGTCGAGGAAGCTGCCGCAACAGCTTTGCGCGACCCGTTGAAGCGCGAGGCGCTGGGCCGGCTCGTCAGCCCCTGGCTGCAGGATGCAGGAGATCCAGAGGCGCTTTTTGCGGCCATTGAACGCCTGAAGGCCGACGCCCATGCTCGGGGCCTGACGGATGATGTCGTTGACGCAGCGCTGGACGCCTATAACACGGAGCGGCGGCACTGATCGTTTTCGACGTATCGTCGCTGGTCGGCGCGGTTATAAAACGTGTCACCCCTCCAGCCCCTCCGCTGCATCCTTTTCCTGCGCGGCGCGGTTGCGGTCTTCCGGCGGTCCCCAGCCACCGCCACCGCCCGACAACACGTGGATGACGCTGCCGGGCGGCACCACGACGCCGACCTCCTTGCTTTTCAATTTGCGTGGCGACGCGCCGGGCGGCAGCAGCGTATAGTCGTGCGGCGCGCCGTCATGGCCCCCCAGCACGCCGCGGGCGCCGTGCACGATGCCCTCGCCGGCGGTGTTGGCCAGCGCCGGACCGTCGGTCTCCACCCGCAAGCGCATGTCGCCGCCGTAGCCGCCGCGATATTTTCCAGCGCCCGCCGAGCCCGCGCGGTATTCATGCGTTTCGAACACGAGGGGAAAGCGCTCCTCCGCCACCTCGATCGAGCCGAATTTGATTCCGCCAGCGGAATGCCATTCGCCGATGGTGGAGAACCCGTCGCCGGCCGCCGATCCGCCACCACCCGGCCGAGCCTGGAACATGTGCCAGATGAAGCGCCGGCCGTTGCGAGGATCCACCCCATTCAGCGCGATGCGCAGACGGCGGCCCCAGCCGCCCATCGCACGCTCCGGGCACGCCGGCGCCAGCGCAACAATGATTGCCTCGATGATTTCGTTTGAACAATGGCTGGTGCACATGGTTACCGGCGCACCCTCGCGAGCCCAGACGATGGTGCCTTCCTTCAACACGACGTGCAGCGGCCGGAATGCACCTTCGTTCTTGGTGATGTCGGGATCGAGCAAGAAGGCGAAGGCCATGGCGACGGCCGATTGCGTGTTGGCGAAAGAGGAGTTGATGAATCCGGTCACCTGCGGATCGGAACCGGACAGGTCCACCGTCACGTCGCTGCCGTGCTTGGTGACGTGGGCACGAATGACGATGTTGCTGCGGTCGAAGCCGTCGTCGTCCAGCACCGCCTCGCCGACGTAGATGCCGTCGGCCCAGGACTCGACGATGGCGCGGGCATGGCGTTCGGCGGCATCCAGCATTGTCTCCACCGCGTCGGCCAGGGTGGCTGCGCCGAACTCGGCGATCACCGCGGCCAGGCGTTGCTCGCCGAGCTTTGCCGCGCCGATCTGGGCTGCGAGGTCGCCGCGGAAATCCCGAGGATGGCGCACGTTCAGCGCCAGCATCTCCAGCAGGTCCTCGCGCAGCACGCCGTTTTCCGTCAGGCGCATCGGCGGAATGCGCAGGCCCTCGTGCCAGATTTCCGTGGCGGCGGGATTGTACGCGCCGTGCGTGGCACCGCCGATGTCGGAGTGGTGCGCGCGCACCACGGACCAGAACATCAACGCATCGCCGGCGAAGACCGGGACGAAGGCCGTCAGGTCCGGCAGATGCGAACCGCCGCGATAGGGGTCGTTCAGCAGGTAGACGTCGCCCGGCGCGGGGTTGGGAAACCGCTCGGCCAGCGCCTTCGCCGCCCACGGCATGGCGCCGACATGCACCGGGATATGGTCGGCCTGCGCTACCAGCCGGCAGCGCGCGTCAATCAGGGCGATGGAAAAGTCGCGCGAGGAGTTGAGGATCTGCGAATAGGCGGTGCGCAGCATCGCCTCGCCCATTTCCTCGGCGATGGCGTTCAGCCGGTTCTGGAGAACCGCGACGGTGATCGGATCGGTCATGCATTACCACCTGTCGTTGGAGCGCAGCGCGGACGTGTGCGCGGGAGAGTGCTGGGTCGGCGCGCGTCGCGCAACCAGTTATGCCGTAGGGACCGGCACCGATCGAGAGAGATTCAAATCCAGGCGTCGTGGGACGGGCCGTGCCTGCCGGTGGGGCTGTATCATCAGCCGGTAGCATATCGGAATGATCTGGCGCATATGCTGAAGGGGCTGAACCTGTTTACCAACGTGCGGAGGATGTGAACGAAGGGAGCAGGGCGTGAGCCCGGCCTGACCTTGCCGTGGTGACCGATCCGGGTTCTCTTCGTACATCAACCAATGCCGAAGCCGACCCGGGAGCAAAGCGCCATGAAGAACAGCCAGAACCGCATCCTCACCACGCAGGCCGGCAGCCTGCCGCGTCCGGACGACCTGATCGAACTCACTCGCGCGCGCCAGGAAGGCGAAACGAACGACGAGGCCGGCTACCAGGCGCAACTCGCAGCGGCGGTGCAGGACGTGGTGCGACGCCAGCGCGAGTGCGGCATCGATATTGCCGGCGACGGCGAATACGGCAAGGGCATGGGCCAGCGCATCAACTACGGTGCGTGGTGGAGCTATTCGTTCCAACGCCTCGGCGGGTTGCGGCTGGGCGAGTATATGTATCGCATGCCGCCGCAGCGCCGGCAGGGGGATGAGATCATCCTGACCGCCTTCCCGGACCGGCGCGACCGCAACCTGTTCCCCACCGCTTATGCCGATCCCGACTCCGGCGTGTCATCCAATCGTGGCGGCCCAGGCATGCGGCTGCCGGTGTGCGTGGAAAAGCTGACCTATACCGGTCACGACGCGATCGCCGCCGACATCGCGCATTTCAAGGCGGCGTTGCAGGCGTCCGGGGTCGAGGAAGGCTTCATGACCTCGATCGCGCCGGGGAGTTGCTCGCGCATCGGGAACGAATATTACAAGACCGAGGAAGAGTTCATCTACGCCTGTGCCGACGCGATGCGCGAGGAATACAAGGCGATCATCGATGCGGGCCTGGTGCTGCAGCTCGACGATCCGTCGATTGCGGAGAATTGGGACCAGATCAATCCGGCGCCGTCGGTGGAGGCGTATCGCAAGTTTTCCATGATCCGCGTGGAGGCGCTGAACCATGCGCTCAAGGGTCTGCCGCGGGATCGCATCAGGTTCCATCTGTGCTGGGGAAGCTGGCACGGCCCGCACGTCACCGATATTCCGATGCGCGAGATCGTCGAGGTGATGCTGGCGATCGACGCGCAGGCCTACTCGTTCGAGGCGGGCAACGTGCGGCACGAGCATGAATGGCGGGTGTGGCAGGATGTGAAGCTGCCGGCGGGCAAGCTGATCATTCCGGGGGTGGTGAGCCACGCGACCAACGTCGTGGAACATCCGGATCTGGTGGCCGACCGGATTGTGCGGTTTGCCAACCTGGTAGGGCGGGAGAATGTGCTGGCCGGGACGGATTGCGGGCTTGGCGGACGGGTGCATCCGGAGATCGCCTGGGCGAAGCTGAAGACGCTGGCGGAGGGAGCCGCGATCGCGACGAAGCAGCTGTTCTAAAACTTCTCCCGCGCTACGCGCGGGAGAAGTTTTCTGTTTATTACGCCTCGATCTTCACGTACTCGAAGTCGCCCGGCTTGTTGTCAATGCCGATCCGGGGTGGAGCGATCCAACCCGCATAAGCACCGCGCACCTGCACGGGCTTCATCAGGCTGTCCACGAACCGATAATCCTCGGCAGTCGGCAGCATGGTGTCCGCCCGCGCGGCCCATGCATCGGCAGCCAACAGGTTCCCCTCGGTATCCGCGTGTACCGCGGCAAACTCGCCGATGCGGCGGTTGAACGCGACATGCGGCAGGCGGATGCGGAACTCCAACCCGGCGCGCTCCAGCACGCGATTCCAGCGCGCTATACCCTGCGCCGCGTCCGCCACGAAGTCATCGCGAAGCCGCATGTTCAGTGATGACAGCGCCGGCACGTTCTCCTGAACGATCGCACCGTCTTTCAGCCGCAGCACCGGATAGGTATCGCCCGCCAACTGATGGTCATCGGTCAGCTTGTCCTCGCGGTAGCGACCCTTCAGGCCGGAATTGAACGCATTGGCGGCGTTGGTGCTGATCTCCGAGCCGAACAGGTCCAGCGTCAGGGAGAAATGCAGGTTCACCTTGCGCTGGATGGTCGGCAGGTCGATCACGCCCAGCGCGCGCACGCGGTCCACATCGGCCGGGTCGTTGATCCCGGCTTCGCGCATCGCCTCGCAGGTGCGCTGGATGATGCGCTGCACGCCGGTCTCGCCGACGAACATGTGGTGCGCTTCCTCGGTCAGCATGAAGCGGCAGGTGCGCGACAGCGGGTCGAACCCCGACTGCGCCAGAGCCGCGAGCTGCATCTTGCCGTCGCGGTCAGTGAAGAACGTGAACATGAAGAAGCTCAGCCAATCCGGTGTGCGCTCGTTGAACGCGCCGAGCATGCGGGGGGAATCAGGGTCGCCGGAGTGGCGGCGGAGTAGGTCTTCCGCCTCCTCGCGCCCGTCGCGGCCGAAGTATTTCTGCAGCAGGTAGACCATCGCCCAGAGGTGGCGGCCTTCCTCGACATTCACCTGGAACAGGTTGCGCAGATCGTACTGTGATGGCGCGGTTGCGCCGAGATGCCGCTGTTGCTCGACCGAAGCCGGTTCGGTATCGCCTTGGATCACCAGCAACCGGCGCAACATGGCGCGGTACTCGCCGGGGACTTCCTGCCAGACGGGTTCGCCCTTGTGCGCGCCGAACGGGATGGTGCGGCCCTCGACTTGCGGCGCGAGCAATATGCCCCAGCGGTATTCGGGCATTTTCACATAGTCGAAGCGGGCCCAGCCTTCGGCACCGACGCCCACCGCGGTGCGCAGGTACACTAGCGCGTCCTGAAAGCCGACGGGGCCCATCGTTTTCCACCAGTCGATGTAGCCGGGGTGCCACGTCTCCAGCGCCTTGCGGACGCGGGCGTCCCCATTGAGGCCGACATTGTTCGGGATCAGGCCGTCATAATCGACTGTCAGTGCATCGGACATTCGAGTGCTCTCCCTGGCCTGACCGGCGGCGCGGACATCATACGCGCACGGAATCACATATCAGCATGGAATCACGCAGGAGTCGGCAACTACGACGACATGTTGAAGTGTGTCATGGCCGGCGAAGGGCGGCCATCCAGGTCTTTTCATTGTGTCACATAGCAAAGTCGTGGGTAGCCGGCCATGACACATGATTGCAGGCCGCCTTACCTGCCGATGGTTGAGTCATTGCGGAAAGCTGACCACAAGTCGGTCCGGCAGTCGAGCATGTCATCGTTTTCCTTGGTAACCTCTCCCGCGCGGCGGGAGAGGTCTTGTACGTCACGGCGCGCTTACCACCTTTTGCTCCAGCAGCGCGGCGATCTCCGCTTCGGTGTAGCCGTGCTGTGCCAGAACCTCGAGCGTATCCTCTCCCAAACGCGGCGCATGCGCCCGCTTGGTGCCTGATTCAAATGGCGGCAATCCGGGGATGTTCGGCATCGGCACCGGCTCCGGCACGCCCGGCTGTTCCAGCCACGCCATGATCCCGGACTCCGTCACCTGCGCTTCGGTCACAAACTGCCGGTAGGTGTTGACCTTGCCGTTCATGATGCCACGCTCGGTCAGCCGCGTTGCCAGCCACTCGGTCGGCTTGGCCGCGATGACCGGGCGCACCACTTCGTAGAGATCGTCCAGATGATCGCCGCGCGCGGTGTGCGTGGCGAAGCGAGGCTCGTGCTCCAGGTCCGTCCGGTCGATCGCATCGCAGAACAACGGCCAATCGCCCGGCCGCACCATCGTGATGTTCAACTGCCCATCCGCGGTGGTGAAGACGCCGTTCGGCATGCTGGTGCGCTGTGCCTTGCCGTGCTCCAGGTATTGCGCCATCAGCCGGATCACCGACAGCATCGCCCCGCCATGCATCAGGCTGAGCTCGACAAACCGCCCGCGCCCCTCCGCCCGGCGTGCATAGAGCGACGTCGCGATCGCCTGGAAGCCGAGCAATCCGCTGTACATGTCGATCAGCGAGATGGCGATGCGATGCGGATGGTTGTCATGCTCGCCGCGATTCTCATCGACGATCCCGGTGAAGGCCTGCAGCACCGGGTCCATCGCTGGCCGTTCCGCAAGCGGACCGGTCTGGCCGAAGCCGGAGATCGAGTAATAGATGATCTGCGGTTCCTTGGCGCTGACTGCCTCGTAGCTGAAGCCGTGGCGCTGGATCGTGCCGGGACGAAATCCCTCCAGGAACACGTCGGCGCCGTGCAACAGCCGCCACAGCACCTGCTTGCCCTCTTGCGTCTTCAGGTCGAGCGCGATGCTGCGCTTGCCCAACGTGCCGAACAACGAATAGGCGGAGTGGTCCTCGTAGCGCCGACCGAGGATGCGCGACCAGTCGCCGCCGCCATGCGGGGTTTCCACCTTGATGACGTCCGCCCCGTGCTGCGCCAGGAACATGGCGCAGGACGGGCCAGCGACGCCGCCGGTGAGATCGATCACCTTCAATCCGGCGAAGGCCGCCGCGTAACTCATAGTTTGACTCCTCCCCTGGACGTCTCTGGGGTTATTCCGGCAGGCGGGTCGATTGCCACGTCACCATCTGCCACTGCCCGCCACGGTTCGCATAGACATCGGTGAAGCGGACACTGAACGCGTTGGGCTTGCCACCCGACACGACGTTGATGCGGGCGATGCCGGTCAGCACCACCGCGTCGCCGCAATCCTGCGCCTTCACGTCGGAGGGTTCGACGCCGGTATAGACCGTCGCGCCGGATTGCATGGCGCCGATCAGGCTCTGCTTGGTGTCGAGCCGGGCGGAGGAATGGCAATAGATCAGGTCGTCAGCCAGCAGCTTGTTCAGTGCCGCGACGTCCTTGCTGGCCATCGCCTGCATGCGCTGCCTGTCGAGTTCGATGATGTGTTGGCCGTTGCCTGCCATGTGTTTCTCTCCCGTGGTTGGTCGCCGTCGCGCGATCCTACCGCGGTCATCCGCCGCGGTCACGCCCGCGGCCATGGCTGCCGGCCGAGCCATGGCGTCACCCCGGCGATGACGCGGTGTTTCTCCGTATCGCAATTCCGATGCGCGCATCCCCACGCCGAAACCGTGCGAGCAGGTCGAGGATCTGCTTCCAAGGGCGATATTTGCGATCGATAAGCTGCATCCCTTGGCGAAACTCCTCGCCCTCGACGATCGAGGCCTGCGCATCGATCCACGGACCGGTGACCATTCCCCGTGCATTGCACGGTGCGATCCGGACCGACCCGCTGCGGCGCAGGCGCTTCGCCTTGCCGGAGCTGCGTAGCGAATAGACGAAGAGCGTCGTGCCATCCTCATGGTCCGCGGCGAACCAGACCGGCGTCCGAACACCCTGACCGTTCGTGCGAAAGGTTTCGAGGTTCAAGTATCGCTTGCCCCGGAATGCTTCGAAATTATTCATTCCAAGCCGCCTTCCTTTGGTTCAGGTCGCGGGGCGTGCGTTGCGTGTGGTTTCGCAGGGCCAAACCTGGGCGTTGTCAGCTTTTCTAGCAAGAACGGACTCCCCCTCCCCTTGAGGGAGGGGGTCGGGGGGAGGGGGCCGTGCGGCGGTCCGAACCCCTCCCCCCCAACCCCCTCCCTCAAGGGGAGGGGGAGTATCCTTATTTGATTCGCTTGTTTCCCCGCAGGTAGTTAGACCCGTTCGCTGACGGCGATGGCGACGCGGCAGCCGGCCTTGATCGCGGCCGAGAGCAGACGGAAACCGGGGGTCTGGCGGGCGCCGTGGGCCACGGCGACGTCGCGGTGGTGCAGTTCGTCCTCGCGGACGCGGGCGATCGTCGCGCGCAACTCGGCCTCGCTATCGTCCAGCGCCGCGATCTGGCCGGCGTAGTGCACCTCGATCGCCTCCTCCACCGCGACGGTGCAGGCCATCGCCGCACGTTCGCCCATCGCCGCGGTCACCGCGCCCAGAGCGAATCCCGCCAAGTGCCACAACGGCAGCAGAGCCGTCGGCCGCACGCGCCGCCGCACCACCAACTCCTCGAACCGATCCAGATGCTCCTGCTCCTGCGCCTGCATCTGTTGCAGCGTGTCCGCGCTGCCGGACCGCCCCAACACCGCGAGCTGCCCGGCATAGATCCGCGCCGCGCCATACTCGCCGGCATGGTCCACGCGGATCATGCTCTCCACCGTGGTTCGCGGGTTCGCATCGCCGGGCAATTCCGGTCGCGTGTCGCTCATGCCGGCCTCCTCTCGCTGCGCCAGACGAAGATGGCGAGCACCACGGAGAACACCAGGGCAAAGATCAGGTTCATCATTGCCAACGAGACCGGCAGGCCTGGGATCAGATAGGACGGGTCGTCGCACGGCTTGGCGGGATGCGCCGGCATGTTGGCCAGCCGCTGCGCGATCGAGCCGCCGATGAAGCGTGGCGCGGCGCATTCGGGCAGCGGGCTGGGCCACCAGTGGGCCTCGACGCCGACATGGATGAACCCCAGCGCCGCATCCGCCAGGACCGTCAGCACCACCAGTACCAGCAGCACGCGGGCGAGTTGCGGCGGCGCGATCACCGCCAGCAGGGCGAGGACGATTGCCACGCGGTAGGGCCAGCGCTCCAGCAGACACAGCGCGCAGGGTGCCAGGCCGCCCCAGGTCTCGATGGCCAGCGCGGCAGCCAGTGCGGCGCCGGCAGCGAGCGCGGAGAGCAGGGCAAGGGTCCGGAGCGACGGAAGTGGCATGGGCGCGGGTGTGCCCCGTGGTGGCGCGGCACGCAAGTTGCCGCCGGCGTGCCCAGGGAATACGGTTCCTCGCCACGCCATTACGGGAGAAAACGATGCGCCGGATCGTCTGGGGCCGCGCCACGTCGAGCAATGTCATGAAGGTGCTGTGGGGATTGGGCGAGCTCGGCCTGCCGTTCGAGCGGGTCGATGTCGGCGGCTCGTTCGGCAAGACCGACACGCCGGATTACCGCGGCATGAACCCCACCGGGCTGGTGCCGACCTTGCAGGAGGACGACTTCACCCTGTGGGAGAGCAACGCCATCCTGCGCTACCTGTACCACGCCCATGCGCCTGGCTCGGCGATGTGGCCGCAGGAGCCGCGCCGGCGCGCCAATATCGACAGGTGGATGGACGCGCAGCAGACGGTGCTGAACCGGCCGATGGGGGTGGTGTTCTGGGGCCTGATACGCACCCCGGCCGACAAGCGCGACCCGGCGGCGATCGCCCAGGGTGTGGCGGATGCGGCGAAGGCATACGGCATGATCGAGCCGCTGCTGGCGAAGCACGCCTATATCGCGGGTCCGGATTTCACCCTCGCGGACATCCCCTGGGGCGTGCACGCGCACCGCTGGTTCAACATGGATTTCGAGCACCCGTCGCTGCCGGCGCTGCGCGCGTGGTACGACCGGCTATGCGAGCGCCCGGCGTATCGCGAGCATATCGTCGCCTGCCCCGTGGTGTGAGATCGCGCTGTCAGCAAAAGTTCTGCCGTCACGCAATGGATACTCCCCCTCGCCTTGAGGGAGGGGGTTGGGGGGAGGGGTTCCGTGCGGTAAGGACCCCTCCCCCCAACCCCCTCCCTCAAGGGGAGGGGGAGTCTGTTGCTTGACAAGTGCGGCGTGACTCGCGCTGACGCCGGAACAACTCACGCTCCATCGGCGAATTGCTCGCGCCAGGACCGTTGCGCTCCGGGCACCGGCAACGAACGCGCCTCGTAGACCCCTCGGGCGATCGCCCGCGCCATGACCAGCGTGGCGGCGTGGCCGATCTCGGTCAGCTCCCGCGCCGGCTCGGTCAGCGGGCGCACGCAGGTCGCGGCGGCGAACATCGTGTCGCCGTCCATCGGCGCATGTGCCGGCAGCACCGCCCGTGCCAGTCCGTCATGCGCCATGATGGCCAGCCGCATCGCCTGCGGCTTGGTCAGCACGGCATCGGTGACGACCAGCCCGATCGTCGTGCTGGTCCCCGGCGTGCCCTTCAATCGTGGCGCCGTATCGAACGTTCCGGGCCAGCCACGCCCGCCAAACTCGTTATCTTGCTCATAGGGCGCGGCCCAGAACCACGGCCCGTCCCCGATCAGCGGCGAGCCCACCGCGTTGACCGCAACGATCGCCGCCACCGTATGGCCGCCGCGCGTCACGGCGCTCGCCGACCCGAGGCCGCCCTTCGCCGTGGCCGTCGTCGCGCCGGTCCCCGCCCCCACCGAGCCCAGCGCAAACGGTGCCGCGGTCGCAGCGACGGCCGCCGCATAACCGAGATCGCGATACGGCGAAAACCGGCCCCAATCCTTGTTTCCCCCGTTCGCCAGATCGAAAATGATCGCCTGCGCTACCAGCGGGATCAGTGCCCCTCGCAGCACCAGGCCGCGCCCTTGCTCGCGCAGCGCGGCCTGCACGCCGCCCGCGGCATCCAGACCGAACGCCGACCCACCGGACAGCACGATCGCGTCCACCGCCGGCACGGAGTTCTCCGGCGCCAGCATCGCCGTGTCGCGGCTCCCCGGCGCGCCGCCAAGGATGCTGACCGAGGCCACCGCGGGCCGATCGAACAGGATGGCTGTCACGCCGGAGCCAAGCGCCAGATCCTCGGCGTGCCCGACGGTTACTCCCGCTATGTCGGTCAGCATCAAAGAAACCTCTCCTGCTTGCAGGAGAGGCATGCCCTCGGGCACTCGACCCGGGGGTCAAGACGCGCAGCGGCGGGGGTGAGCGTGCCGCAAACCGCACGGTCTGTGCCTCCACAACCGTTCCGGCTGCGCCGCCCGCCGGATTCTTCCGGACGCGTGAGAATTAAACCGTCTGCAATCAATAAGAAAGCTGCATTTCTCGATCTCATGTGTTAAGAACCCTCCCCATGTTGCCCGCCGCGCCGATTTCGCGCCGCCTCTTGCTGGGCCGTCTCGGCTCCGGCGCCAGCGTGGTTGGCACGTTCCTGCTCCCCGGCTGGATGCAAGCCGCCATGGCCGCGGCCGCCAACCATCCGGGCCACGCCACGCCCCACAAGCCGTCCCACCCCGACACCGGTCTGCCGAAGCCGCTCGTCATGCTGGACCCCGGGCACGGCGGCAAGGACCCCGGCGCCATCGGCGTCTCCGGCACGTATGAGAAGCACGTCTCGCTCGCCTCCGCCCTGGAGCTGAAACATCTGCTGGAGGCGGGAGGCCATTACCGCGTGGCGCTGACCCGGGCACGTGACGTGTTCGTGCCGCTGGACGACCGGGTGGCCAAGGCGCAGGCCCAGGGCGCCACGCTGTTCGTCTCCATGCACGCCGACGCGCTGGCGGATCACGCGGTGCGCGGGGCCAGCATCTACACCCTGGGCACGGCATCGGACGCGCAGACCGCCGCCCTGGCGCAGCGCGAGAACAGCGCCGACCGGTATGGCGGCCCCGCGCTGAGTGCCTCGCCCGAGGTGGCCCGCATCCTGGCGAGCCTGGTGCGGCGGGAGACGCGGGTCGGCTCGGTGCACTTGGCGCGCGACATGGTCGGCGCGCTGGACCAGGACGTGCCGATGCTGCCCAACCCGGAGCGTCATGCCGGGTTCGTCGTGCTGAAGGCGGCGGACATTCCCAGCGTGTTGGTCGAGATGGGCTTCATGTCCAATCCGCGCGACGAGGCGGAACTGCGCCGCCCCGACCACCGCAAGCTGATCGCCATGGCGATGAAGCGCGCGGTGGA
>DATHNI010000410.1:0-3809 GCA_035486135.1 Acetobacteraceae bacterium
CTGCCGCGGCGAGGCGCTGGCCGAGCTTGGCCTGCTGCGCGAGGCCGGTGCGGTCGCCTTCACCGACGGCGCCACCACATTGCGGTCCGCCCGCCTGATGCGCGTCGCGCTGTCCTACGCACGTGGCTTCGGCGCTCGCATCGTGCAGCATCCCGAAGAACAATCGCTCGCCGCCGGCGGCGCGGCCACCGAGGGCGAGTTGGCAACGCGTCTCGGCCTGCCCGGCATCCCGGCCGCCGCCGAGGCGATCCAGGTCGCCCGCGACATCCGACTGGCTCAGTTGACCGGCGGGGCGGTGCATTTCGCGCATGTCTCCACCGCCGACGCGCTGGCGCTGATCCGCCGGGCGAAGGAGGACGGCGCGGCGGTCACCTGCGACACCGCCCCGCCCTATTTCGACCTGAACGAGACCGCGATCGGCGACTTCCGCACCTACGCCAAGCTGTCGCCGCCGCTGCGCAAGGATGCGGACCGCCAGGCGGTCGCCGCGGCGCTGGCGGACGGCACGATCGACGCGGTGGCGTCGGACCACCAGCCGCGCGACGCCGACGACAAGCGACTGCCGTTCGCCCAGGCCACGCCCGGAGGGGTCGGGCTGGCCACGTTGCTCGGCGTGACGCTGGCGCAAGTGCATAACGGCACCATCGGCCTGGCGCTGGCGATCGAATTGTTGACCTCCCGGCCGGCCCGCTTGCTGGGCGTCGACGCCGGCCGGCTGGTCAAGGGCGCGCCCGCCGACCTGTGCCTGTTCCATCCCGAGCGGGTGTGGCAGATCGTATCCGGTAAGCTGCCCGGCAAGGCGCAGAACACGCCGTTCGACGGCCGCGCTCTGGAGGGCGTGGTGCTGGGAACGTGGAAGGCGGGACGCCGGGTGTTTGGGTAGCCCGGCAAAGGCCGCTGCCTGTCACGGCAACCGCCGCGTCAGTGTGAGAAAGTCGCGCACTGTGATGATCCGGCAGCCAGCATACTGCCGCAACACCAGCAGGCCGCCTTTGTCGCCGGTGACGAGGAAGTCGGCCGAGCCAGCCGCGGCCATCTTCCGGAGACATATCGGCGAATTTGCCACGGGCCTCTGCCAGGGTCCGATCGTACACGCGCCATTTGACGGCTTCCTCGATGAATTTCGAGAGGTCGCCCTTCTTCATGCCGCGCCGCGCCAGAAAGCTGCGCACCGTAATGTCGGTGTCCTTGGACACGGACACCGTCCAGCGGGTGACGGAGTCGTCGGGCATGAGGCTTTCTGATAGATGCTTATACGCTTATCAGTTACGCTTATCAGTATACCTTGCTGTCCGTGCATCTCAATCCTCCGCGCGGATGTGAGGTGCTCGTGGCAACTGAGGCGGATCGAGAGGTTTCCCCAGCAGACGCGTCGGAGGCAACGACTCGAATGGATAACGGAGGCTCCCCCCTCCCTTGACGTAGCGTTATCGCATCTGCCGCGATCCTGTACCCGGCGAAACGCCTGCATAGCCGGCGGCCGCCAGCAACACCGCGAAGCTTTCAACACGGAGGCAGATCGAGAACCACGGAGCGCCACGGAGGCCCAGTGCCCGCCCCGGCAGCGGGGGCCCACACGGCCTCCCCCGCTGCTGCGGCGGCACTGAGCCTCCGTGGTTCTCGTTCTGCCTCCGTGTTAAAATCTTTCTTTCTGCCGAGATGCAAACGGCACATGCCTCCCGGAACGAGGCGACGGTGGTTTCTTGTGAACCACAGCCCGGCGACGCAATCTCCTGCCTGAACGATCCCACGACTCGCCACGCTGGACATTGCCTCGTCATTTCGACGTGTCGCACGGCCACCTGCCGCGCCAATCCGGAACCGGAACCCACCCATGCCCCCGATCACCTACATCCTGCTCGGCTACCTGTTCGGCTCCATCCCGTTCGGCCTGCTGCTGACAAGCGCCGCCGGACTTGGCGACATCCGCACCATCGGCTCGGGCAATATCGGCGCCACCAACGTGCTGCGCACCGGCAAGAAGTCCCTGGCCGCCGCCACCCTGCTGCTGGACGCGGCGAAAGGCGCGGCGCCGGTGCTGCTGGCCGGATGGCTCGCCGGGCGGGACGCAGCGCTGTGGGCGGGGCTGGGCGCCGTGCTGGGGCATCTCTTCCCGGTCTGGCTGCGCTTCAAGGGCGGCAAGGGTGTCGCCACCAGCTACGGCGTGCTGATCGCCGCCGCCTGGCCAGTGGGCATCGGGGCGGGGGCCGTCTGGCTGATCGCCGCCGCCCTGCTGCGCCGGTCGTCGCTCGCCGGACTGATCTCCTTCGCGCTGGCACCTTTTCTTGCCTGGGCGCTCGCCGACCCCGGCGCCGTTAAGCTGGCGTTGGCGATTGCCGTGCTTGTGTATGCCCGCCACCACGCCAACATCCGCCGCCTGCTGGCCGGCACCGAGCCCCGCATCGGCCAGCACAGCAGCGGCAAGACGTAGCACTGGCCCGCAAGGGTGACTTGAGCCTACGCCAGCGGCTTGGCGCCGACGCGCCGATCCCAAGCGGCCCGAACACGGCCGCCCGGCAGATCTGTGCCTTATTTGCAACAAAGCGACGATATCCGCCCGGCGCAGTAAATTCGAAAGCCGTCCACGGGAATAATGCAGCGTGAAGACGTTCATCACGCAACCGCCCTCAATGCTTCGTAGATATCGAGTGCTGTCCGAGGGGTCACCAAGAGGTCCGGCTCCCCTTGCGGCTAAGAATCCTGCGCGGTGCGCGACAGATCGGCGGTTCCTGTGTGGAGATCGAAGCGCAGGGGGCACGGTTGGTCGTCGATCTCGGCCTGCCGCTCGATGTGCCGGACGGCGTCGACCCGGGCACATTGCTCCCCGCGGTGTCGGGATTGCGTGAGCAGGATGCGTCGCTGCTCGGTGTGCTGCTGTCGCACGGGCACCGCGACCACTGTGGGCTGCTGCCCGCGAGCGGAGACCATGTGCCGGTCTGGATGGGCGAGGCTACCCATCGGATCATGACAGCCGCCTCCCGGTGGGTCCCGGGCCTGGTTCTGCCACGCGACGTCCGGCACATTGCCAACCGTACGACGCTCGTGCTCGGACCGTTCGAGATCACGCCGTATCTCACCGACCATTCCGCCTACGATGCGTACTCCTTCCTCATCAGGGGCGACGGGCGGAGCGTGCTTTACACCGGCGACCTTCGCGCCCACGGCCGCAAGGCAAAGCTGTTCGACGCTTTCGTCGCGCGGCCCCCGAAAGGGGTCGATGTCATGCTGATGGAGGGCTCCACCATCGGCCGGCCTGGCGCGGAGGCCGGATTGCCGACCGAGACCGACATCGAGGCCGAATTCACCAAGATATTTGGCGCCACCCGAGGCATGGTCCTGCTGGCGGCGTCGGCACAGAATATCGACCGGATGGTTACGGTCTTCCGGGCGTGCCGCAGGACGCGGCGCACGCTCCTGGTGGACCTCTACGCTGCGGAGGTCCTGCGGGCCACGGGGAATCCCAACATTCCAGTCGTCGGGCCTGAGTGGCCGGAGATGGCGCTGTTCACTCCGCGCCGCCAGCGGATACAGGTGAAACGGCAGGGGGCATTCGAGGCGCTGCGGCAGAATGCGCATCGTCGCCTGTTTCCTGAGGACCTTGCGGCGCTGGCACCGCGTGCGGTGATGCTGTTCCGGCGCTTCATGCTGGACGACCTCGAAGCGGCAGGATGCCTCGACGGTGCGACGGCCATCTGGTCGCAGTGGGCGGGCTATCTCACGCAGCCGGAGAACCTGGAGCTGCGCGCGCGGCTGACGCGTCTGGGGATACCGCTGCGTGCCATCCACACGTCCGGCCACGCCAGCGTGCC
>DATHNI010000411.1:0-3882 GCA_035486135.1 Acetobacteraceae bacterium
CACGCGCTTTCCTCCCCACGCAGGGCATACAGCTTGATGGTCCGCGTGGGGAGGAAGCCCTCCGCCCGGAAGCTGGCGAGAGCGAGCAAGCCGGCGATCACCCCCGCCGCGCCGTCGTAGTTGCCGCCTTGCGGCACCGAATCGAGATGCGAGCCGCAGGCCAGGAAGGGCAGGGCGGAATCCCGCCCGGGTAGGGTGATCACCAGGTTGGCGCCGGCGTCCCGTTCGGTCGCCAGGCCGTGCGCGCGCGCTTTGGCCTCGATGATGTCGAGCGCCGCCGACTCACCGGCGCCATAGCTTTCGCGGCTGATGCCCACGCCGTCGCTGGTGGCGGCGCGCAGGTGGTCGAACAGACGCTGGGCAAGGGCGGTGTCGGTATCCATCAGCAAGTAGAGCCTTTGCTTCTTATGGAGACGTATTGCGAGGTGGCGTGCCGTGCAATGGCGCATGTCTGGAGGGCATGGTGCGGGCCATGGCAAGGCAGGCAAGTAATCAAGCGGTCGCACGGAGTTTCACCGAGTTTGCCACAGAGTTTCACTGAGAAGATGAAGATTTGCATGCCGTGCTGCACGCATCGACGGGGCAACGTAGCGACGAACCGCGCAATCAGAATCTTCTCTTTGAAGCTCCGTGGTAAACTCGGTGAAACTCCGTGCGGCCACTTGATTATTTGCCTTGGGACCCGGTCGCGCGACGCCCCGCAATGACCGGCGCGCTTCGGTCCTGGCCGGCCGGGATTGCGCCGTCCACGTTGTTGAACATGACATCGATCACGGGATACGCGCGGTTCGCTTCGATCTGCGCCATCGATTGTTTTGGCTGACCGCTCGGCACCTGGGCCTGCGCGCCGGTGTTCCTATCGAAATCCGGCACGATCACTTCGCGGATGGTCTTTTCGAACACGCCGCCGAAGGTGCTGACTACGATCGGCGCCGGGGGGGCCGCGAAGGATGGACTGTGACCGGCGAGAGCAGTACGGCGGTGCCGCCCAACGTTCACACCAGGTCGCGGCGTTTGAATGCGTAGGCGATCATGCTTGAGCCTCCAGCCGAATGTTCACCGCTCCCGCGACGCGGGAGAGGTGTACCGTGCCGGGCATCAACGAGGCTCACGCCGCCGCGCGGTTGACCCGAGCGTCATCGAGCGCGGCATCCACCACCTCGCACGCGTCCATCAAACCGCCAACGACGTGGTTGCAGCCACGCTGCAACTGGTTGAGTGCGAAGCCAAGCGTGGACGGCGGGTAGCGATCGAGCTCCTCGGCGATCGCCAGCCATGGCAGCGGCGACGGCGGCGTCGCAAGATCGCGCCGGAAGCGCGTGCCCTTGACGTAGTTCAGCGGCACCAGGTGGCGCGACAGCCGCAACAGCGTGCGGTTTGCGTCGGCCGGTGGGATGCTGCCGGCCCGCACCGCGCGCTCGAACCGTGCGACACTGTCACCCAGCACCGCCACGGCCTGCTGCGCGGGACCCAGATCGAACCGGTCGCCGGCGGCGCGCTGGTAGGAGCGCACGGTGCCGGCGAACTCGGCGATCAATGCGCCCCAATCGTAGGGCAGCAGTACCGCATTGGCGTTGCGCCACACCGCCAGCAGATAGATCCTGATGTCGTCCAGTAGGATATCGCGGTCGGCAATGTCCAGTTGGTCGAACACGGTGTGCCACTCGATGTTCCCGCCATTGCCCATGACATAGTAGTAGCCGCGCGCCGCGACCTCGGCGGCGGGGATACGCGAGGACGACGAGAGGTAGCCGGTGATGCCGAGATTGGTGAAGGAATAGTCGTTCGCCGCCGGTGGCCTTCGCCCGCTGGCCGGCTTGCCGATCGCATCGTTGACGACGCCGGCGACGAACGCCGCGTTCTCTGCCATCCACGGGATGATCTCGTAGGACGTCGCCCAGCGGCAGCCCGGCGAGTCGCAGTTGATCTGCGCTATGCAGTTGCGTACGAGGTCGATCGCGAACTTGTCGGCGTACCAGGTGCTGCCGGCGAATCGGCCGGTGGAATGGCCGGGCCACCAGGCGAGGCGGACGCTGCGCTTGAGCTTGCCGCGGTGCTGCCACAGCACGCGCGCGATTTCGAGCATGGCGGCGTTGCCAGTCGCGTTGTCGCCGACGCCGACGTCCCATGAATCATAGTGCCCGTGCAGCAGCACGAATTGCTCCGGTTGCTCTGTGCCGCGAATTTCGGCGACTGGTAGCCTGCACTGGTACCAGCCTTCCTCCAGCGACGTGACCACCCGGGCGGCGGCACCCGTCTTCGCCGCTTCCAGCAGTGGTTCGCCGGCGTGGCGGTTCACCGCGACGGCAGGAATGCCGAGCTTCGCCGGCAGATCGTCGGTGTCCGGCGTGCCCCAGAACGCGCAGCCGCCGCCCCAGTGCGCATTGTCGCCGGGGTTGATCGCGACCACCGCCGCGGCGCCCAGTTTCTCGAGTTGCGCGATCCGTTCACCGTTGAGGGTGCCGAAATAGGCCACGACGCAGCCGGTGACGTCTTCGACGCCCGGCATCGGGCTGAAGCCTTCGCCGAACAGGTTCGCAGTGGACGGCGCGTAGCCATCGATCAGCTTCGCGGCGTCCTGGATGACGACAACGCGCGCCAGCACACCGTCCGGCACCGAGGGCGCGAACGACGGCGGCTTTGCCTCGAACGTCAACCCGCCGACCTCCAGCTTGCTCGGCCTGGGCGTGCTCAGGAATAGCGTCGGCTCGTACATGGTGCAGGGGATGCCGAGGCGGCTCAGCCGGGCGGCGATCTCTTCGCCGCCGCGGTTCATCTCGGTGGGGTGCTCGCGCCGCATATGCGCGAAGCACTCGACCAATGACCAGGGTTCCGCGATCGACACGCCGGAGAGAACGTCACGCTCGTCGATGGTCAGGTCGCGGTCGTTTGCGGTCATCGTATCTGTCCTTCAGCCTCGATGGTGTGGTGCCATCGCAGTGGTGCGGGGCGCTCGCCGCGCGGGTTGTGCATCGCCATCCTGCGATAACCGCGAGGGTGAGGGTAGGGTGCCCAACCAGATCATCCTTATCCTCGTGCGCTGCGCGGCCTCGACCCTCGGGTCAAGAGCCCGGAGGCAGGCTTCCCCCCCGCAGCGTGTCGAGCGCCGCTGAGCAGCCGGCACGATAGCCCCCCGATGCTGATGGCGACGCCCTCGCTGGTGATGGCACGTGGCTGATCAGACAGGGTGTGCGCCAACGCGCCGCATGCTGCCAATTGCCTGATCGTCCTTGTTCCGGTTACGGCCCCGGATCGAGCCATTCCACCTCGGCCTCGTCCGCCTCCTCGCGCTGCAGTGCACCGGTCAGGTCCGCGACGCGCTTGATGTTGCGCGCGGCACAGAATGCGGCAAGCCCATCGATGATCGTCAGCATCGCGGTCGGATGCAGGAACGTTGCTGTTCCCACCTGCACCGCCGCGGCGCCGGCCAGCATGTATTCCGCGGCGTCCTCCGCCGTGCTGATCCCGCCGCAGCCGATCACCGGCACGCGCACCCGGCGCGCGCATTGATACACCTGCCGCAGCACGATCGGCTTGATCGCCGGTCCCGACAGCCCACCCATCACGTTGCCCAGGCGCGGCTTGAAGCTGACCAGGTCGATCGACATTGCCAGGATGGTGTTGGCCACCACCAGCGCGTCGGCGCCCTCGGCTTCCGCCGCCTGTGCGATTTCGGCGATGTCACCGGTATTCGGCGTCAGCTTGGCCCAGAGCGGCAGTGTCGTCGCGGATCGTAAACGATGCATCACGGCGGCGGTGGACGCGGCACGCATGGCAAACGCGCGACCATCTTCCTCGATGTTCGGGCACGAGATGTTTGCCTCGATCGCCGCGACGCCCGGCACGCTGATGGCGGCGGCAAGCTCGGCGAACCCCTCGATC
>DATHNI010000412.1:0-16816 GCA_035486135.1 Acetobacteraceae bacterium
GTGCGGCAGCATCAGGCCGGCCACCTGGCCGATGCAGAGCACCTCTATCGCGACGTCCTGGCGGCCAATCCCCGCCATGCCGACAGCCTGCACTTACTCGGCGTGATCGGCGGCCAGACCGGGCGGCATGACCTCGCGGCCGAGATGATCAGCCAGGCGATCGCGGTCAATCCGAATGAGCCGGCGTTCCACTCCAATCTCGGCATTTCGCTGAAGCAGCAGGGGCGGCTGGATGAAGCGGTCGCCTGCTTCCGCACCACCGCCGATCTCAAGCCGGGCGATCCGGAGGCGCACAACCATCTCGGCATCGCGCTGAAGGACCAGGGGCGGCTGGACGAGGCGGCCGCGTCCTATCGTCGCGCCCTCGAGCTGCGGCCGGACTTCCCGCGTGCGCACCATAACATGGGCAACGTGCTGTGGGCGCAAGGGCGGCTGGAGGCGGCGGCGCGCAGCTACCGCCGGGCCCTCGAGTTCGAACCGCACTATGCGGAAGCCCTCAAGAACCTGGGCAACGTGCTGTGGGACCTGGGGCAATTCGACGAGGCGGCGGTGTGCTACCGCCGGGCCATCGAACTCAAGCCGGACTATGCGGAGGCGCTGAACGACCTCGGCCATGCGCTGCGGGTGCAGGGCCAGCCGGCCGAGGCGGCGGCGCGCGACGCCGCTGCCGTGCGACCGGACGATGCGGAGGCGCAGTTCAACCTGGGCGTTGCGTTGCGGGCGCAGGGCCGGACGGAGGAGGCGATCGTCTGCTACCGCCAGGCGGTCATGCTCCGGCCGGACTATCCGGTGGCGCACAACAACCTGGGCAACGCGCTGCGGTCGCTGGGGCGGATGGATGAGGCGTCCGCCAGCCTGCGCCGGGCGGTCGAGCTCCGGCCGGACTATGCCGAGGCGCACAACAACCTGGGCATTGCGTTGCAGGCGCAGGGGCGGCGGGACGAGGCGGTGGCCGCCTACCGGCGGGCGCTCGAGCTTCGGCCAGACACGCCGGAGATCCTCAACAACCTGGGCACCGCCTTGCAGGAGCAGGCGCGGCTGGACGAGGCGGTGGCGTGCTACCGGCGGGCCATCGACCTCGATCCCGGGTTCGGCGAGGCGCATAACAGCCTGGGCGCCGCGTTGCAGGAACAGGGGCGGCCGGACGAAGCCGCCGACTGCTATCGCCGGGCCATCGCGCTGAAGCCGGACCATACCGGCGCGCTCAACAACCTGGGCACGGCGCTGCAAGAGCAAGGGCTGCTGGATGAGGCCGCGGTGGCCTGCCGCCGGGCGATCGACCTGGCCCCCGATTTCGGCGAGGCACACAACAGCCTCGGGACGACCTTGCTGGAGCAAGGGCAACTGGACGAGGCGGTCGCGTGTTATCGGCGGGCGCTCGAGCTGAACCCGGACTATGCGGACGCGCACTGCAACCTGGCGATGGCGTTGTTGGCGCGGGGGGAGCTGGCGGCGGGCTGGGCGGAGAACGAGTGGCGCTGGAAGACGCCGCAGTTGGCCACCGGGTTCCGCGGGTTTTCCCAGCCGCAGTGGCGCGGCGAACCGGCCGAGGGGCAGACGCTGCTGATCCACGCGGAGCAAGGGTTCGGCGATAACCTGCAGTTCTGCCGCTACGCCTCGCTGGCGGCAGAGCGCGGCCTGAAGGTCATCGTGGAGGTTCCCAGGCCGCTGGCCCGCTTGTTCCGCAGCCTGCGGGGCGTTGCGCAGGTGGTGACCGGCGGCGACGCGATGCCGGCGTTCGACCTGTTTTGTCCGATGCTCAGCCTGCCGCTGGCGCTGGAGACCACCAGCATCGCCGCGATCCCGTGTGCGGTGCCCTATCTGCATGCCGACGCGGCACAGGTCGCGAACTGGCGGGAGCGGCTGGGTGCGATGGACAATCCGGGGCCGCGGATCGGGCTGGTCTGGGCGGGCAACCCGCGTGAGCACATGCCGAGCGGATCGGCAGTGGATCGGCGCCGCTCGATCGGTCCGGAGCGGCTGGCACCGCTGTTTGAGGTGCCGGGGCTGCACTTCTTCAGCCTGCAGAAAGGGGGCGCGCCGGCGCCGGCGGACTACAAAGTGACCGACTTCATGAGCGAGATGGACGACTTCGCCGATACCGCGGCGCTGGTCGCCAACCTGGACCTGGTCATCTCGGTGGACACGTCGGTTGCCCATCTGGCGGGGGCGCTGGGCAAGCCGGTCTGGCTGCTGGACCGGTTCGATTCATGCTGGCGCTGGCTGGTCGGCCGGCATGACAGCCCGTGGTATCCGACGCTGCGGCTGTTCCGGCAGCCGCGTCCGGGCGACTGGGGCTCGGTGGTGGAGGAAGTCGTGCGGGACCTGCACGGCTTCGGGGCGGGATGACGGTGGGGGTGGGGTTGGATGCGGCGCGGGCTGGCGGGCCCGATCCGGGGGAGATTCGTGGGGTCCGTGCGGGGTGATTGGTTCGCAGTGTCTCACAAAGCTCAAGGAAGCTGGAGCCAAGGATTCACAAAGAAGCCAGCACCGCTAGTACCGCGAGTCAGTCATATCGAGAGGTACAACCTCTCCAGTTCGACGTGCGCGGTCGCGGTGGTGAACTGCCAATTCGTAGCAGCGGACGCCGGGCGGCAAGCGATTGGCTTGCAGCGGAGGTGCTAACTGTTTCTGGTATTTTTATCGCAAAGTTCGCTGAGACGCAGAGACCGCAAAGAAAAGGATTCTGATCCGTGCCGGTCGGCCGTCCGGGGAACGTCATGCGATAGATCAGCGTTGCCTCTCGCAGACAGTGCCAAGGTTCGGTCATCAATAAACCGACGTTGGACCGAGTTGCAGGGAAAACAGAATTGCCAGCACCAAGCATTGTAGATTGACACCTCACAGGAGCTCCAGGCGATGTCTCGTTTCTCCGCGAAGCTCCGCGCGAACTTCGCGGAACTCCGTGTCCGCTTGATTGCTTTGCCACTGCCATCGTGAAGATCCGAATCGCGGCAGCGTTACAGGATCTCCCGGCTCCCGGTTAGCGGATCGCCAACTGACCGTCACGCAGCACGGTCTATCAGTGTGCATCGGTGGTTCCAATATCCTTGCTTGGCGCGCGATCGGCGATTCCAAGCAAGGGGAATGGAACCACCGATGCACACTGATAAACTGTGCTGCGTGGGGCGACGGTGACAATGACGGGATAGTGGGAATACGTTCGGCCTGAACTCGATCAGCCGTATGACGCATCCACTCCCGTCAGCCCCGGAAATACAGTCCTGACGGGGGCGGAGATAGATAGCGCGAACTCTCTCGTTCGAACCTTTAACGTTGGCGTTGCTGGCCTGCTATCCAGCGTTGGGATGCAGCTATTTTACGATGGGGGTTTGCCACCTCCTGCAATCGGCATTGATGTTCGGATGTATGCGTTCCATGGGACAAGCCAATACGTCGGGAGACTGCGGGCCTCAGCAGAGATTCCGGTATCGGAGCTTAAAGCTGTCACTGACAAAACCACAATTACAAACATTGACCCGGCTGTATCTCGCCGATCGACGCGACCCACGGATCAGGCGACCCTGTTTGTGAACCCTTGGCTTCGACTTCCTTCAGCTTTGTGAGACACTTGCGCTGCCGCGCTGCCGCGCTGCCGCCGCCGGCACGAACGCGACGACTTATCCCCGAACACACCTTCAGCCTTCATATTGCCACCCGCACCCCCAATTCCACCACCCGGTCGGACGGGATCCGGAAGAACTCGGTGGCCGGCACGGCGTTCCTCGCCATCAGCAGGAACAGCCACAGGCGCCACCAGGGCAGCTTCGGCACCATCGCGGGCACCAGGACCTCGCGGCCAAGGAAGTAGCTCGCCTGCATCGGATCGAACGGGATCCTGCCCTGCAGTTCCTCCAGCGTGGTGGGGATGTTCGGACTTTCCATGAAGCCGAAGCGCAGGATCACGCGATAGATGCCCGGTGCCAGCTCGGAGATTTCGGCGCGCTGGTCCGCCGCCACCGCCGGCACATCCAGGTTCTGCACGGTGACGAACAGCACTTGCTGATGCAGCACCTTGTTGTGCTTCAGGTTGTGCAGCAGCGAGGTCGGGACGTAGTCGGGCTGGCTGGTGAGGAACACCGCCAGGCCGGGCACCCGGATCGTGCGCGACTGCGGCAGCCGCGCCAGGAACAATGCCAGCGGCATGCTGTCCTGCTGCCAGCGCGCCAGCAGCAGGTCGCGGCCGCGCTTCCACGACGTCATCAGCGCGGTCAGGCCGATGCCCATCGCCAGCGGCACCCAGCCGCCTTCCACCACCTTCAGCGTGTTGGCGGAGAAGAACACCAGGTCGATGATGAAGAAGCTGCCGAACACCGCGATCGTGGCGGCGCGCGACCAGTGGAACTGCCGGCGGAACACCACCGTCGCCAGCACCGCGGTGCAGATGAACGTGCCGGTGACCGCGATGCCATAGGCCGACGCCAGGCTGTCGCTGGTCTTGAACGCCAGCACCAGGATCACCACGCCCACCATCAGGAACGTGTTCACCTGTGGTACGTAGATCTGGCCTTGCTCGATCGTCGAGGTATGCCGCACCGTCATGCGCGGCAGCAGGCCAAGCTGCATGCACTGCCGGGTCATGGAGTAGGCGCCGGAGATCACAGCCTGGCTGGCGATCACCGTGGCGAAGGTTGCCAGCACCACCAGCGGCAGCCGTATCCAGGACGGAGCCAGCAGGAAGAACGGGTTGTCGAGCGCCTCGGGGTGGCTGATCAGCAGGGCGCCCTGGCCGAAATAGTTCAGCACCAGGCAGGGCAGAACGAAGAACGTCCAGGTCAGCCGGATCGGGCGGGGACCGAAATGGCCCATGTCGGCGTACAACGCCTCGGCGCCGGTCACGCACAACACCACCGCGCCGAGCACGATGAACGCGAGTGCCTTGTATTTCATGACCAGCGCGAGGGCATAGGTCGGCGAGATGGCGAGCAATACGAACGGGTGCTGCACGATCTCTCCCACGCCGAGCACGCCGATGACGATGAACCACACCGCCATGATGGGCCCGAACACGCGGCCCACGCTGTGGGTGCCGCGATATTGCATGGCGAACAGCAGCACGATCACCGTCAGGCTGATCGGGAGCACGAATTGTTGCAGGCTGGGCGCGGACACCTCCAGGCCCTCGACCGCCGACAGGACCGAGATCGCCGGGGTAATGACGCCGTCGCCGAAGAACAGGCAGGCTCCGGCGATGCCGACCAACCCGAGGAAGTTTCGTATCCCCGTGCCGACCGAGACGCGCTGCGCCAGCGCCATCAGGGCGAGGATGCCGCCCTCGCCGCGGTTGTCGGCATGCATGACCAGGGTGACGTATTTGATCGTGACGATCAGGATGAGCGACCAGAAGATCAGCGACAGGATGCCGAGGATCTCGACGCTGCTGATGGTGATCCCCTGGAAGAACTGGAGGCTGGCCTTCAGGGCATAGAGCGGGCTGGTGCCGATGTCGCCATACACGACGCCCAGCACGGCCAGCAGGACACCGGCCCTGGGCAGGGCCTCGCGTTCCGAGGCGGCGGTGGCGGTCGTGGTCACCATACGCGCGGCCGTTGCGGGCTGGTCATCGGACGGGACTCACCAAGCTTGCTGCCTGAACGACATGCGCCAGACCGACGCCGGGCCGCGGACGCATACGCCGCCGCCGGGGGTGAGACAAGCCGCGGGGGCCTGGGCGGGGCCAGGGGGGCTAATGCGGTGAGGGCAGGGCTGTGCGGCCGGGCGTGCGGCCCGGCTGGCCGGCCGGTGTCGCGGGCCCGAATGGGGTGGCGGCGCCGGACCGGCCGCGCAGCGTGGTTCCTGCCGGCAGGTGGCTGCCGGCGACCGCGCAAGTTGTCAGCACGGCGTTAGCCGGCGACTGCTTGCCGCACCGAAACCGGACCAACACTGTGCCTCGAGGGCCGCGCCGGGCGGCGGCGTAGCTGGGGCCGGATGGCCAGGTGTGACGACGCTTGTCGCTCGGCTTGTCCGGGGTGCGCCCGCTTCATTGCGCGGCGGAGACCCTGAAGCTCAGCGTGAGGCGCACATACAACCAGACAGCATGCTGGATGATCACTGGGGCGGAACCGATAGCCGCGGTAGCTGAGTGCTTGTATCGCCGGACGCTACCAACGATCAGGCGGTCGGGTCACGGGCCGCCCGCTGGACGTGGCAAGCCCCTGACGACGCATCGTCGTCGAGGTGTGGCACGCCTACGAGCGGAACAGCATGACGTCCCCGTCCCAGATCTCGATCCCTTGCGGCGGCACTGGGAGTGACGAGGCGCTCTCCTCAAGAATGGCGAAACAATGCTGCTTGGCAGCCTCCAGGCCTTCAGCGCTGATATCCGCCGGAAACAGGGTGTGGCCACGTCCGTTCAGGAAGTTACAACTGTAATCCTGCATGATTCGCTCCTTCCGCTGATTCAGGTGGGATCCCATGCCGATCGGCAGCGTCCAGCCGCTTGTCCCGCCAAATCCATGCCTCGGCCTCCGCGCGGGTCTCGAAGCCAAGAATCGTTTGGCGGACGCCATTGCTGCCCACGATCGCTACGTGAAATCCAGTATGGTCGACCTTCGGGATAACTGTGTAAGTAATAGCCATGCCGGATATAACTCTTTCTGGAAGCGCAATCCGCGGTGATGCCTTTCGCAGATCAGGATCGGCTGTATATCGGCGCGACCGCATATAATTTCGATCCATGCCGTCACCGCCGTGAATATAGATGGCATGAGCGATCACTTCGATCAGCTTGAGACCGGATCAGCCCGAGACCGGGGTCACCCCGAGACCGGCGCGCGGCGTCAACGGTGCATCACACGATCTGTCCACACATACTCCAAGCCACCAGGGTCCGGAACATATCGTGAATTTCACGCAGCGGCCCGAACGGGACAGGAGGTCGGGTTCGGCCGGCCTCGAGACCACCCTGGCTGAACCGCGAAGGCGCTGGAGCGTGTCCGCCGCCCGGCCGTTGCTCACCTTGCCGGCGGCACGGCGCTTCGATCGTGCCGGTTCGATCCCTGACCGTCATGGCCCGTTAGCGCAATATTAGCGTGTAGATGGTGTATACGAAGCCGCCCGGGCGGCCTCGCCGGATCGCATCAAGCCCGGCCTCGCCCGAGGGGACACGCGCATGCCCGACGAACCCGCCGCCACGCCGTCGTTGCTCGCCGGACTCCGCCGGGCCCTCACCGAGAAAGCCCCGACGCTGCCGGTCATTTTCCAGGCAGGCGAACAAATCGCCAAGGCCGGCGCCGACCCGGGCGTGCTCGCCGGCACGACGACGCAGCGCATCGCCGTGCTCGGCGCCGTCACCATCGACTACCTGCGCCGCGCGGTGGCCTGCGCCGTGTTGCAGGAGGGCGTGTTTCCGGTGCTCTACCAGGCGCCATTCGGCTCGTACGTGCAGGAGGTACTCGACCCCGCCTCCCCGCTGCACAGCTTCGCGCCGGACCTCGTCGTCATCGCCCCGCACTGGCGCGACATCGTTACGCCGCTGCCGATCAGCGCTCCCGCCGCGGAGGTGGAGGCGGCGCTGGACGCCAGGCTCGGCCTGTTTCGCACGCTGTGGAAGCAATGCGCCGCGAAAGGCATGAAGATCATCCAGCACCTGCTGGTCCCGCCGCCGCAACGCTATTGCGGGGTGGCGGAGCGGCTTGCCCCGGCGGCGCCGGCCAATCAGGTCCGCCGCCTGAACGAAATGCTGCTGCAAGCCGGACGCGGTCAGGTGCACTGGATCGACCTGGAGGGCTGGGCCAACGAAGTCGGTTGCCGCCGCTTCTCCCAGCCGAAATTCTACTACCTGGCCAAGCTCGACTTCGACCAGCGCTGGCTCCCCGACTACCTGCCACTGTTCCGCGCCGCGTGGCGGGCGGCGAATGCGCGCGGCAAGAAGGTGCTGGTGCTCGACCTCGACAATACGCTGTGGGGCGGGGTGATCGGCGACGATGGGGTAGAGGGGATCGTGCTGGGCGCCGCCTCCCCGGCCGGCGAGGCGTTCGAGGACTGGCAGCACTACCTGAAGGGCCTGTCGGACCGCGGCGTGATCCTGGCGGTGTGTTCAAAGAACACGCCCGAGATCGCCGCCGCCGGCTTCACCCACGCGTCTTCCGTGCTGAAGCGGGAGGATTTCGCGGCGTTCGAATGCTCGTGGAACGACAAGGTTGGCGGGCTGCGGCGGATCGCGAGGGACTTGAATCTGGGCATCGACAGCTTCGTGTTCGCCGACGACAACCCGGCGGAATGCGACCTGGTGCGCCAGGAACTGCCGGAGGTGGCGGTGGTGCATCTGGGTTCCGATCCGGCGCAGTTCATCGACATTTTCGACGCGGGGCATTGGCTCGATCTGCAAGCGTACACCACGGAAGATCTAGGCCGGACCGCGTCCTACGCCGCGCGTGCCGCGGCCCGGGCGGAGCAAGCCGGGGCGACCGATATCGGCAGCTACCTGGCCGGCCTGGCGATGCGTGGACGGCTTTATGTTCCGGATGAACCCGATATCGTGCGCGTGGCGCAGTTGGAGCTAAAGACCAACCAGTTCAATGTCACGACGCGCCGGTATTCCGAAGCCGCGATCAGGGATTTTCTCGCGCGTGACGATGTGGTCGTGCTGGCGTTCCGGCTGGCGGACCGGTTCGGCGATCATGGGTTGGTCTCGACGCTGATCGCGCTGCACGAGGGCGATACGCTGCGCATCGATAGCTGGCTGATGAGCTGCCGGGTATTCTCGCGCTCGGCCGAGCAATACGTGCTGCGCGGGCTGCTTACACTGGCGCGCGGGCGCGGGGTGACGCGGGTGCTGGGCGAATACCTGCCGACGCCGAAGAACGACGTGGTGGCGGCGCTGTATCCGCGCCTGGGGTTCGTTGCGGCGGACCCGGCGTTCTTCGTGCGCGAGGTGGGGGTGAGAGACAACGATCTGGTGACCTATATCGGGGATGCGAGCGGGGCGGGGACACGCTGACCTCTCGGTATCATGGTGCGCGAATGCGCACCATCCACGACTTCGCTGCCGGCATCAAGGAAAGTCGTGGATGGTCCGCCTTCGCGGACCATGAGACAAAGGGCACGTTCACGCTGAAATTGACGTGGTTATTCCTCCACGGGCCCTTAGTCAGGCAGGTCGAACAGCTTGCACCAGCCTTGCGGGCTGATATCGCCCTCCACCACCTGGCAGGATCTCGGCCGGCGGAAGAACGTGCAGCCGACGCAACTCAACCCGCCGCGCGGACTATCCTGATACTGCGCCGCGGATTTCGACATTTTCGCGGAACCCTGCGCCGGTGTACCGCACGAACCGCCCGTGGCCACGACGACGGCCAGCAACCGCCGCCGCGACCAGCCAAACCGCACACCCATCGTCAGTCCGAAACGAAAACGTACTGGTCTTTACACCGGCTTGCTGACATAGCCGTAGCGCAGGTTGCTGCGGCCCGGTCCGTTCCGCAGATACTCGGCCTTCATCACCGCGAAACGATCCTGCTTCACCAGTTCGGCATGTTGCTCTAGCCCGTACAGCCGCGCCGTGTTGCCGCTCAACACCGCCGTCTTTACCGCTCCGTCGGCTGGGCCCAGCGGCTTGAAGCCATGCTTCTTCTGCATGTCCTCGGGGATTTCCAACCGGCGCAGCCCCTCGATCTGCCATTGCGGCGCGCCGGTCCACACCGCGTCGGTGCCCCACACCACGCGATCGACGCCTAGCCCCTTGACCAGCATGCCCATCAGCGCCGCCGCCAGCCGAGGCTCCGCCACGCTCGTCCAGGCGAACAACTGCCCCAGGTCGCCATACACGTTCGTCACGCCGTACTTCTCGGGGATCTCGGCCAGGTCGCTGGTCCACGAACTGCGTCCCGTCTTGTCGAACTCCGCCATGCCGTCCGCGGGATTGCCACCGACCCAGCGATACCCCGAGTGGTAGACAAGGAAGTTCAGTTGCGGCCAGTCCTTGGCGGCGCGGCCGATGTCGCTGACATCGGCGTACGGGCGCAGCCGCGGGAACTTCTCCTCCACCGACGGCGCGAACAGACCCTTGTGAATGCAGACATTGCGGATGTTCGTCTTGGCGATCCGCTCGTAGAACGGATACATCAGCTTCTCGTCATCCGCGTGCCACGGATGCGCGGCGAGTTCCTTGTGCGTGTTGTCGCCGACGGTGTAGCCCTTCCACGAATCCGGCTTGTAGCGTTCCACCGCCGCGTCCACCTGGTCCAGCCAGCCGGGCTGCCCTGGCGTGATGGTGAAATGTGCCAGCATCCGCCGCGTGCCGGCCTGCTTGTTGACCATCTCGCGCGTCTTGAACACCTGGTCCTGCGGGATGAACCAATCCTCCGGCACGTCGGACGGAGAATTCGACAGCAGCGCGATCTTGGTGTCGCTGTCCATGTAGATTTCTTTGACGTAATTCCCATATTTCAAATCGTCGATCGTCTGTTCCTTGCTGCTGAGTTCCTTGTTCCAGCCCCATTGGCCGACCGCTTCGCGGCCCTTCACGAACGCCATCAGCCTGGTGTCGTCGCGCAGGAAATGAGTGTGTCCGTCGATCACCATCTGCCCCGACAGCGCATCGGCGCGCGCCGCTGCTTGTTCCGGCGTTGCGGCCTCGGCCTCGCTGGCGTCGAACAAATTGCCGAACACCTGGTTGAGTGCGACGAACGACGCCGCCATGCCCGCGGCGGTCTGAAAGAACCGCCGGCGCGACATGCCCTGGCGCTTTGCCAGCCGGTCGCTCATGTCCTTCAGCCGCGCCTCCACCTCGCGCTGCTGTTCGGTCTGCGGCACCGGGAGGTACTCGTCGCTCGACACGATCTGCGTCGGCACCGGCGAGGGGAATGACGACGTCTCCGCCGGTAGCAACCCGCTGATCATCTCATCGCTTAGGAATTTCATGGGAGGCTCCTCGCTGCCGCGTGCGGACGATGCGATGTCCGCGGTTGTTGCGTTGTCCGGGTGACAGTCTGGCAATGTCGCACGGGGCTCGCAAGGCGGCGCGGCGACGCCGCCAGGGGGATCGGGTGAACGTAGCAAGGCCAGGGGCTTTGCCCCATAGGCGTCAGGATAAGCGCTCCGACGGAGCAAACGGGCACTCCCCCTCCCCTTGAGGGAGAGGGTTGGGGGGAGGGGGTGGTCGGAAGCTCGTACCGACCAACCCCTCCCCCCAACCCCCTCCCTCAAGGGGAGGGGGAGTATTCGTCTCCGCGCCCCACTATCCTGACGCCTATGGGGCAGAGCCCCTGGCCTTGCTTCGCTCCGCCGCCGGTCTTGACGTCGTCCAGCAGCCGCAGCACCGCCGCCTCCTGCCGGTCCAACCCATAGCGATCCGCCACCCACTCCCGGTACAACCCCGGGCGGGCGGACCGGATCAGCGCAACCGCGTCGTCGATCGCCGCGAACAGGCACTCCGCCGGCCACAACCGTTCGGCCCCGGGAAAGCCGTGCACCACCGGGAACGCGCCCACCGCCATCGCCTCGCCGATCGCCATCCCGAAGCTTTCGTAAAGGCTGGTCGAGAGCAACACGCCCTTGTCGGCATACCAGGCGGGCATGTCGGCAACCGCACCTTCGAACCCAACCACATCACCCAGGTCCATGGCCTTCATCTGCCGTTCCAGATAGCGCAGCGTGCGCAGGTCGGTGAACGGCCCGGCGGCGTGGAACGTGTAGCGCGGGTCCAGTTGCCCCAGCCGGTAGGCGATTTGCAGCAGCAGCGCTGGGTTCTTCTTCGGCTCCACGTGGCCGACCCAGCCGACGCGAAAGCGCTCCGGCGCGCCAGGCGTGAACCGCGCGAGGTCGATGCCGTTGGCGATCCGCACGATCGGCACCGCGGCGGCGATCGCCGGGAAGCGCGCGGCCAGCAGGTCGGCGATGTCGCCGCCGACCAGCACCAGCCGATGCACCTGCGTCCAGTCCACGCGCGCGGGAAAGTCGGTTTGCAGCGCCTCGATCGAATGCAGGCGGAGGATGCACGGCCGGCCGGCCAGGACACCCGACGTGGTCGCCCAAACGGCATGGTCCCAGCACCACTCCAGCCAGACGAGGTCCGCGCCGGCGATCGCCTGCGCCAGAGCAGGCCCCGGCGGGAGGGAGACGAAGCTGACCTCGTAGCAGCGCCGGAGTGCCGGCAGCAGCGGGCGCAGGAAGCTGTCCTGCGCACCTTTCACGCGATCCGCCAGCAGCAGCCGCGGCAACGACATCGGCCTTGATCCGGAGATGGTCCGGCCAGACTAGACCTTACTGGTTGCTGAAGCGTGAACGACCGACGTCGAAACATCCTCGCTAGGCACCGGTTGGCCCCATATGCGATAGGCTTCGAGTTGCTGCAGCGTCGGGATTGACGTGGTGACGTCCCCGGCTTCGTCGTGGAACTCGATCACCACCAGGCCCGACACCGGGTCGAACCGAAACGACGGATTGGCGACCAGGACCGCCGCCGGGGCCGGCGGAGCCTGCGCTGGTGGCGTGAACTTCTCGGGCGTCGGCTCGGCAGGGTTTTCACTCGCACCGAGGACCGGGCCGACGGCTTTGACGCTGAGATCGCTCGGCATGACGGAACGGTCCATTGCAGCCGCGCCGTTCTGGCGCAAATCGCACTCAGGCATTGTGCGCCGGCAGAGGTTAACCAACGGTTAACGCGTGGCCGTAAACCTCTCCCGCTGCGCGGGAGAGGTCGAGGGCGCGTAAGCGCACGAGGGTGAGGGCGATCGGGTCGGCACGTAAGCAGGTTCGGCACGTAAGCAGGTAGAGCGAGGCGACCCGATCACCCTCACCCTCGCCGCTACCGCGTTTCGACCTCTCCCGCCGGAGACGGGAGAGGTTTACTTGCTTCCAGCCTACAGCCCCAGCAGCCGCTTGGCGTTGCCGCCGAGGATGGCGCGCCGCGTCGCATCGTCCAGACCGGGCGCGCTTTCGATGAAGCCGATCGGATCGACCTCGCCCATGTCCGCCGGATAGTCGGTGCCCACCAGGATGTGGTCGGCGCCGTACTGCGCCACCAGGTATTCAAGCTGCGAATGCGTGTACACCAGCGAATCGAAATACAGCCGGCGCAGATACACCCCCGGCATCTCCTTCAACTTCTCCCCCGTGTCCGGCCGCGCCGCCGCCGCGTGGTCGATGCGCCCCGCATAGGCGGGCAGGTAGCCGCCGCCATGCGCCGCCACCAGCTTCAGCCCCGGAAAATCCTCCAGCACGCCACCGAAAATCAGGTGATGCAGCGCCACCGTCGTATCCAGCGGATTGCCGATCACGTTGGCAAAATAATGCTCGTGGAACCGCCGCGCCTCGGTGAAGCCGTCGGGATGCATGAACACCAGCAACCCAAGTTCCTCGATCCGCGCGAACACTTTGCGGAAGCGCTCGGCAGATAGATCATCACCCGCGACATGCGTCATGATCTCGATGCCGCGCATGCCCAGAGATTTGTGCAGCCGCTCCAGCTCGGCGATTGCCAGGTCCGGCGCCTGCAACGGAATCGTGCCCAGGCCGGTGAAGCGCTCCGGATAGCGGCCGACGATCTCGGCGATCTCGTCGTTCAGGATGCGCGCCGTGGCCAGCCCCAATTCCGGGTCGGCGCCGTAATAGGTCTGCCGCGGCGCCGGCGACACCGCCTGGATGTCAATCCCCATCAGGTCCATGTCGGCGATGCGTTGCTCGGCTGAGGTCCCCTGCGGACGGGTGCGCACGCCGTTCTGCTGGTTGATCGCCTGGCTCGCGGGATTGGCGGCAGTTTCGAGAAACCATTGCGACACCGCCTCATTGCCATCGACCATCGCCGCGGCCTTGATGCTGGACCAATGGCAATGGATGTCGATGGTGAACCACTTGCCGCGCGGATGCGGCGGGCCGGGAAATCGGCCCGGGATGCGTTCTCCCTCGGGCCGGCAACTGAACAGCATGGTTGGTTCCTCCGTTTGCGTACGATTTTTGTCCGCGCGGTTCTTATGACCGCACGGCGCGATGATATTCGCGGTTCGGCATCATGTCGGTCGCCGATGCCATGCGATTGGAGAGGTTGAAGAACGCCACCGTCTCGGCCAGGTCGAACATGTCTTCGTTCGACAACCCGGCGGCGCGCAACGCGTCGCGGTCGGCGTCCTCGATCAGCCACGGCGTCGCGGTCATCTTCCACGCGTAATCCAGCATCGCCCGCTGCCGCGCATCCAGCTTCGCGACGCGGTAGTTCAGCGCCATCATCTCGCCGAGTTCCGGATCGCCGGACAGTTGCCGCACCGCCGCGCCATGCGCCACCAGGCAGTAGTAGCAGCGGTTGGCCGAGGACACGACGACCGCGATCATCTCCCGTTCTAGTTTGGACAGCCCGGATTCGGACAGCATGATCTCGTTGTACATCGCCATGAAGTGGCGCAGCCGCTGCGGCTTCAGGCTGTAGGCGCTGAACACGTTCGGCACGAAGCCGAGCTTATCCACGCATTTGCGCCAGATGGCTTGCAGGTCCGTGTCCAGCGACTCCGGGCCGGGGACGCCGAGCTTGGAGATATGGTCGGGTTGCGGCATGGGGGTCTCCTGTGCGGCTGCGGCGCTGGGTGTCATTGCGAGCGAAGCGAAGCAATCCCCTGCCTGACGAGCCAGAGCGGCTCGTCAGGCAGGGGATTGCTTCGCTTCGCTCGCAATGACACCCAGCGTGCCTCAGTCCAGCACTTCCTTGTTGATGACGTTGTCGCGGTTGGGCTTGCCGTCCAGCACGCTCAGGATGTTCTGTGCTGTCGCGACCGCCATGTTGGCCACCGCCTCGGTCGTCACGCCCGCCATGTGCGGCGAAGAAATCACGTTGTCGAGCTTCAGCAGCGGATTGTCGATCGGCGTCGGCTCCGCCTCGAACACGTCCAGCCCCGCCGCGGCGATCTGTCCGGACGTCAGCGCCGCATGCAGCGCGCGCTCGTCGATGATGCCGCCGCGCGCGGTGTTGACGATGTAGGCGCTGGGCTTCATCCGGGCGAACTGCGCCGCGCCGAACATGCCGACCGTCTCGGGGTTCTTCGGACAATGGATCGACACGAAATCCACCGAGGGCAGCGCCGCATCCAGGTCGCCCACCGGCTCGCAGCCCGCCGCGCGGATCTTCGCCGCATCGACATACGGATCGCGCACCAGCACCACCATGTCGAACCCCAGGCAGCGCTTCGCCAGCCGTGTGCCGATGCGGCCGAAACCGACGATCAGCACGGTCTTGCCGTTCAGCTCCGTCGGCAGCCCATCATGCCGATCGCGCCAGCGCCCGGCACGCACCATCCGGTCCAGCGCCTCGTGCCGCTTCGCCAGCGAGATCATCATGTGGAACGCTTGCTCGGCCACCGAAACGGAGTTCGCGGTGCCCGCCGTCATCAGCGGCACCCGCCGCGCGGTCAGCGCGGGGATCTCCACCGCGTCGTAGCCGACGCCGATGCGCGCCACCACCTGCATCGCCGGCGACGCGTCCATCTCGGTCTTGCGGTAGGGCGTGCCGGACAAGGCGATCCCGGCGCAGTCCTCCAATATCGGCAGCAGGTCCGCCTGGGTGATCGTCGCCGAATAGGTCACCGTCTCGATGTCGTCGCGCGCGCGCAGCAGCGACACGCCCTCCTCGCCCATCGTGTGCGGCACCAGTACTTTGCGTCGGTTTGTAGGCATCGGGGGAAAAATCCTCAGAGTTTGCGTTGCAGGTTGGCGACGTAGCTGCGGTTGTGGGTGGGGCCGAGCATCACCTCGTTGATAACCACGTGCCGTGGCAGGCAGGCGATGTAGCGGATCAGGTCGCCGCAATCCTCCGACTGCACCATGCGGGCGCGCTCTTCCGGTCCCACCGGATTGGGCCGCTTGTCGAGGATCGGCGTCGCCACTTCGCCCGGCAGGAAAACCGTGGAGCGGATGCCGTTGACGCATTCCTCCATGTTGATGGAGTGGCTCATCGCCACCACGCCATGCTTCGCGGTGCCGTAAATCGGCCCGGAGAAGCCGCCTATGAACCGCCCCGCCATCGACGACGTGTGGATCATCACGCCATCCTGCTGCGCGCGCATGAACGGCAGCGCCACCGTCACGCAATACAGCGCGGCCATGACATTGCCCTTCATCAGCGTGTCGATGCCTTCGGGCGTCAGCTTGTCCCAGTGGCGATCGACGATGTTGACGCCGGCATTGTTCACCAGGATGTCGAGCCGCCCGAGCTTTTCGCGGATGTAATCCCCGACCTTCTGCACCTGCGCCGAATCGGTCAGGTCGGCCGGCTGCACATGCGCCTCGGCGCCGCTGTTGCCGAGGCGGCGTGCGACGTCCTCCAGCGGTTCGTGGCGGCGGCCGGTGAGCACCAGCGTGGCGCCTTCCTCGGCCAGCGCGAACGCAGCGGCCTCGCCGATGCCACTGCCCGCGCCGGTGACCCAGGCGACTTTTCCGGCGAGCTTCGGCATGCGGCTTCCCCCTATGGCGACGTGCGGGCCGCATTCAACGGACTTGCACGGTGGCCGGCAAGAGGCTGCGGCGGAATGCCCCGCGGGCCGTGCCGGCCGCGACCGAGTAAAGCTTTCAACACGGAGCAGGCCGGGAGCCACGGAGGGCCACGGGAGCCATAACAGTCCGATCTACCATCGCCAGCCGCCGCGGTTCGGGCGCCAGGATTCCTCCCGTGGCCCTCCGTGGCTCTCGCCCTGCGTCCGTCTTGCAAGCTTCCTTGCTTGTCGCGGCCACACCGCCGCACTAGCTATTCCCTCGAGGAGGGCCCCAACATGCAAGCAATCCTGAACGGACACAAAGTCGCGGCCAGCGACGACATCGTCGAAACTGGCGGCTACGCCTACTTCCCGCGCGATACCGTGCGCATGGAATGGCTGGAGAAGACGGAAAAGACCGC
>DATHNI010000413.1:0-7347 GCA_035486135.1 Acetobacteraceae bacterium
ATCGGCCTGCTGGACGCGGTGCAGCAGACCGCGGCGTGGACGATGATCTTCTTCGTCGCCTCGGCGGCGGCGAGTTCGGCGTATCTGACCGTGGGCGAGAGTTTTCCTCTCGAAGTAAGGGCAATCGCGATCGCGGTGTTCTATGCGTTCGGCACCGGGGTGGGCGGCGTGGTCGGGCCGGCACTGTTCGGCGCACTGATCAGCACCGGATCGCGCATGTCGATCCTGTATGGGTATTTGCTCGGCGGAGGGTTGATGGCGGCGGCGGGGCTGATCGCGGCGTGGCTCGGGGTGAATGCCGAGCGCCGCGCGCTGGAGGACGTGGCGCCGCCGCTGTCGTCCGTGGGCGTGTAGGCCCCCCAACGGGCCGGCCGGGACAGAAGGCCAGGTGCTCTGCCCCTGGAACCCCGCCATGGGGATTTGCCCCATAGGCGTCAGGATAAGCGCTCCGACGGAGCAAACGGGCACTCCCCCTCCCTCAAGGGGAGGGGGAGTATTCGTCTCCGCGCCCCACTATCCTGACGCCTATGGGGCAAAGCCCCTGGCCTTCCTCTCACTCCCCCGCCGCCTGGCGCAACGGCGGCAGCAGCGCCGCCGCGTATGCCGCCGGATTATCGATCAGCGCCCGAGCCGTCGCCAGGTCGGCGTCGCGCCCCTCCGCCGCCGGGCAGGCATTGCGCATCGCCAGGATATGCGCCGGCGTCAGCGGCGCCCGGGCGCCGCGCTCCTCCTCGAGGTCGCGCAGCATCGGTTGCTGCCCCTCGGCCAGCGCGGCGAGCTCCCGTTGCAACACCGCTTCGCCCAGGCTGGTGCAGACCTGCGGCAGCACCCCCAGCCCCTGCAGCGGCCACCCAAGCGGCGCCAGCACCCTGCTCCAGGTGACGAACAACTCGCCGCCATCGGGTAACGGAGCGATCGTCTGCACCAGCCCCTTGCCAAGCGTCGTGCTGCCGACTGCCACCGCGCGCCCACGGTCGGCCAGTGCGGCCGCAAGGATTTCCGCCGCGCTGGCAGTGCGTCCGTCCACCACCACAACCACCGGGACATCCTGCGCCAGCTCGCGGGCATCGGAGCGCCACACGTGGTTCGAGCCCGGATCCCGCCCGGCGGTGTAAGCGACAACACCCGGTGGCAGCAGCGCATTCGCCGATTCCACCGCCTCCCGCAGCAGCCCGCCGCGATTGCCGCGCAGGTCGAGGATGATGCCCGCCGGCGGCGGATTCGCGGCCATGGCGTCCTGCAATGCCTCATACAGATGCGTGGCCGTGTTGTGGTTGAACCCGGTGATCCGCAACAGCACCAGATCGCCGACCCGTTCTGTGAACACGCTTTCCGGCGGCACCATGGCACGCTCCAGCTCAGCGGAGCGCAGCTTGCCGTCGCGGCCCCGCCAGCCCAGCCGCAGCGTCGTTCCCTCCGGTCCGGCAACCAGATCGGAGACCGTGGCGGCATCCTTGCCGCGCAGCGACACACCGTCCACCGTCAGAACGACGTCGCCCGGCCGCACGCCCGCCATCGCGGCCGGTCCGTCGGAGACCGCCGAGCGGACCATAACCGCCCCGCCACGTTGCATCAGTGTGATACCCAGCCCGGCGGTGCCGATGCGCCCGGCGCGATCTTCCGCCGCCTCGCGCGGCGGCACGTAGCGCGAATAAGGGTCGAGGTGGTTGAACAGCTCATCGAAGAAGCTCTGGAGGACGCCCTGCGTGCCGGCCCGCCGCACCGCCGCCGATGCGACGACCGCCGCTTCGGATAATCGCACCGCCGCGGCGGCCCATGCTTCCGGCGTGTCGTCCGCCGGCACAGGCTGCGCCGCCAGCACGCCGTCGCGTCCCGATAGGATCAGCTTCCCGTCCTGTTGTTGCGCCGTGAGATTTGGATCGAGCGCGGTCAGTCCGCGCAGCCCCCAGATGGTCAGCGTCGGCACCGGCACCGGATCGAGCGTCCGCGGCTCCATGAAGGCAAGCGCGACAGTATAGACGTTCGCAACAAGTCCGGGATCGAATCCGCCATTGGCAACCGGCTGCGCGTGCACTGGCACGATCATCAGCAATAGCAGCAGGACAGCGAGGCGATTCACCTGCGGCGCGACCGTTTCCCTGGCAGTTGCATCTCCGGCACGACGTGGAAAACCAGGCCGCCGGTGACCGGGCTCGCTTCCGCCAGGCGCACTTCAACCTCCTGCGCCAATCGGAAGACCTGTCTTGTGCGGCGGCCAGTCAAAGTCTGATCCCTTGCATCATGCTGCCAATAGTCGTCCGGCAAAGTGGAGACCGGCACGATTCCGCTCGCGCCGCTTTCCGTCACTGTGACGAACAGCGCGAATCGCGTCACGCCCGAAATTCGCGCAGCGAAATGCGCGCCCGTTTTGTCCGCCATGTATGCAGCGAGGTAACGGTCGAGCGCGTCACGCTCGGCAAGCTGGGCACGGCGTTCGGTCGCGGTGATGTGGTCGGCGGTCGCGGGCAGCCGCGCCGCCTCGCCGGTTTCCAGCCCGCCGTCGCCCAGCCGCAGCCCGGCGATCAGCGCGCGATGCACCAGCAGGTCGGCGTAGCGCCGGATCGGGCTGGTGAAATGCGCGTAGCGTGGCAAGGCGAGGCCGAAATGACCGATATTGTCGGGACTGTACGCCGCCTGGGACTGCGAGCGCAGCATGACCTCGTTGACCACCCGTGCCTCCGGCGTGGCGGCGACCCGGCGCAGCACCCGGTCGAGGTCGCGCGGGTGCAGCTTGTCGCCCGGCGGCAGGGTGATACCGAGCGTCTGCAGGAAGTCCCGCAGCGCCGCAAGCTTTTCTTCCGACGGCGGAGCGTGCACGCGATACATGCAGGGCTGGTGCAGCCGCTCCAACTCTTCCGCGGCGGCAACGTTGGCGAGGATCATGAACTCCTCGATCAATCGGTGGCTGTCGAGCCGCGGACGCTGGGCGACGCTGCTCACCTTGCCGTGGCGATCCAGCGTCACCTGGCGCTCCGGCAGGTCGAGGTCGAGCGTGCCGCGGCCCGTGCGCGCCTCGAGCAAGGCAAGGTAGGCCGCGTAGAGATGGTGGGGTGAGTGACGAAGACTCCCTCCCCCCTTGTGGGGGAGGGCTGGTGAGGGGGGGTCGAACCGCGCGGGATTGGGCTGTTCGTTTCCCCCTCCCCAACCCTCCCCCTCAAGGGGGGAGGGAGCTGTAGCAGCGCCGGCGTCGTGCATTTGCTGCACTTGCTCGTAGGTCAACCGCGCGGCGCTGCGCATTAGCCCACGGCCGAACCGGTGCGCCAGCTTGTTCCCGCCGGCATCGATCCGCAACTCCGCGAACAGGCAGCCGCGATCTTCATCCGGCCGCAGGCTGCACCAGCCGTTCGACAGCGCCTCCGGCAGCATCGGCACGACTCGGTCGGGAAAGTACACCGAGTTGCCGCGGGTGCGGGCTGCCTGGTCCAGTTCCGAGCCAGGGCGGACGTAATGCGCCACGTCGGCGATCGCGACGATCAGCCGGAAGCCGCCCGGGGCGAGCGAATCGTCCGGTTCAGCGAACACCGCGTCGTCGAAGTCGCGCGCGTCTTCGCCGTCGATCGTCACCAGCGGGATGTCGCGCAGGTCGGTGCGATGGCCCACCGGCACCGCGCGGGCGCGCTCCGCTTCGTCCAGCGCCGGCTGCGGGAAGGTGACCGGGATATCGTGCGTGTGGATGGCGATCAGGCTGACCGAGCGCGCGTCGCCCATGGCGCCGAGCCGTTCAATCACCCGGGCGGGCTTCAGCCCATACCGCTGATGGTGCGGCAGCGGCTCTGCCAGGACGATCTCGTCCGGCTCGGCGCCACCATCCTGGCCGAGTGGTATGATCCATTCCGCCTTGGCACGCCGATCGGTGGGGACCAATCGGTTCTCCATGCGGCCGGAGCGGAACACCCCCAGGATGCGGCTCGGCGCCTCGGTCAGGCGGCGCATGGTGCGGCCCTCGTAGCGTCCGGCGCCGATCGGCTTGAGCCGGGCGAGCACCCGTTCGCCCGGCGCCAAGGCGGCGCGCCCCCGGGGCTCCGGCTGCATGAAAATCAGCGGGGGAGGGCCATTCTCCGCGTCCCAGGCCACCGGACGTGCCAGCGCGTCACCGTCGGGATCCGTACCGGTGATCTGGACGACCAGGGTTTCCGGCAACCGCGCTGGCGCCCGGCCAAGCCGTGCCGAGCGCGGCTGCCGCCGCATCGCCGCGCGCTGCGCTGGGTGCTTCGCCACGGTTGGCCTGCTGCCGCATTCGCCTGAGGGAGAATCGGATCATGCCAGTTGACGGGGTGTCACGCCATGAAAACCTCTCCCGCGAGAGCGGGAGAGGTCGAGACGCGAAGCGGCGAGGGTGAGGGTGATCGGGTCGGCACGTAGCTGGTAGCGCGTGCCGACCCGATCACCCTCATTCTCGTGCGCTTCGCGCCCTCGACCTCTCCCGCTATCCGGGAGAGGTTGCCTCGCGCGGTCTGGTTTGTGTCAACGCGATCCCGGCCGCAGACCGGTCGTCGCCAGCAGCGCGGCGAACAGCAGGGCGAGGAACCACAGCAAACCCTCGGGATCACGCAAATCCATCGCCGCGCCGCCCAGCCCCGGTCCGACCAGCGCGCCAAGCCCATACGCGATGATGATCGCAGCATTCACCGTCACCAGCTCGCCGCCGCGGAAGCGGTCGCCGGCCATGCTCAGCGCGACGGGATAGATCGCCGTGACGACGCCGCCCCAAACGGCAAGCAGCACGAGCAAAGCCGGCACCGGCAAGGCCAGGGAGGCAATGCCGATCGCTCCCACCAGCCCAGCACCGCCGCAGACGCGCAGCATGGTGAGGCGCGCGGTCTTGTCCGACAGCCAGCCGATCGGCAATTGCAGCACCACGGAGCCGATATACACTGCGGACAGGGTCGCCGCGGCGAGGCTCGGGGAAAAGCCCATGTGCAGGCCCCAGATCGGCAGCAGGGCGAGCAATGTCGCCTCGTACAGCCCGAACAGCGCCACCGACAGCAGGATCAGCGGCGCCCTGACAAACATGGTGAACGGGTGCGCCCCGCGCTCGCGGCCGAAATCCCGGGTGATGTTGCCGACGCGATAAAGCGGCACGGTGGCGGCGGCGATCACTGCGCCGTTGACGATGAACGGAGCCCAGCCCGCGATCCCGGTGAACGATAGCAGCAGCGGGCCGACGCCGATCCCGGCCGACAGCGCCGCCGCGTACAACCCCACGATCCGGCCGCGCCCGGTGTCGCCGGCCAGCAGGTTGATCCAGGCCTCGCTGGACGTGAAGATGCCGGAGCCGAGCACGCCGGAAACCGCGCGCAAGGCGAACCACGCGCCCAACCCGTCGAACAGCTTCAGCAGCGGCAGGATGGTGATTTGCAGCGCGAAGCACAGCAGCAGGAAGTTGCGCAGGCCGAGCGCCCGGACACCATGTGGCGTCAGCAATGGCCCAACGATGACGCCGGCGAACACCGCGGCTGCGTTCAATCCGTTGACCGTCGGGTCAACGCCGCGTGCTTCCAGCAGCAGAGACAGCAGGGGCGTGCTGAGGCCGATGCTGACGCCGAACACCGTGACCGAAGCGATGGCTGCCGCCAGGCTCCAGCGTCGTTGCCGCGCGGTTGGCGGCGGCGCGATCCCGATGTCTGCCATGGCACGCGCGTTGTGGCGGCCGAGGCCCCCGCCGGCAACCCCCGTCATCGGGGAGGATGCCTGGCTGCACGCCCGTCCGGGGGAGATTCGTACGGTTGGTGCCGCCCGCTCCCGCGCCAGCGTCTCACAAAGTTCAGGAAGTCGGGCAAAGGTTCACAAAGCTACCGCCCCCAATGACGCATCAACGCGACCCACGGATCAGGTGACGTTCTTTATGAACCTTAGGGGCCGGAGGGAGATAAGTGCTTCAACCAGCCGCGTCGCAAAGCCCTGTGTCATGGCCGGGCTTGGCCCGGCCACCCACGTCTTCTCTTGCTGCCAGCAGCAAAGTCGTGGGTGGCCGGCCTTCGCCGGCCATGACACAGGGAGCTGTGACCCGCCCCAATTGATTCGATTGTTCCCGGAATCGTCACGCCATACCTGTCGTTGCGAGGACCGCTTCGCTCCTCGCAATGACAGGTGAAACCGCATGACTCGCGCTCTACCGATAGTGGGTACTAGCTCGCTTCCGAAATCTTGTGAGACACTGCGAACCAGGCAGTCGGCATGGACGCTACGAATCTCCTCCGCTTCATGTGCGCCGTGGGCCATAACACCCAGTCAACGGAACCACTGCGCACATGACATGGCGCCTCTACCAGGCGGCGGATTGAGCACCGGGCGGCGCGACGAGACTTCGCAAATTGAGCACGGAGGCGACCTGCCCGCCAATGCGCTGGTTGAAATCGATGATTGCCTGCAATTGCTCGCCTGCCGGCGCCTGATCCCCTACATCCCAATCCGTGAATGTCGCGCCGAGCAACTTCCCTTCAATATCAGTCACCGGGCAGGTCAGGTTGGTATTGACGCCAAGCATCTGGATCCGCGTACGTAATGCAAAATTGTTGACATCCGCCGCCACCACCACCTGGCACTTGCCGGCGAGCAACGCCGGTAGAAGTTCGCTCCACGTTGACAGCGGCTGATTGATGACCATCTCGCCGGCGGCCCGGCCGGGTGGCGCAACCGCGTTGACAACGTCGTGACGCAGCATGCTGATGCCGGTCACGCCGCTCACCCCGTTGTGGATCACCGCAAGCCGAACGCGCGCCACCCCTGCGGCCTGCGCGATCACCGTCCCGAGCATCTGGTCGATCAACTGGCTGCTCGTTGCGTATTGGTGCAACTGTGCCTGCATGAGGGCAGCGACCAGCCCCCGTCGCTCGGCCTCGCGGTTCGCCCTTGTGTCGATGAACGCGACGCGCAGCCGGCAAGCAAATCGCCCTCGTGGCGCACATGCCAACCGGCGTAGAGGCCGAGCAACAGGCCGACCGTCAGCAGCGGCTTCATCACCAGGTTCGCCAACGGCTGGCGCAACTCGCCAAGCATCGACAGCAGCGTGTTGAACAGCCGAAGCGCTTCCATAATCATGATCGACGGTTGGCGGATCGAGCCGGGCAGACGTCAGACAGTCGGAGGTGGGCTGTTCCGAGCAGGCCGTGGCGCGGCCGGATGCGAGGCAAAGTGTCTGCGCGGGTCAAAAGTTGCTCCAATCATCGTGTATTAGTTATCATAACTCAAAACAGTCATTAGAACAAACAGACAATAAGCACTGCCGACAGGTTGAAAGACGTCGCCCAGCGCCGCCAGGCGCCACGAGACGCTGCGACGGACCGGCACGGTCTCGCTCTCCCATTAGGCCCCGTCCGGGGACGCCGAACCACGGCGCGGGACCAA
>DATHNI010000414.1:0-5547 GCA_035486135.1 Acetobacteraceae bacterium
TGGCCAGCTTCAAGGTCTTCACCGACGAGGTGGCCTGACCCCGGGCAATCGGGTGAAGGAAGCAAGGCCAGGGGCTTTGCCCTCTGCAAGCGGGCACGTTGGTAACACTTTAGACCGGGCACCGGTCTAAAGTGTTACCAATGTAGCCGGTCTGTACCCCCTGGCCCCCACCAAGGGGCTCTGCCCCTTGGATCCCCGCCAAGGGCGGAGCGCTTGGAACCCTTTACTGGAGAGGCTGGACGGGAGGGGGCACCTGCGCCGAGTCGTGGTCGCTGCCTGACCGACGATCGTCGGTCAGGCAGCAAGCAAGACGCGGTGCAGGTCCCCCCTCCCGTCCAGCCTCTCCAACGAATGGATTGCAAAGGCGCTGCCTTTGCTGGGGGTTCAGGGGGCAAAGCCCCTTGACGGGGTCCAGGGCGGAGCCCTGGCCTTGCTTCCTTCACTCGCTTGTCCTGCCGCCGCCCGCCTTGCCCCAGCCCCCTCCCTCGGCTAAACCCCGCCCCGCGCCGGCACCCCTGGAGGCCGGCGTTTTCCGTCAGGAGCGAACCATGGCCAATGTTGTCACGATCGAGGCCGAGGCACGCGCGCGCGCAGGTAAGGGGGCAGCGCGGGCGACCCGGCGCGCAGGCAAGGTGCCTGCGGTAGTTTACGGTGCCCACGTCCCCCCCAGCCTGATCGCGCTGGAGCCCCGCGCCGTGCTGCGCGAGCTGCAACGCGCCGGCTGGCAGTCCCGCCTCTACGAGATCAAGGTGAACGGCGACGCCACGCGGGCACTGATCCGCGACGTCCAGTTCCACCCGGTCACCGATGCGCCGGAACACGTGGACTTCCAGCGCCTGGCCCCCGGCGAGCCGATCCGCGTCGCGGTGCCGGTGCATTTCGACAACGAGGGCCTGAGCCCCGGCCTGAAGCGCGGCGGCGTGCTGAACGTCATCCGCCACGCGGTGGAGGTCTATTGCGACCCGGACCAGATCCCGGAGCAATTCGAGGCCAACCTGGCGGACCTCGATTTCAACGACAACGTGCGCTGGCACGACCTGAAGGGCACCGAACACGCCCGTCCGGCGATCACCGACCGAGACTTCGTCATTGCTACCGTGGCGCCGCCCACCAAGGCAGTCGAGGTCGCCGCCGAGCCCGGCGCGGCGGCGGCAGCGCCCGGCGCGGCGGCGCCCGGTGCGGCGGCTGCCCCGGCAGGTGGCGCTCGGGCCCCGGCGGCCGGTGCCAGGCCTGCGGCCGGCGGCACGCGCCAGCCCGGCAAGAAAGGCTAGCGCCCCAAGGGGGTCGCCATGCTGCTCTGGGTCGGACTCGGCAATCCGGAGCCGGGGATGGCCCGGAACCGGCACAACATCGGCTTCATGGCGCTGGACACGATCGCGATCCGCCACGGCTTCTCGCCGTGGCGGCAGCGTTTCAAGGGGCTGGTGTCGGAGGGCAGCGTCGGGGGAGAAAAGATCCTCGCGCTGAAGCCGCAGACCTATATGAACGCCTCCGGCGAGTCGGTGCAGGCGGCGGTGGCATTCTACAAGCTGCCGATCGAGGCGATCACCGCGTTTCATGACGAACTGGACCTGGTGCCCGGCAAGGTTCGGGTGAAGCGCGGCGGCGGGGCGGCCGGGCATAACGGCTTGCGCTCGATGGACCGGCAGTTGGGCTCGCCCGACTATTGGCGGGTGCGGCTGGGAATCGGCCATCCCGGCGACAAGGCGCGCGTGCTGGGCCACGTGCTGGGTGACTTTGTGAAGGAAGATCGGGATTGGCTGCTGCCGGTGCTGGACGCGGTGGCTGACGCGGCGCCGCTGCTGGTGGAGGGGAAACCCGAGGACTTCATGACGCGCGTTGCGCTACTGGTGCAGGGGCCGAAATAGATGGGTTTCAACTGCGGCATCGTCGGCCTGCCCAATGTCGGCAAATCGACCCTGTTCAACGCGCTGACCGCCACCGCCGCGGCGCAGGCGGCTAACTATCCGTTCTGCACCATCGAGCCGAATGTCGGCCGCGTCGCCGTGCCCGATCCTCGGCTGGGCGTGCTGGCGGCGATCGGCAAGTCGGCCAAGATCATCCCCACCTCGCTGGAGTTCGTCGACATCGCCGGCCTGGTGCGCGGCGCCTCGAAGGGGGAGGGCCTGGGCAACCAGTTCCTCGCCAACATCCGCGAGGTGGACGCCATCATCCACGTGCTGCGCTGCTTCGAGGACCCCGACGTCACGCACGTGGAAGGCTCGATCGACCCGATCCGCGACGCCGAGGTGGTGGAGACCGAGTTGATGCTCGCCGATCTGGAAAGCCTGGAGAAGCGGCTGTATGCGGCGCAGAAGAAAGCCCGTGGTGGCGACAAGGACAGCGTCGCGGCTGTGGCGCTGATGGAGCCTCTGGTGGCGGCGTTGCAGGCCGGCCGCCCCGCGCGCACCGCGATCCCGCCGGGGCAGGAGGAAGCGGTGCGGCGGCTGCAACTGCTGACCTCCAAGCCGGTGCTGTATGTCTGCAATGTCGAGGAAGGTGCGGCGGCAGACGGCAACGCGTTCTCCGCGAAGGTGGAGGTGCGGGCGAAGGCCGAGGGCGCGCGCGTCGTGGTGATCTCCGCGGCGATCGAGGCGGAGGTGGCGCAACTGCCGGAAGCGGATCGCGCGGAGTTCCTGGAAGGGCTGGGATTGCACGACAGCGGTTTGGACCGGGTGATCCGCGCCGGTTACGACTTGCTCGGGCTGATCACGTATTTCACCGTCGGTCCGAAGGAGACGCGCGCCTGGACCATCGTGGCGGGCACCAAGGCGCCGCAGGCCGCAGCGGTGATTCACAAGGATTTCGAACGCGGCTTCATCGCGTGCGAGACGATCGCGTATGACGACTTCGTTGCGTGCAAGGGGGAGCAGGGGGCGAAGGAGGCGGGGAAGATGCGGGTGGAGGGGAAGGAGTACGTCGTGAAGGACGGCGACGTGCTGCTGTTCCGCTTCAACGTGTAACGCCAAACTTTCCGTGTCATGGCCGGCGAAGGCCGGCCACCCACGACTTTCCTTCGTGCCACGGTGCAAAGTCGTGGGTGGCCGGCCTTCGCCGGCCATGACACGGGATGCGTGTGCCGCGTTGTCCGTGAGTCATTACTCTAACGGGCTGGTATAAAGCGCGCCGCGGGACGCCACGCGACAGCAACGTTCCTCGGCTGGTGCACAAGGCCTGCACGCCAGGTCGGCGTGCGGGCCGCTTCCCATCGTCCTGGCGGCGGCCGGCCTATTTGGGCCAGGTGCTGAGGATGTCGCGAGGCTGCGACTTGCCGAATCCCTTGGCGTTGATGCCTGCGCCAACGGCCCACAGGCCGTGCGCCGACATGTTGGTATTCAGGCGCGGCACGACTATTTCGTAGCCGACGTGATAGCCGAATTCGGCGATGACATCGCCTTTGACGGTAAAGCAGATACCGACCGTATCAGAGGTGTTCTTCCCGGTCGCCGAACGGAACATCTGCATCGGCTTGAAGATATTGAACGCCGACATTTTCAGGTGCGACACCATGCCGGGGCCATTGAGGCAGATGAAGGGAACCCCGGCCCAGTTGCCGACCACCTGGGCCAGCGCGCCGCCGAGCGAATGGCCAACGATCGAGATCGGCACGGCCTTGTAATTCTTTTGTGCCCATTCGACCATGGCGAACGCGCTGCCCGCCATGTTCGGAATGACGTTCACGCCCAGGCGGACGTTGCCGGAGTTCTGCGAAACAGGCGCGGTTGTCACGCCGCCCTTGGTGCCGGAGAAACCGACGACCACTTCGCTGGAACTGGAGAAGATCCCGCCCTGGTAACCGTCGCCATACCAGGTAGCCCATTCCCACTTCTGAATTTTGAATCCGCTGGGCGGCTGCTTGGGATCCGCTGGTGAGCCGTAGCAGGCGTCGGCAATATCCACATATTGATCCATTGTCGCCACGGCGCGCTTCCTCATTCCTCTGTCCCGTAGCGTGCAAGTAACGTGTTGGGTGCGTGAATACAACGAAAAAATGAGACGCGGCCCGCCACGCGGCGACCATCTGCCTCGCCCGGAGACGCGGCCCGGCACGCGGCGACCATCGGCCACACCCGAGACGCGACCTTCGATGCCGCGACCATCTGCCGCGCCCGGCGGATCAGGTTTCGCCAACCAGTGCGCCCGGTCCCAACGCCAACTCCGGCAAACAGCAGCGCGGCGAGGCAGCGCTCGCCGATCGCGGTGCCGGTCTCGTCCCGCATGATCGCCAGTGCCTCATGCACCGGCGGTGTTGGGCTGGCCCTTGATATGCAGGGCGCCACGCTCAGCGCTTCTGTTCGTCCATCGCTCGCACCGCCGCGTGCAGGGATCCAAGCAGTTCGGCGTGCGGTGCCATCGCCTTCACGTAAGGCTTCATCATCAGGTCGGTCTTGATGATATGGTCGATCAGCCAGTCATTCAGAAACCCGCACATATGTTCGCGGAACACGGCGAGGTCCTTGCCTGACGCCGTCCTCGCCAGTTCCGCCCGCGCCTGGTCGAGGCTGCGCATCAGGTGCCGGTGCTGCGTGCCGTGCGCCTCGGCGAACGGAAATGCAACAAGGCGCTGCAACCGCTCCTCGCGGGCAAAATGGGTGCTGCCATACTTTTCCAGTTCGCCGATGACATCGGCGAGCCTGGCCGCGGCGTCCGGCCCCGGCTCCACAGTTTCGAATGTGTTGATGATCGCGATCAGGGTGTGATGGTCCCGGTCGATCGGTCCATGGTCGATCGTCAACCCTTCGCGCCACATGATGGCCATCGATCGCTCCCTCGTCGCCTGCTTGCCACGGCCGAAGCCGCTCGCGGTCTGATGCATTATAGGTGCGGAAGGGTTAACCGAAGGCAAACGGATGCTTCGAGCCCACCCTGTCGCCGTCTGGCATGCCGAAAGACTTCCCGAACTGGTGGGCGCGCTTGCCGGCGAAATCGCCGAGGCGATCGCCGGGCATTTGTCGGCGGCGTTGGAGGAGGTGCGCGCTTTGGCAGATGAACTGGCCGGAACGGCCGTCGAACCGGTACTTTCGGAGGCTGCAGAGTGACGTTGCCGGCAGGCTGGAGCACTGCGCCAATTGGAGACCTTTGCAGCCTGATCAATGGCATGGCATTCAAGCCAACTGATTGGGTCAAACAGGGATTACCATTTATCCGTATCCAAAATTTGAACCGCCCTGATGCAGAATTCAATTACTGTGACTCAGTGATTGACCGGAAATTCATCGTTCCAGACCGGTGAGCTTCTATTTGCATGGTCCGGAACGCCGGGCATATCATTTGGGGCGCTAATATGGTCCGGCCCCACCGCAATCCTTAATCAACATATTTTCCGTGTAGTATTGGATGAAGCGTGCATTGACAAAAATTTCTTTAGATGTGCTATTAATGTCAAACTTGATGAACTCATTGGGAACGCGCATGGAGGTGCGGGACTCGCGCACGTAACAAAGGGCAGGTTCGAAGATACGAAGATTGAACTGCCACCGCTCGCCGAACAGCGCCGCATCGTCGCGAAGGTGGATGCGCTGTCTGCCCGCGTAGCCCAAGTGCAGG
>DATHNI010000415.1:0-11783 GCA_035486135.1 Acetobacteraceae bacterium
CATGCCTGACACGCCGATTGCCCAACCTCCGACCGACGACACCCTGGCCGATGCGGTGCGCCGCGCCGCCGATGCGTTGGCGCGTCGCCAACACCCCGACGGCCACTGGCTGTTCGAGCTGGAGGCCGACGCCACCATCCCAGCCGAATACGTGCTGCTGGAGCATTTCCTCGACCGCATCGATGCCCCGTTGGAGGCGAAGATCGGCATTTACCTGCGGTCGATCCAGGGTGCGCATGGCGGCTGGCCGCTGTTTCACGACGGCGCATTCAACCTGTCGGCCAGCGTCAAGGCGTACTACGCGCTGAAAGCGATCGGCGACGACCCGGACGCGCCGCACATGGCGCGTGCTCGCGCGGCGATCCTGGACGCCGGGGGGGCGGAACGCACCAACGTCTTCACCCGAGCGCAGCTCGCGCTGTTCGGCCAGGTGCCGTGGCGCGCGGTGCCGGTGATGCCGCTGGAGATCATGCACCTGCCGCTGTGGTTTCCGTTCCATTTGTCGAAGGTGTCGTACTGGTCGCGCACCGTCATCGTGCCGCTGCTGGTGCTGATGGCGCTCCGGCCGGTCGCCCGCAACCCGCGCAACGTGCAGGTGCGGGAGTTGTTCTGCACGGCGCCGGACCAGGTGCGCGACTGGATCCGCGGGCCATACCGGTCCGCCTGGGGCCGGTTCTTCAAGGGCGTCGATACCGTCCTGCGGGCCGCCCAGCCACTGCTTCCTCGCCGCGGCCGCGATAGCGCCATTCGCAAGGCCGTAGCCTTCGTCACGGAACGACTGAATGGGGATGACGGCCTGGGCGGCATCTATCCCGCCATCGCCAATAGCGTGATGATGTTCGACACGCTGGGCTACAAGCCGGACCATCCCGACGCCGCCATCGCCTGGCAGGCGGTGCGCAAGCTGTTGGTGCCGACGCCTGACCGCGCCTTTCGCCGGGCCGGCCCGCCCACGGCAGCGGACGAATCCGACATGGCGTACTGTCAGCCGTGTCTCTCGCCGGTGTGGGACACCGGCCTGGCCGGCCACGCCATGGCGGAAGCGGGCGACTCCACGGATGCCGCCTGCGCGTGGCTCCGCAGCAAACAGGTGCTGGACGTGGTGGGCGATTGGTCGGTGCGCCGCCGTGGGCTGCGTCCCGGCGGCTGGGCCTTCCAATATGCCAATCCGCACTACCCCGACGTGGATGACACCGCCGTGGTCGGCATGCTGCTGCATCGCAACGGCGACCCCGCCTTCGCCCCGGCGATCGACCGCGCCCGCGAGTGGATCATCGGCATGCAATCCTCCGGCGGCGGCCCGTTGGACGGCGGATGGGGCGCCTTCGAGCCGGAGAACACCCACCTCCACCTCAACCACATCCCGTTCGCCGACCACGGCGCCTTGCTCGATCCGCCGACCGCCGACGTGACGGCGCGCTGCGTCTCCTTCCTGGCGCAGATCGGCATGCCGCCGGAGCACGACGTGATGGCCCGCGCGCTGGAGTTCCTGCGGCGAGACCAGGAACCGGACGGAAGCTGGTTCGGCCGGTGGGGGACGAACTACATCTACGGCACATGGTCGGTGCTGTGCGCGCTGAACGCCGCCGCGGTGCCGTCCGGCGATCCGATGGTGGTGCGCGCGGTGGACTGGCTGGCCTCGGTGCAGCGCGACGACGGCGGCTGGGGCGAGGACGAGGAAAGCTACGGCGACGCCCCGCATGGCCGCTACCGCGAGAGCACGCCGAGCCAGACCGCCTGGGCGGTGCTGGGCCTGATGGCCGCCGGCGCGGCGGACCATCCGGCGGTGGCCCGCGGCGTGGCGTACCTGGCGCGGACCCAGCGGCCCGACGGCGAGTGGTCGGAGTTGCCCTACACCGCAGTTGGTTTCCCGCGCGTGTTCTACCTGCGCTACCACGGCTATCGGCTGTATTTTCCGCTGCTGGCGCTGGCCCGGTATCGCAACCTGCGCCGCGGCAATGACCGGCGCGTAGCGTTAGGGTTTTAAGAAACCTCCTTGGCTATGCAGGGTTGGGCTGTGCCGCGGGCCGACGCCAGGCGCCGTTGCCCCGATGGCGATGGCGATGCCGATGCCGATGGCGATGCCGATGGCGAGGGCGAGGGCGAGGGTCAGGCTGACCGGGCCGGCGCGCGCGTAAAACCTTCCTTCACCAATTCCCGCCCACGATGCGCCCATGGCCAGCAACCGAGCCGGGCGATCGCGTTACGATAGTGTGCCGAAAGGGCCATTGCCGCCCGACCCGATATGCGCGCTGTGTTGGCGTGAATCGTCCTGCTGCAACCCCCACCACGAGGTCACAGGCCGCTTCTCAAGCCTTTGCAACACCCACGAGCACAAGGCCCGCCCGCCAGCCCACGCCTACCGCCGGACGCCTGGCGCGAGGGTCGGCGTCCACCCTTTGCAAGCACGCCCCCTCGTCTCCGCCGCGGTCACCCAAGCCTGGGCACCCAACCGGCCCGCCAAGGCGCGGCACCAACCAACGGACCACCCCCCCGAGCCGCGGCGGAGGCTTGATGCCACAATCGCCATCATCCTCTCCGCGGTGCTGCTGCTGTGGCCGGCGCTGTGGAACGGCTACCCGATCGTGTTCGACGACACCGGCACCTACCTGTCGCAGGCGGTACATCGCTACCTCGGCTGGGACCGCCCGGTGTTCTACAGCCTGTTCCTGCTGCCGCTGCACATGACGCTGACCACCTGGCCCGCCATCGCTGCCCAGGCCCTGCTGGCCGCCTACACTCTGCATCTCGTGCGGCGAGTCCTGCTGCCCGCCGCATCGCCCTGGTGGCTGCTGCCGCTCGTCGCCATCCTCGCCGGCACAACCGCGCTGCCATGGTTCGCCTCGCAGCTCATGCCGGACATCTTTACGCCGCTGCTGGTCCTGACGCTGGCCTTGCTGCTGTTCACCCCAGAGCACCTGTCACGCGCCGAACGTGCTTGGCTGGTACTGTTCTCCGCGTTCATGATCGCCGCGCAGCAATCCAGCGTGGCGCTGTCGCTCGCCCTGCTGCTGCTCCTGACGCCGCTGCGCCGGACGCTGGGCGCGGTCACAGCGCTGGGTCGAGCCGGCCGCATGCTGCTCGCCGCGCCGCCGCTGCTGGCGATGGCCGCGCTGGTCGCGGTCAACCTTGCCGGACACGGCCGCGCCGCCCTGTCCCCGTTCGGCAACGTGTTCCTGCTGGCGCGCGTGATCTACGACGGCCCCGGCATGGACGTGCTGCGCCGCGACTGCCCTGGCGCCGGCTGGCGGTTGTGTCCCTATCTCGACCGTTTCCCGCCGACCTCCGACCAGTTCCTCTGGCTGCCCGACAGCCCGATCGTGGTCGCCGGCGGCCACAAGCGCGTCTCCGCCGACGCCGACGCCATCATCGTCGCCGCCATTCGCGCGGAGCCAGGGGCCGAGTTGTCCGCGTGGCTGCACAACGGCTTCCTCCAGCTTGGCAATTTCGCCAGCGGTGACGAATTGCACGCCTGTCCCACCACCGTAACGCCCTGGATCGACCGGGATTTTCCCCGCTTCGAACGCGCTGCCTACGCCGCTGCGCGGCAGACCGAGGACGGGCTCTCTGTTCCGGGCTGGATGCAGACGTTGCATGCGACCGTCGCGCTGGGCGGCCTCGGCGGGTGCGAACTCGTGCTGATGGTGGCGTTTCGCCGCCGCCACATCGCCGCCGGGTTCGCTGCCGCGGCCTTGCTCGCGGTGCTGGCCAACGCCTTCATCGCCGGAGGGCTCTCCACGCCACACCACCGCTATGGCAGCCGCGTCATGTTGCTGACGCCCGTCGTGGCATTGCTGGGCGGCATCGCACTGGCGCGTAATACCAAGCAGCGTAATGTCTGACTCATCGGCCGCGCCTCACCCCGTCATGCCGACGCAGGTCGGCATCCGCGACTTTGCTGCCCGCGAAAGGCAAATCGTGGATGCCGACCTTCGTCGGCATGACGGGGTGGTCACCTGTCCGTGCGTCAACCAATTCGCGGGCTGGTATAAGCCGTCGTCCGGCGACGATCCCCCCGATCGTCGCCGCGGGCCAGCGGCCCGCGCATGACGCCCGCGGCAACCCGCAACATCTTCTGGTCCGGGCTGGAGGCGGCGGTCGCCGGAGGATTGTCCTTCGCCTCGGCCTTCATCGTCGCCCGGCTGATCGGCCCCAGCGAGTTCGGCATCGGCGCCGCCGCGGTCGCGTTGCACGTGATGCTCTGGGTTGGGGTGAATGCGCTGTTCGCCGATGCGTTGGTGCAGCGCGCAGAGGTCGATGATGCGATGGCAGCCAGCGCGTTCTGGACCTCGGTCGCGGTGGGCGGGCTGTGCGCGGTGGTGCAGGCCGCGGCCGGGTGGCTGGTGGCCGCCAGCCTGCACGACTCCCGCCTGGTCGCGATGTCCGCCCTGCTGGCGCTGCCGTTGCCGCTGATCGGCGCCGGCGGGGTGATCCAAGGGCTGCTGACACGGCGACGCGCCTATCGTGTGCTGGCCGGGCGAGCGATCATCGGTCAGGGCATCGGCACCGCGGCCGGGATCGCGGCGGCGTTCGGTGGCGCTGGGGCCTGGGCACCGGTGGCGCAGCAGTTCGTGACCTCGGCGGCCGGAGCGCTCGCCCTGCTGCTGCGCGCCGGCTGGCGTCCGCGCGCGGTGTGGCGTTGGCAGCCGGTGCGCGCCCTGCTGCATGTCGGGGTGCCGCTGACCGCCAGCACGCTGGTGCTGGCCGCGCGCTATCGGCTGTTCGCGCTGTTACTCGGGGGCACCGCCGGCGCGACCGCACTGGGCGAAACCCACATGGCCTTTCGCCTGGTCGATACGGTGCGCGAGCTTTGCTCGACTGCGCTGTGGCGCCTGATGTTGCCCGTGCTGGCGGAGCGCCAGCACGACGTGGTGGCCCTGCGTGCCGCCGTGGACCGGTTGCTCGCGCATAGCGGCACGGTGATTCTGCCGGTGTGCGGGGCGATGGCGCTGGGCCTGCCGACGGTGGTTCACCGTTTGCTTGGACCCGCCTGGAGTGCGTCCGCGCTGGCAGCCGAGCCGCTGATCGCGCTGATGGCGGTGCTGATGCTGATGTTCCCCGCGGGCGTCGCCGTGGTGGCGCGCGGCCAGACCGGGCGCGCACTGGCCGGCAATGTCGCGTGCATGGCGGCGACGCTGGCCGGCGTGGCATGGCTGCGGCCGGCGAGCGCGATACAGGCGGTGCTTGTCTGGTGCGGCGCGCAGGTGCTGGTCGCACCGTACTCGCTGTGGGTGAACGGCCGCGCGGTGGGGACCGGGCCGCTGCGTCCGCTGCGCAACGGGCTGGCGATGGCGGGGATCACGCTCGCCGGGCTGGCAGCCGCGTTGGCGATGTCCTGGACGACCGGATCGTCGGTGGCCGGATTCTGGACGGCCGGATTGCGGACGGCCGGATTCTGGGCGGCCGGATTCGGGGCGGCCGGGGACCCAGCGGGACCGGTCTGGGCGCGCGCCGCTGCGTTTGGCGCGGTCGTAGTGACGGGCCTGGTGTTGAACGGGCGTTTGCACGGGCTGGCCGCGCCATGGTGGAGGCCTGTCCCGATCGGAGACAAACCGCAGCAGTGAGGCCGGCCGCGGCGACGCCAGAATCAGACTCCCCCTCCCCTTGAGGGAGGGGGAGTCTGATTCTGGCGCGCGATGACCTCGCGGTTCCATCCAGGTGGGTCGGCCACCGCCGGCCGGTGACCCACTTGCTATCGCGTCACCACCTCGGGCGCCAGTTCCACCGTGGGCGGCGCGGTCAGCGTGCTGTCGATCTCTCCGATCGTGCGCCCTCTGGTCTCGATCCCGATGAACCAGATCGCCGCGGCAGCGACGAGATACCAGAAGCCGAAGTAATTCATCGCGGGAACCAGCGCGTCGAGCGTCGCCTTCGGCGATACGAAGTTGTTGGAACCCGCGATCACCGCCAGCCCGGCCGGGCCGATGAATTTTCCCAGATTGCCGAAGCCGTAGCCGATGCCCATCCCGCTGGCGCGCAACCGCGACGGCCAGATCTCGGCCATGTACGGACCGACGATCGCGTAATTGCCGCTGCCGAAGAAGCTCTGCGCCAGGATCATCGCATAGAACACCGACACGCCGCCGATATAGGTGCTGTTCAGGTACCCCGCGGCCGACATCGTCGCCGCGCCGATCACGCAACTTACCACCACGGCGGGGCGGCGGCCCATCGCGTCGGACATCCACGAGCAAAACAGCCGCCCGAAGATCGAGACCACGCCGACCCAGATGATCAGATACGACGCCTGGTTCGGATTGACCTTCAGCACCAGCACGAACAGCGTCGTCATCCACAGGCTCAGCCCGACGGTGCCGGTCTGGCTGATGCCGGTCAGGCAGGCCGCCGCCAGGCTGCGCGGGTACTTGAACACCTCGCGCCACTGCACCGTTTCGGTCGCCGCGACGGTCGTGGGCAATTGGATCGAGGCAGGATCGACCTGCAACGCCCAGGCGAGCGAGCGGCGCGCTTCGTCCACGCGGCCTTTGCCGATCAGCCAATGCGGCGACTCCGGCACCCAGGCGCGGATCAGCAGGGTCAACAGTGCCGGGACCAGGCCCACCACGAACAGGCCGCGCCAGCCGACCGACGGTTCCAGGAATGCGCCGGCCAGGGCTCCGAGCAACGTGCCCGCCGGCAGCAGGCTGGTGGTGAGGCCGGTGATCCAGCCTCGTTTTTTCGCCGGTACGAACTCCTGCACGATCGCGATATCGACGGTGTACAGGCCGGTCACACCCATCCCGACGAAGAACCGGCAGACCGACAGGAACAACCAGCCGTATTGCGGGGTTAACGCCATCGCGCCGGTTGCGATGGAGAAGTTCAACACGGTGAGAATCATCACCTTGCGACGGCCGATGCGGTCGGCCATCCAGCCCCAGAACAGCGAGCCCAACGGGGCGCCGATGCCGGACGAGAGCAATATCGCGCCGGACTGCCCATAGGTGAGGTGCCAGCCGCCGACGATGAACGCCAGGACGAAGCCGATCAGGTAGAAGTCGAAGAAGTCGAGCATGTCGCCGATCGTCGCTGCGGCGAAGATCTTCCATTGGTTGGGCGTCAGCGACTCCTGACGCTCCAGGTGTTCCAGCATTCTTGCCTCCCAGTCGTCGAGTTCTTGTTTGTTTGGCACGACGATAACGCGGCGCGGGGTGTGTTGCTTCGACGTGCGCCCGCTAGTGTTGCGGAACGTTCGACGGATTGGCGGCAGGCGTCAAGGGTCGATACGAATTGTGCGGGTCGTACTTCCGCTTCGGCGCTCGTCATCAAAGAGCGAGCAGAGACCGATTTTGGTTGCGGCCTCCCTTGCGCGGGAATGTCGTAGGCGGGCGATCGACGAGACCGCCTCCGCGGCTCTCGGCGAGCCTCCGCCATCCTCCGCGTTGAATGACTCGGATGAGCGGCAGGCACGGCCGTGGCCTCACGCCGCGCCGGCTGTGCGTCCTGTCTGGTACGCCAATAATCATAGCGGAGGATGGCGGAGAACCGCAGAGAACCACTGAGGGGCGGCCATGATGGGATTGGCTGAACCGACAGCTTGTATCTGTACCCATGCGATCGAAGAGACATCGGCGCGGCGCACCCAACGGCGGATGAGATCAACCCGTCATTCGGCCGGCGCCGCGGGCACCGCGCTATGGCGGTGGCCGTAGCCGAAATAGATCGCCAGTCCGATCGCCAGCCACACCACCAGCCGCACCCATGTGGCGAGGGGCAGGCCGAGCATCAGCAGCAACGAGAACCCAATGCCGAACAGCGGCACCCACGGCACGGCAGGTGTGCGGAAGGGACGCGTCGTACGGGGCGAGCTGCGCCGCAAATGGATCACCGCGATGCACACCAGCAGGAAGGCGAACAGCGTCCCGATGCTGACCATCTCGCCCAGCAGCCCGATCGGGAACGCTGCCGCGATCAGCGCCACCACGACGCCGATCAGTGCCTGGCTGGCGAACGGCGTGCGAAACCGCGGGTGCACCGTGCTGAAGAACGCCGGCAACAGCCGGTCCTGCGCGATCGAAAAAAGGATGCGCGCCTGGCCAAACAGCAGGACGAAGATCACCGTCGTCAGCCCGGCAAGTGCGGCGAACTTCACCAGTACCGACAGCCACCCGATGCCGGTCGCGTCGATCGCCACCGCCACCGGATCGGCGACTCCGAGTTTCTGGTAAGGCACCATGCCGGTCATCACCAGTGCCATCAGGACATAGAGGATCGTGCAGATGATCAGCGAACCGAGGATGCCGACCGGCATGTCACGCTGCGGGTTCCTGGCCTCCTGCGCGGCGGTCGAAACGGCGTCGAAGCCGATATAGGCGAAGAACACCACCGAGGCGCCGCGCAGGATGCCGCTCCAGCCAAAACTGCCGAAGCTGCCCGTGTTGGCCGGGATGAACGGCGTCCAATGCGCCCGCTGGACATAGAACGCGCCGACGACAATGACGACGCCGACCACGAACAGCTTGAACGCGACCATGATGTTGTTGACGCGCGTCGATTCCTTCGTGCCGATCATCAGCAGGCCGGTCAGCACCAGGACGATCAGCACGGCCGGCAGGTTGCAGATGGCGGTGGCCGATGAACCATCGGCGAGCTTCACCACGTCGCCGGTCGCCTGCGCCCATTGCGGCGGGATATGGATGCCGAAACTGTCGAGCAAGCTGACGCAATAGCCGGACCAGCCGACCGCGACGGTCGCCGCGCCCATGCCGTATTCCAGGATCAGGTCCCAGCCGATGATCCAGGCGAAGATCTCGCCGACGGTGGCGTAGGCGTAGGTATAGGCACTGCCCGACGCCGGGATCATCGCCGCCAGTTCGGCATAGCACAGGCCGACGAACGCGCAGGCGACACCGGACAGGATGAACGACAACGAGATCGCCGGGCCGGCATAGCTGGCGGCCGCCTTGCCGGTGAGCACGAAGATACCCGCGCCGATGATGCAGCCAATACCCAGCCCGATCAGCGAGACCGGGCCAAGCGTCTGTGTCAGGCCCTTGCCGTCGCTGTCGGCGCTCGCGGCGATCGCCTGGAGCGATTTGCGGCCGGTGTATTGTGCCAACGCCATGTGCTGCCCCCATGCTTTGGAAGCCGGATGCGATCGGCACCGAGCATGACACACTGGCTAACCGGACCGCGCAGCCGATGCCGATCACAAGGACCGGATCGGGGTCACGACAATTCGAGATCTGCCTTGCGCGCCGCCGGCTGCGACGCCCTCGTTTGCGTGATGCCGCACTGCGAACCGCGCGTCCCGGCGTGATCGAGGGATTCGTCCGGTGCGCGATCGATCAGCGGCCGATGCCAGACTTGCCCGCGCCGAGTCTGCGCTGCTGTCCAGTCCCGCCTGGGCGTCTTGCTTTGCCTGGATGTTCTGCTTCGCGCGGACGTCATGCCCCGACGGATTTGCAGCGATGTTACGCGCTCGGTATAGCGTCCCCCTCAACGAATGCGACGGAGAGGGGTTAATGGCAACTCGCGAAGGCGCCATCACGCGCGCACTGGCGTTCTTCGATGGCGATGGCTTTCGCGACCGCCTGGCGGGCCTGGTGGCCGTGCCCAGTACATCGCAGGACCCGGGCCACGAGGCGGACGTGCAGCGCTACCTCGGCCAGGCGATCCGCCCCTGGCTGGAACAACTCGGCTTCACCGTCGAGGTGCATGCCAACCCGCGCGCCGGGTTCGGCCCGATCCTGACCGCCGAGCGGATCGAGGACCCCGCGCGCCCGACCGTGCTCACCTACGGCCATGGCGACACCGTGCGCGGGCTGAACGACCAGTGGCGCGACGGCCTCGATCCCTGGACGCTGACGCAGGAGGGTGATCGCTGGTACGGCCGCGGCACGGCGGACAACAAGGGCCAGCACGCGCTGAACCTGTCTGCGCTCGAGGCCGTGCTGGCGGAGCGCGACGGCAGACTGGGGTTCAACCTGAAGCTGGTGCTGGAGACCAGCGAGGAGCGCGGCTCCGTCGGGCTGCGCGAGTTCGTCGCGGGGCAGGGGGCAAAACTGGCGGCGGACGTGCTGATCGCCAGCGACGGGCCGCGGGTGATGCCTGAGGTGCCGACCATCGCGACGGGAACGCGGGGCACGTTCCACTTCGACCTGGTGGTGGACCTGCGGCCGGGCGGCGTGCATTCCGGCCATTGGGGCGGGCTGACCACAGATCCCGCCGTGGTGCTGACCCACGCGCTGGGCGCGATCATGGACCGCCGGGGGAAGATCCTGGTGCGCGACTGGCTGCCGCCGAACGGTGTGCCGGCCAGCGTGCGCTCGGTGCTGGCCGGCTGTCCCGTGGGCGGCGGCGGCGAGGCGGCGTCGATCGATGCCGACTGGGGCGAGCCGGGGCTGACCTCGGCGGAGAAGATCTTCGGCTGGAACAGCTTTATCGTGCTGGCGATGGTGTCGGGGCGGCCGGAGAACCCGGTGAATGCCGTGGCGCCCAACGCGCGGGCGCATTGCCAGATCCGCTACACGGTGGACACCGACCCCGCGACGTTCGAGGCAGCGCTGCGGCGTCACCTGGATGCCGAGGGTTTCGCGGATGTTCGCATCGAGAATGCCGGCGTGCGGATGCCGGCCAGCCGCACCGATCCGGCGGATGCCTGGGTCGGCTGGACCGTAGCCAGCATGGAACGCACGCTGGGACGCCATGTGCAGGTCATCCCAAACGCGTCCGGCGGGCTGCCGGGCGACGTGTTCGTCGATCATCTGGGGGTGCCGCTGGTGTGGGTGCCGCACAGCTACAACGGCTGCAAGCAGCACGGGCCCGACGAGCATTTGCTGATCGCTCCGGCGCGCGAGGGGATCGCGGCGTTTGCGGGCATCTGGTGGGATCTGGGGGAGGCACCGAGTCCTCTCCCGCGGTAGCGGGAGAGGGTAGGGAAAGCATGCGTACCGAAGTCCTGCGCCCAGGTGAATCTCATGGTATTCTTTGCGCTGACCCGTTCCGGCTACGAGGACTTTGCGCGCCATATTGGCACTCAGTCGAGTATCGCCCTCTGGGTGAACAAAGATGTCCTGAGCGAGAGCGACCTGATGGAAGTCCGCGGCGCAGGTCTGTCGGTTACGACCATCACCAGAATGATCGAAGGACTTTCGGTAGACGAGGCCGTCGACACGATCAAGCAGCACCATCGCAACGAGTGTGTTTGGCTGGAGCGCTGATCGGACGGGATGCTTCTACCAGAACGCGAAATGGTTGACACACGGACGGTGCCCACCCCCTTCACGACGAAGGTGACACAGTTCGTGTCTTATACCAAGCGCCCGAAAGACTGACGTACGGACGGTGCCATATCCGTCATGCCGACGGAGGTCGGCATCCACGACTTTTCCTTGTTGACAGCGCTGAAGTCGTGGATGGCGGGCCTTCGCCCGCCATGACGGGAGAGGCTGCGCCGATGAGTCACTCTTTCGGGCACCTGGTATTAGTGTTCAGGGCAGTTGATATAAAATCCACAACCTTAGAAACCCGAATTACAGAAGCTGCCGGACCCAGGGCCAGGCAGCCTCTATCGGTCAGGCGCATCGCCCTCGCCGGCACAACCTCCTCAGAGGTCAAGCGAAGCTGCCTAAGCGTGAAACGGGCGGCTCACCCCGATCGTCCAAGTCTGTCTGCGGGTTCAAGAAGTATTGGGAACACAGACAAGAAGGGATGAACACCGATAAGTGCGGAGGTCCAGCGGCTATGCCGCGAGTTGGGCCACAGACGCGCCCACGGAATCGGTCATCCGCGCTTATCGGTGTTCATCCCTTCTTATCTGTGTTCCAAATACTTCCTTTGAC